>NZ_JBEXXK010000025.1:0-157704 GCF_040630405.1 Streptomyces sp. NPDC005811
CTGGCAGATCAGCGAGCGGACGGTCTCCATCTGGACGCTGTCGGGGCGGGTGAAGGGGGTGGCGTTCACCGCCTCCCCGGAGCAGTTGGCCCGCCCGGCGCTGTACCGCAAGGGCGAATCCGACCTCGTCGCGCGGGACGGCATGTGGTTTCTGCAGGCCACCTGCGAGATCCCCGAAGCACCCCTGAACACCGACCCGGTGGCCTTTCTCGGTATCGACCTGGGGATCGTGAACATCGCCACCACGAGCGACGGTCAGATCATGGCCGGGCGCGCCCTGAACCGGGGACGGTTGCGTGAACGCACCCTGCGCACCAAGCTGCAGAAGGAGAACACCCCGTCCGCCAAGCGCCGTTTGAAGAAGCGCAGGCGCACGGAAGCGCGGCGGGCGAAGGACATCAACCACAAGATCGCGAAGCATGTGGTGGCCGAGGCTGGGGGTACCTCCCACGCCTTTGAGGCAGTGGGGGAGCACCGGACGCGGAATCGCCCTGGAAGAACTGACGGGCATCCGTGAACGGGTACGGCTTCGCAAGCCCCAACGGGCCACCCACTCCAGCTGGAGCTTTGCCCAGCTGGGGGCGTTCATCGCGTACAAGGCGAAGAAGGCCGGGGTGCCGGTGGTGTATGTCGATGCGGCGTACACCTCCCGCACCTGCGCCGAGTGCGGCCACATCGACAGAGCGAACCGGGTCTCCCAGGCCTGGTTCGCGTGCCGGTCCTGTGGATTCGTTGATCACGCGGACCGCAACAGCTCCCGCAACATCCGCCGGCGGGCGGAAGAGTTGTGGCGACGCGGGGCGCAAGCCCGGGACTTTAGTCCCGGGTCGTTGACTAGGACGTCCTCCGGTTTCGGCAGCCCGCAGTGGCCCCAGCCGCACGACGACGCGGCGGCCCCCGGCGGGGGACCGGGCGGCGTCGCCGAGATCGTCGGCATCACCGTGGACTTGTACCCTCCCGGATATGACGGATGACGAAGCCACCCGCGCCGCGCGGCTCCTGGACGCCCAGGCGAAGGCCGTGCGGCTCTTCGCGGAGATCGACGAGCGCGGGCTCGTCGCGCCGGGCCAGGGGGAGCGGGCGGTCAGCGACCGGATCCGTGACCTGGCGAACGAGCTGTTCGGCACGACCCGGCACTGGCACAAGCGGATCGTGCGCTCGGGCCCGAACACGCTGCTGCCGTACAAGGAGAACCCGCCGGACCGGCCGATCGGCGCGGACGACGTCGTGTTCGCCGACTTCGGGCCGATCTTCGAGGAGTACGAGGCCGACTTCGGGCGGACCTTCGTCCTCGGCGACGACCCCGTCAAGCACCGGCTGCGCGACGACCTGCCGAAGGTCTTCGCCGCCGGCCGCCGCTTCTTCGAGGGCGACCCCGACATCACGGGCAAGCGGCTGTACACCGAGGTCGAGCGGCTGGCCGCCGAGGCGGGCTGGGAGCTGGGCGGCTGGCACGCCGGTCATCTGGTCGGCGAGTTCCCGCACGAGTGGATCGACGGCGCGGACGTCGAGTCGTACATCACCCCCGCCAACGACACCCCGCTGCGCCGCACCGACAAGGCGGGCCGCACCTGCCACTGGATCCTGGAGATCCATCTCATCGACCGGGAGCGGGAGTTCGGCGGGTTCTACGAGGAACTGCTCACGCTCTGACCACCGAGGCCGCGTGGCGCGCGGCGGCGGGGCCCAGCCGGGCGTGGAGCCGCTCGAACAGCTCGGCGGCGGCCACCCCCTTCCAGTCAGGCGGCAGCAGGTCGAGGGGGAGGCCGGGGTCCCGGTAGGGCAGCCGTCGCCACTGGGTCAGCATCGGCACATAGGTCCGGAACGCCTCCAGGGGCTCAGGCGCGCGCTCCGGCGCCGCGTCCAGGACGGGGCCGTGGCGGCGCAGGAAGTCCGTGTACAGCCCGGTGAGTTCGTCGAGGTCCCACCAGGAGCGGATCTTCTCCCGCGGGTCCCCGAAGGCGACGTGGTCACCGGTGAACAGGTCGACGTACGCGGACAGTCCGTGGCGTTCCAGGGTGCGCCGGGTCTCGGCCGCCAGGTTTCCGGGGGCGACCCACACCCCCGAGGCCGCCGTGCCGAAGCCGAGCCGGGTCAGGACCGTGCGCAGCTCGTGCCGTTTCTCGCGCTCGGACTCGGGCACGGAGAACACCACCAGCACCCAGCCGTCCTCGCGGGAGGCCCGGGTCCGCCGGAAGATGCGCACATCCCCCTCGGCGAGCGTCTGGCGGGTCGCGTCGGCCGGAGCGTACCCGGCGACGCCCTCCAGCCGCTCGGCGCGCAGCACCTCGCGGCGTTTCATCCGGGAGACGGAGGACCGTACGGCCCGGCTCTCCACCCCGAGGTCCGCCATCAGGGCGATCAGCGAGGCGACCGACAGCCAGCCGTGCCCGTCCCGGGCGTAGAGCCCGAACAGCGTGAGGATGAGCGGCGCGTGGCGGGACTCGCGTGCGCCTGCCGGGGCGCTCGCCGGGGTCGTCTGCGCGGTCATTCCCGGCACCCTAGGTCAGCCGGGTGCGCGTGACGGTGTTGCGCAGTTCGCCGAGTCCGCTGACGCGGGTGACGACGGTGTCGCCGTGGCCGAGGAAGATCTGGGGTTCGCGTGCGCTGCCGATACCGCTGGGGGTGCCGGTGAGGACGACGTCCCCGGCGCGCAGGGTCATGCCGTGGCTGAGTTCGGCGATGAGGCGGGGGACGGGGAAGGCCATCTCGCCGCTGGTCGCGTCCTGGAGGAGGCGGCCGTTGACCTCGCACTGCACGCGCAGGGCGGTGAGGTCGTCGATCTCGTCGGCGGTGGTGAGCCAGGGGCCCAGGGGCATGGTGGCGTCGATGCTCTTGCCCTTGAGCCACTGGCCGCCGTGGGCCCGCTGGAGGTCGCGCTGGGAGACGTCGTTGGCGACGAGGTAGCCGAAGACGTGGTCCAGTGCCTTCTCCTCGGGGACGGAGCGTCCGTCGCGGCCGATGACGAGGGCGATCTCGGCCTCGTAGTCCCATTGCGCGGAGAGGCCGGGGTCGTAGGCGATGGGGTCGTACGGGCCGATGACGGTGTCGGGGCCCTTGGTGAAGAACGTCGGGTGCTCGGGCAGGCTCACCGGGTCCTGGCCCTCGCGCTTTCCGCGTGACTCCTCGAAGTGGTCGAGGTAGTTCCAGCCGGTGCACAGGATGTCGCGGCGGAAGCGCCGCAGCGGCGATTCCAGGCGGACCCGGGACAGCTCCAGGGTCTCGCCGTGTGCCGCGCGGGCCGCGTCGAGGGCCTCGGGGCCGCCGCGCACGAGGTCGTCCACCGTGCCGATCTCCGCAGGCAGCAGGGTGACCGTCCGCTCGGGCAGGTGCACGGCGCCGGCCCGCCGTACGCCGTCCAGGGTGAAGGAGGCGAGTCGCATGCCGGCCCCTACGGCCGCGGGGCGACGAGCCGGTCGTCCGGGATGACGGCGACCCCGAGGATCTCGATCACCGCCTCGGGCTGCCACAGCGCGGTGCAGCCGATGCCGGCCATCGCCGGGTAGACCGGCCCGGCGAGCTCGCGCCAGACCGTGCCGATCTCCTTGCCGTGCGCCTGGTAGTCGGGGATGTCGGTGAGGTACAGCGTCACGCTGACCAGGTCCCCGGGCTCACCGCCCGCCGCCCGCAGGGTGGTGAGCAGATTGCCGAACGCCTGCCGGAACTGCTCCACCACACCGCCCGGAACGATCTTCATCTCGGCGTCCAGCGCGGTCTGTCCGCCCAGGTACAGCGTGTTCCCCGCCAGTGTGCCGTGCGAGTAGCCGCGGGGGCGGGGGAGGGAGTCCGGGTTCACGGGGACGGGGGGCATACGGCCTCCGGAGCGTCGGGTGCTGACAGGGGCTGGCAGGGGCGGACGGGCGGACACGGTCCGCGACCGGACCGCATGTATTGACTTTAATTGACGACGGTGAAAAATACGAGACATCGGATCCCGGACCCGACCGCCCCGACCGAACGGAGCCCGTGCCATGGAGCCCGACCTCAGCAAGTACCGGCTGGAGGGCGACAACGCGATGTACCGCCTGCCCAGCGGCATCGTCGCCCCTGTCGTCACCCGCGGCGGACTGGAGAACGCGGACACCGCCGACTCGGGCGGCGCCGTCCGGGTCTCCGGCGTGAGCATCCAGCACACCCCCGCCACCCGCCTGTGGTTCGGCAAGGTCAGCAACGAGCCCGGCTACCGCTCCGTCTCCCACCACCACGGCGAGGCCGAGACCGGCGGCTACGTCCTGTCCGGCCGGGCGCGGATCTACTTCGGTGAGAAGTTCGAGGACTACGTCGACATGGAGGAGGGCGACTGGGTCTTCGTGCCGCCCTTCATGCCGCACGTCGAGTGCAACCTCTCCCGCACCAAGCCGCTGACCTGGATGACCACCCGCACCCCGGAGAACATCGTCGTCAACCTGCCCGACATCGCCGACGCCGAGCTGCGCGACTGGCTGGACCGATGACCGGCCCGGAGCCGACGTCGGCCGTCTTCACCGCCGCCGTCACCCTGAAGCCCGCCGAGCCCGAGCACTTCGACCTCGCCTTCACCGCCGTCACCCAGCCCTGCCCCTGGCCCAAGGCCTACGGCGGCGACCTGGTCGCCCAGGCGGCCGCCGCCGCCATGCGGTCGGTCACCGACGGCAAGTCCCTGCACTCGATGCACAGTTACTTCCTGCGCCCGGCCGACATCGGCGCCGAGGTCCGCTACGAGGTGGAGGTGCTGCGCGACGGCCGCGGCTACAGCACCCGCCAGGTGCGCGGCTACCAGAACGGCAAGCCGCTCTATGTCTGCCTCGCCAACTTCGCCGCGGGCGAGGCGGGTTCGACCTTCCAGGCCACCCTCGCCGAGGACGGGCAGGTGCCCGGCCCCGAGGACCTGCCCACCTCGGCCGCGTACCTCGCCCGGCACCCCGACGCGCCCCTGTCCGAGGAGGTCAGGAGCTACTGGTCCGGCGGCCGCGGCTTCGACATGCGGCACGTCCCCGGCCCGGTCTACCTCACCGTCGAAGGGGACCGCCTGCCCCACCAGGCCGTCTGGATCAAGCCGTACGACCCGCTGCGCCCCGTCGACGGACTCACCGACGCCCAGCGGGACCTGGCCGCCCTGGCGTACGTCTGCGACTACACGATCCTCGAACCCGTCCTGCGGGTCCTCGACCTGCCCTGGTCGCTCCCCGGGCTGGTCACCGCGAGCCTCGACCACGCGATGTGGTTCCACCGCCCGGCCCCGATGGACGACTGGCTCCTCTACGTCCAGGAGGCGGCCGCCGCCGACGCGGGCCGCGGTCTCGGCACGGGCCGCTTCTTCACCCGCGACCACCGCCACCTGGCCACCGTGGTCCAGGAGGGCATGATCCGCCCCGCCTGACCCGCCCCGTCCCCGGCGGGATCCCGGAAGGAACACGTCCGTTGACCCCTCCCTTCCCACCTCCCAGACCCCTCGGTCTCGCACCCTCGGCGCACGTCGACACCTTCACCCGCGACCATCTGCCGCCCGTGCACCAGTGGCCCGCGATCGAGTTCACCACCCCGGAACTGGCCTACCCGGACCGCCTCAACGCGGCCACCGAGCTGATCGACGCACCCCTCGCCCGGTACGGCCCCGACCGCCCGGCCCTGCGCACCCCGGCCGGAGAGCTGTGGACGTACGGCGAACTGCGCACCCGCGCCGACCAGGTCGCCCAGGTCCTCACCGAGGACCTCGGCCTGATACCCGGCGGACGCGTCCTGCTCCGCTCGCCCAACACCCCCTGGACGGTGGCCTGCTGGCTCGGTGTCCTCAAGGCCGGCGGGGTCGTCGTCACCACCATGGCCGCCCTGCGCGTCCGCGAACTCACCCCGGTCGCCGAACGCACGCGCCCCGCCATCGCCCTGGTGGACCACCGCTTCGCCGAGGACGTGCACGCCCTGCGCGACACCGTGCTGCCCTCGCTGACCGTCGTGGAGTACGGCGGCACCGGCCCCGGGGACCTCCTCGCCCGGGCCGCCGCCAAGTCCGGCGTGTTCACCGCCGTGGACACGGCCGCCGACGACGTGGCGCTGCTCGGCCCGACCTCCGGGTCCACCGGCGTCCCCAAGATCACCATGCATTTCCACCGGGACATCCTGTCCATCGACAACACCTTCGGCCGCCACACCCTCGGCCTGGTCCCCGACGACCTGGTCGCCTGCACCGCGCCCCTCGCCTTCACCTTCGGCCTCGGCATGCTGGTCGTCTTCCCGCTGCGGGCCGGCGCCTGCGCCCTGCTCACCGAGTCCGCCACCCCGCTCCAGCTCGCCCACCTCGTGCGCGAGCACGGCGTCACCGTCCTCGCGACCGCGCCCACCGCCTACCGGGCCATCCTGCGCGAGGGAGCGGAGAGCGACCTCGCCGGACTGCGCGTCGGCGTCTCGGCGGGCGAGCACATCCCGCGCACCACCTGGGACGACCTGCACCGCCGCATCGGTCTGAAGGTCGTCGACGGCATCGGCGCCACCGAACTGCTGCACATCTTCATCTCCGCCGCGGGCGACGACATCCGCCCCGGCGCCACCGGCCGCGCCGTCCCCGGCTACCGGGCCGCCGTCCTCGACGTGGACGGCACGGAACTCGGCCCCGGCGAACCGGGCCGGCTCGGGGTGATCGGCCCCGTCGGCTGCCGCTATCTCGACGACCCCCGCCAGCAGGACTACGTCCTGGACGGCTGGAACATCACCGGGGACGTCTTCCACCGCGACGAGGACGGCTACTTCCACTACCACGCCCGCAGCGACAGCATGATCGTCTCCTCCGGCTACAACATCGGCGGCCCCGAGGTGGAGGCCGCCATCGACACCCACCCGGACGTCGTCGAATCGGCGGTCGTGGCCCGGCCCGATCCCGAACGCGGCTCGGTCGTCTGCGCGTTCGTCGTGCTCCGGGAGGGCGTCGAGGGCGACGAGGCGAAGGTCAAGGAGATCCAGGACCACGTCAAAGGGGTCCTCGCGCCCTACAAGTACCCGCGTGACGTGCGCTTCCACGACGTACTGCCGCGCAACACCAGTGGAAAACTCCAGCGGTTCGCACTCCGCAGGATCGTCGAGGCCGAACAGGCCGACGAGAGGTGAGAGGAACTCCCTTGAAAATCGCGATCATCGGCGGTGGCCCGGGAGGTCTCTACCTCGCGGCTCTGATGAAACAGCTCGACCCCGCCCACGACATCACCGTCTGGGAACGCAACGCCCCCGACGACACCTTCGGCTTCGGCGTCGTCTTCTCCGACGAGACCCTCGGCGGCATCGGGAACGCCGACACCGAGATCGCCGACGCCATGTCCCGCCGCTTCGCCCGCTGGACCGACATCGACATCCACCACCGGGGCGAGAGCCACACCGTGGGCGGCCAGGGCTTCGCCGCCATGAGCCGCAAGGAACTCCTGCGCCTCCTCCAGGAACGCTGCCGCGCCCTCGGCGTCACCCTCCACTTCTCGACCCCCGCCCCCGACACCGACCGCCTGCGCGCCTCCCACGACCTGGTGGTGGGCGCCGACGGCGTCAACTCCGCCGTACGGGCCGCCCACGCGGACGTCTTCCGGCCCTCCCTGGACATCCGCCCCAACAAATACATGTGGCTCGGCACGGACCGGGTCTTCGAGGCCTTCCAGTTCTTCGTCGAGCAGACGGAGTGGGGCGTCATGCAGGTCCACGGCTACCCCTACTCCGCCACCGGCTCCACCTTCATCGTCGAGATGCACGAGGACGTCTGGCGGCGGGCCGGCTTCGACGCCACCGAGGACACCGCCTTCCCGCCGGGCGTCTCCGACGAGGTGTCGGTGGCCCGCGTCCGGGAGCTGTTCGCCGACGCCCTCGACGGCCATCAGGTGTTCGCCAACAACTCCAAGTGGCTGAACTTCACCACCGTGCGCAACGAACGCTGGCACCACGGCAACCTGGTCCTGATCGGCGACGCCGCCCACACCGCGCACTTCTCCATCGGCTCGGGCACCAAACTGGCCATGGAGGACGCCCTCGCCCTCGCCGCCTGCCTCCACGAACACCCCGGCACCGAGGCCGCGCTGACGGCGTACGAGACCGAGCGGCGGCCCGTCGTGGAGTCCACCCAGCGCGCCGCGCAGGCGTCCCTGGAGTGGTTCGAGAACATCGGCATGTACGTCCACCAGGAGTCCACCCAGTTCTGCTTCAACCTCCTCACCCGCTCCCGCCGCATCACCTACGACAATCTGCGCACCCGGGACCAGGAGTTCGCCGACCGGGTGGACACCGCCTTCGCCCGCGCCCAGGGGCTCGACACCACCGCCCCGGCGATGTTCCAGCCCTACCGGCTCGGGCAGCTGGAGCTGAAGAACCGGGTCGTCGTCTCCCCGATGGACATGTACTCCGCCGTGGACGGCGTACCCGGCGACTTCCATCTCGTCCACCTCGGTTCCAAGGCGATGGGCGGCGCGGGACTGGTCATGACGGAGATGGTCTGCGTCTCGCCCGAGGCCCGCATCACCCCCGGCTGCACCGGCCTGTGGAACGACGCACAGCGCGCGTCCTGGGCGCGGATCGTGTCGTACGTCCATGAACGCAGTACCGCCCGCATCGGCCTCCAGCTCGGCCACTCCGGCCGCAAGGGCTCCACCCGGCTGATGTGGGAGGGCATGGACGCCCCGCTGCCCGAGGGCAACTGGGAGACGGTCGGCCCGTCCCCGCTGCCGTACGGCGAGGGGTCCCCGGTGCCCCGCGAACTCACCCGCGCCGACCTGGACGGGATCGTCGCGGACTTCGTCGCCGCCGCCCGCAGGGGCGCCGAGGCGGGCTTCGACCTGCTCGAACTCCACTGCGCCCACGGCTACTTGCTGTCCTCCTTCCTCTCCCCGGTCGCCAACCGCCGCACCGACGCGTACGGCGGCCCGCTGGAGAACCGGCTGCGCTTCCCGCTGGAGGTGTTCGACGCCGTGCGCGCCGCGTGGCCGGCCGACCGTCCGGTGATCGTGCGCATCTCCGCCAGCGACTGGGTGCCCGACGGCACCACCGAGCACGACGCCGTGGAGATCGCCCGCGCCTTCATCGCGCACGGAGCGGACGCCATCGACGTCTCCTCCGGCCAGGTCACCAAGGACGAGCGGCCCGCGTTCGGCCGTTCCTACCAGACCCCGTTCGCCGACCGCATCAGGCACGAGGTCGCCGCCGCCACCGGTACGGCCGTGATCGCGGTCGGCGCCATCGCCTCCTACGACGACGTCAACTCGATCCTGCTCGCGGGCCGCGCCGACCTGTGCGCCGTGGGACGCACCCATCTGTACGACCCGCACTGGACGCTGCACGCGGCGGCCGAGCAGGAGTACCGGGGGCCGGGCGCCGACTGGCCGCAGCCGTTCGCGGCCGGCCGCCGCAGGCCGCCGTCCGCGCGCACCGACGCCGTACGCCCCCGGCTGTCGCTGCTGCGGGCCGACCCCGACGGCCAGGGCGTCCATCTGCGCTGGACCCCCTCGCGCGAACCGGCCCCGGTCCCCTGAGCCGGATCAGGCGTCGGGTGCCGCGTGCACCCGCCGCCCGTCCACGAAGGTCTCCAGCACCCGGGTGCGCGCGATCTCCTCGGGCGGGCCCGTGAACGGGTCCCGGTCCAGGACGACGAGGTCGGCCGCCTTGCCGACGGCGATGCTGCCGGTGAGGTCGTCGAGGCCGTTCACATGGGCGCTGCCCGCCGTGTACGCGGCGAGGGCGGCGCCGAGGTCGAGGCGCTGTCCGGGCAGGAACTCCGGGGTGCCCTCGGGGGCGTCGGGGGAGACCCGGTTGACGGCGACATGGACGGCCTGGAGCGGGTCGGGGCTGCTCACCGGCCAGTCGCTGCCCGCAGCGAGCGTCGCCCCCGCCCGCAGCAGATCGCCGAACGGGTACTGCCGGGCGCCGCGTTCGGGGCCCAGGAACGGCAGGGTCAGCTCGTCCATCTGCGGCTCGTGGGCGGCCCACAGCATCTGGAGGTTCGCGGTCGCGCCGAGCGGCCGGAAGCGGCGGACGTCGTCCGGGTGGACGACCTGGAGATGCGCCAGGTGATGGCGGGTGTCGCGGAAGCCGTTGGCGCCGCGGGCGGCCTCCACCGCGTCCAGCGCCTCGCGCACCGCGCGGTCCCCGAGGGCGTGGAAGTGCACCTGGAAACCGAGCGCGTCGAGCTCCGTGACGTACTTCTTCAGGTCCCCGGGTTCCACGAAGCTGATGCCGCTGCCGCCGGACGCACAGCCGCAGCCCGTGAGATACGGGTCCAGCATCGCGGCGGTGTGGTTCTCGGCGATGCCGTCCTGCATGATCTTCACCGCGCCGGCCCGGAACCGTCCGCCGCTCAACTCCTCTCGCCGCGCGACGAGTTCGGGGATCTGCTCGGCCCCGCGCTCCCGGTCCCACCACAGCGCGCCCACCACCCGGGCGGTGAGCAGACCCCGTTCCCGGGCCGTGCGGTACGAGGGCGCCGGATCGGTCAGGTTGGCGTACGCGCCGACGATCGCGTCCTGCCAGGCGGTGACCCCGTGCGCGTGCAGCACGGCCTGGGCCCGCAGCAGCGCGGCCAGCTGCTCCTCGGCGGTGGGGTCGGGCACCAGCCGGCCCACGAGATGGACGGCTCCTTCCTGGAGCATCCCGGTCGGGTTGCCGTCGGCGTCCCGCTCGATCCGGCCGTCGGCGGGGTCGGGGGTACGGGCGTCGATCCCGGCGCGCTCCAGGGCCACGCTGTTCACCCAGGCGCCGTGGTGGTCCCGGTTGGGCAGGAACACCGGCCGGTCGGGGACGATCGCGTCGAGCGCCGCCGCGGTCGGGGCGCCGCCGGGGAACGCCTCCAGGGACCAGCCGCCGCCGGTGATCCACTCGGCGTCCGGGGTGCGGTCGGCGTACTCCCGGATCCGCCGCAGATACTCGGCGGGGTCGACGGTGTCGGCCAGGTGGCACTGGCCGAGTTCCAGGCCCGCGCCCTGCGGATGCACATGGGCGTCCTGGAAGCCGGGCAGCAGCAGCTTCCCGGCGAGGTCGACGACCTCGGTGCCGGGACCGATCAGCGCGTGCACCTCGTCATGGCCCACGGCGGTGATCCGCCCGCCGCGCACGGCCACGGCGGTGGCCCGGCTGCGCGCGGGATCGACGGTGTGGACGGGCCCGCCGGTGAGGACGAGATCGGCGGGGCCCTCGGCCTGGAACTGCGACATGGGGGACGAACTCCCTGGAGACGGTTGGGGGATGGCAGCGGGTGGGGACGGGCGGGGTCTCAGACCGCCGCGCCGTCCATGGGCAGCGTGAGCGCCTCGGCGTCGGTGCCGCGCCCGGTGGCGAAGTACGTCGACCGGCGGACGTACTTGGCGACCGCGGCCATACCGAGGCCGGCGAGGACGATGGCGGCGGGCAGGGAGAACATGAACCACCCGTTGTCCGGGCTCAGTTCGAAGTGGTCGCTCATGGTCAGATACGAGTAGCCGAGGTAGCAGCCGAGCCCCAGCAGCACCAGGCTGGACACGGCGGGCACCCACACGGCGAACAGCGCGGACCGCAGCCCCTCACGGAGGGCGGAGCGGAAGCGGACGGCGCAGGCGAGCGCGGTGAGACCGTAGTAGAGGGCGACGAGCAGCCCGATGGCGTTGACGGCGGCCAGCAGCATGTCGCTCAGCCGGGGGATGGCGACCGCCAGCAGCGCGATCACGGTGGAGATCGCCAGCACCACGACCGTCCCGGCGGCGGGGGTGCCGTACCGCGGGTGCACCCGGGTCCACACCGATCCCATCGTCCGGTCCCGGCCCATCGCGAGCAGTCCGCGCGCGGTGGGGATCAGGGTGGACTGCACGGAGGCGGCGGCCGAGAACATCAGGGCGACCAGCGGCAGGGTGGCCCAGGGCTCCCCGGCCAGCTTCTGTCCGAGGTACGGCAGGGCCTGCGGTCCGTTGCGGACCAGCTCGGTCAGGCTCATCTCCCGCTGGAAGGCGACCGAGGCGAAGAGGAACAGGCCGAGCATCGCGAACAGCGCGATCATCCCGCCGCGGGCGGCGTCGTCGGGGTCCTTGGTCTCCTCGTTGACGCTGAACGCCGCGTCCCAGCCCCAGAAGAAGAACACCGCGAGCACCAGCCCCTGGGCGAAGGCGGTGCCGGAGGAGATGGCGAAGGGGTTGAACCAGGACAGCGAGAAGGACTGGTCGCCGGTGGCCAGGGCCCAGCCGCAGAAGCCCAGCAGGACCGCGTACTCGAAGATCAGCAGGATGAACTGGAAGCGGGTGGTGCTGCGCGTCCCGGTGACGGCCAGCGCGGTGAAGGCGACCAGGAGCAGCAGCCCCACGGCGGTGCTGATGCCGGTGGACGTCGGATCCAGGGCGATGCCGGCGAGGGTGTGCAGGCCGGCCCGGTTGGCGAAGATCAGGACCACCGAGCCCATGACCGCGCTGGTGTAGGCGCAGAAGACGATCGAGCCGACCAGGGTGACCCAGCCGGTCAGGAAGCCCGGCCACGGACCGAGGGTCTTGCCGACCCAGGTGTATCCGTTGCCGCAGTTGGGTTCGGAGCGGTTGAGGCGGGCGTAGGCGGTGGCGATGCCGAGCACCGGCAGGAAGGCCAGCAGCAGCAGCGCCGGGGCGTGGAGACCCACGATCGTGGCGATCGTGCCCATGCCGATCCCGATGCTGGTCGTGGCGGCGGTGCTGGAGGCGGCGATGGCGACACCGTCGACGACACCGAGCGAGCGGCGCAGCCGCGGGGGAGAGGAGGGCGGGGGAGTGGACGGCATGGAGGGCTCCTCGCAGAAAAGGGACGGGAAGGGCCGGGGGAAGTGCCGCGCGGGACTGTGATGGAACACCGGGCGTTCGTATTGCGTCAATGCCGTTGACATAAGGCGTACGGCCCCTTTCACTGCCGGTACGCGGTCCCGACCGGCCGGCCGACGTCCCGAGGAGCCCCGCCATGACCACCCGTGTCCCGCAGGAACGCCGACGCCGCCGTCCCACCCGCTCGGGGGTGCTGCTGTCGGAGGAGCTGATCGTGGAGACCGCGCTGCGGCTGATCGGCGAGCACGGCCCCGAGGCGCTGAGCGTCCGGCGGCTGGGCACGGCCCTCGGCTGTGACCCGACCGCCCTCTACCGGTACTTCCACGACACCGACGACCTGGTGCTGGCCATCGCGGACCGGATCATCGGCGACGCCATGGAGGGGTTCGTGCCCGGCGAGGACTGGGTGGCCGCCCTGCGCGAGATGGCCCGCCGGGTCCGCGCCGGGTATCTCGCCCATCCCCGCGCGGCGGCCTTCGCCTCGTACCGGGTGACCCGGCGCGCGAACGAGATCCGCGCCGTCGAGACCGGTATCGGCCTGCTGCTCTCCGCGGGCTTCGGCCCCGCCGACGCGACCCGCCTCTATCTGACCTTCATCGACACCGTGCTCGGCCACGCGGCCATGGACGCCGCGTTCCTGGCCCTCCCGCGCGGTCAGCGCGAGGCCGACCACCGGGCCTGGAGCGAGGTCTACCAGGGCCTGGACCCGGCCGCCCACCCCGCCCTGACGACCGTCCGCCAGGAACTGCAGACCCTGGGGGACAGCTCCTTCGAGCAGGCCGTCGACCTCCTCCTGGAGGCCCTGACGGCCCGTGCGCCGGGGGCCTGATCCCCCGCTGTCGGTGGCCCGCAATAGAGTCGGCGTGATCACAGCGTGGCGCCAGGACCGGGAGACGACGTGCCCCTTTTCGACATCGCGGAGCCGGAGACGGACGGATGGGACGCGTGGCTCGCTCACGCGGAGGCCCTGACCGCGGCCGGTGATCCGCGCGGGGAGGCGATCCGGCTGGAGCACCTGTGCGAGACCGGCGACGGGGACCGGGCCCGACTGGCCGCCGCCTACGCGGAGGTGGAGCGGCGGCTGGGACTGGAGGGGCTGCGCGGCGACGGCTCCTGGCGCTTCACCTGGACGCGCGGCTTCCTCGACGAGGCGTCCTTCCGGCCGGCCGAGGACACCCGGCCGCACCGCCGCGCCCTGGTGGAACGGCTCCTGGCCGACCTCCCGCACACCACCCCCGCCGACCCGGCCGACCCCGAGCAGGGGGAGGGCGCACTCATCGACGCCCTGCTCTCCCACCCGGCCGCCCGCCGCCTCCGTACGCTCGCGCTGCACCTCACCGACTACCACCGCTCCGCCGAACACGCCGCGGTCGCGCTCGGCGCCCGGGAGCGCCCCCGGCTGGAGCGCCTGTACTTCGGCTACGACTTCCAGTACCTGTTCGAGGACGGCGCATCGTCGACCGGCAGCCCGATCAACCCCCTGGACTTCCAGGGACGAGGACTGGTCCAGACCGACTTCTGGGACGCGCTGCCCGCCCTGCGCACCCTCGAACTCGAAGGCGCGTTCCTCTTCCACTCCGTGCGGCACGAGACGCTGACCCGACTGCGCACCCGCGGTTCCGTGATCTCCGACGGCTCCCTCTTCGGCCTCGGACCGACGCCCGGCCTGGAGTCGTTGACGATCGACATCGGCACCGACGTCTTCGGCTGCTCCTGCTCGATCGACCAGCTCGACGAACTCGACGCCTCCCAGTTCCCCCACCTGAGGGAACTCGACCTCACCCGGGCCGAGTTCGACACCACCCCGCACGAACTCCTCTCGGTCCTCGCGGACTCCCCGATCCTGCCCCAGCTCGAACGCCTCTCGCTCGGCGCGCTACCGGGGGACGCGGTGACCGAACTGGCTCCTCGGTTCGCCCATCTCCACCTGCGCGTGGACGGCGCCGACCACGGGGCGCCGTAGGCGTCGCCGGATCACATGAACGGGCGACGACGCCTTCTCGTACCCCTGGTTCGGCAGCAGGGCCACCCGCTGCTGTTCTGGTGGCCGCCCCAGGCGCATGCACGTCGGCGAAGCGCCGGACGGCCGCCGCGCCGGAGCCGTGCGCCGCCCGCTGGACGGGGGTGCTCAGGGGCGCTCGTCGCCCTGCTCGGGCGTCCGCCTCATGACGCGGACCGCGTTGGCCTCGGCCTCGCGCTCGAAGCGGTCGCCGGGGTCGGAGACGCTCAGTCCCGATCCGTTGTCCGTACCGGCCACCGGGCCCTGGCGCTGCTGGATGACGTGCGTCAGCTCATGGGCGAGGGTGTGCTTGTCGCCGCCGCCGTCGCCGATGACGACATGGCTGCCGGAGGTGTAGGCGCGGGCGCCCACCTCGGCGGCGGAGTTCCGGGCCGTGGCGTCGGTGTGCAGCCGGACGTCGGAGAAGTCGGCGCCGAGGCGGGACTCCATCTCCTGGCGCAGCGGTGTGTCCATCGGCCTGCCCGGCGCGCGCAGCACGTCGTGCACGGCGGAGCGCTGCACCGGCTCCGCCGTGGCCTGCTGGTGGCCGCAGCTCGCGTCGTGCCGGTGCCGGCTCCGCTGGAGCAGGTGGACGACGGCCGCGTTGCCGGCGGTGCGCTGGAGCGCGAGAAGTGAGTCGGGCACCCGTGCGTTCGGGGCCCCGACGGGCCGCGCGGGCACGCTCCTGGCGGGGCGCTGCGGCTGCTTCACAGAGGTCGTCGGCTCTTGCGCGTGCATGGACTTCCGCTCGTCGGGCTGGCAGTTTCGCTGTGCTCTGCCTGCCTACCCGGTGCGACGGCCGCGGGTAAGGGGCTTACGGGCACGATGCGTCGGCCCCCGGGGGCAGGGCATCGGGTCCGTGGGGCAGGGGGGCTCGGCCCGGGCCCGTCGCCGTGGCGCGTACCGCCTGGATGTGCAGGTCGATCTGGGCGGTGAAGAGGGCGTCCTCGTCGGTGGCGATGGCGAGGGCCGGGATGCGGGAGGCGCGGGGCTCGTTGCGGGCGATGGTGGCGTAGAGGGCGGCCAGGGCGGCGTCGTCCCTGCGGCGGAGGTCCTCGTCCAGGGACTCGCGCATGGCGTCGACCGTGAGCAGGCCCATCACCGTGTCGGTGAACAACTCGTAGTGGAAGACGGCCTGTTCCTGGGTGAGGCCGGCGTCCAGGAGGAGCCGGAGGGTGGCCAGGGCCACGGCCTGGTCGCCCGGGCCGCCGGTGTTGCGGTAGCCGAGCCAGGCGAGGGTGACCGCGTGCCGGCGCCCCACCTCCCGGCCCAGCAGGGCGAGTCGGCGCAGATCGGCCGCCCAGTCGCCGCTCGGGGCGAAGCGGCCGGCGATCTCCACGAAGATCTGGTCGGCCAGCGCGAGCATCAGCTCGTCCTTGTCCCGGAAGTGCCGGTAGAGCGCCGTGGCGACGACACCGAGGCGGGTGCCCAGGGCGCGGAAGGAGACGCCGGCCGGGCCTTCGGCGGTGCTGATCTCCACGGCCGCCTCGATGATCTGCTCCCGGGTGAGCGTGCTGCCCCGGCGTCGCCCTCCGGTGGTTCCTGCCGCTCCCATGGGTCTCCTCCCGCAGCTCCGCACGCCTGCGGTGATCCTAGGGAACAGCGCGGTCATCGGTCCAGACAACACCCTAGACAACAGTGTTCACATTGCTGTTCAATCGGGGCCACGTCGACGCCACGTACCCCTTCCGGCGCCACCCCCTCCCCCCCCCGCACAGTGATTCCGCACCCGCTTCCCTCCCGGAGCCGTGAGATGCCCCTTCCCGTGCACCGTGCCGAACCCGCCCCCGTCCCCGACTCCGCGACCCAGGTCATGGTCGCCATGCGGGACGGGGTGCGGCTGGCCACCGACCTCTATCTGCCGCCCGGCCGCGACGACCGCACCGGCCGTGCGGACCGGCTCCCCACCGCGCTGGTCCGGCTGCCCTACGACAAGAACAGCCGCTACGTCTTCATGGACCGCATCGCCGCCTACCTGACCGCGCGCGGCTACGCCGTCGTCGTCCAGGACGTGCGGGGCAAGTTCCGTTCCGAGGGCGAGACCGTGCCGTTCGTCCACGAGGCCGACGACGGCTACGACACGATCGACTGGATCACCCGCCAGGACTGGTCCGACGGACGCGTCGGCATGCTCGGCGACTCCTACTACGGCGCGACCCAGTGGGCGGCCGCCTCCGCCGGACACCCCGCCCTGAAGGCGATCGCCCCGCGGGTCACCGGCGCGGACGGCATCCGGCCCGACTACTGGAAGGACGACGGCGTCATCCAGCTCTTCGGCGCCCTCTACTACGCCGCCTACTGGAGCGACCGCTGGGTGTACGAGTTCGAGCCCGACCTGAGCCGCCGTCCGCTGGTCGAGGCGCTGCGGGAGGTGACCGACGGCATCGGCACCCGGTCGGCCCTGTGGGACTTCTTCGTCCCCGAGGTGAAGCCGCTGCCCGCGTTCCCGCACGGCCATCCCTTCGACGGCCCCCCGCTGCCGGTGCTGCACCAGGCCGGCTGGTTCGACAACTGCCTCCAGCCCAGCATCAACGACTGGGCCGAGCTGGCCGCGCGCCCGGACTGGGCCCCGCTCCAGTACCTGCACGTCGACTCGATCGACCACGAGAACTACCACCTCGACGACGCCCCGGTACCGCCCGAGCTCGACCACGCGGACGTGGACGCGGCGGTGGACCGGCTGCTGCCGCGCCACCTGGACCCCCTCGTGGAGTTCTTCGACGTGTTCGTGAAGGGCGAGGGAACGCCGGAGCGACTGCCCCGGGTGCGCTGGCACCACGGCCACGTCGGCGACCGTACGGCGAACAGCTGGCCGCCCGCCGGGGCGCGCACCCTGCGTCTGCACCTGGACGGGGGCGGCCTGCGGCCGGACGCGCCGGCCGGGGAAGCGGCCGTCAGCTGGGTGCACGACCCGTCGGACCTGGTGCCCAGCCTGGTGCCGGACTCGTTCTCCGCGCTCCGGGACCACATCGACGAGTCCCCCCTCCACGACCGCGCGGACGTGCTGACCTTCACCACCGGCCCGGTGACCGCACCGCTGGACCTGGCCGGCCCGGTCCGGGCCACGCTGACCGTCGGCACCGACGGACCGAGCGCGCACGTCTACCTCAAGCTGCTGGACGTGTCCCCCGACGGGGCCGCGCACGCGCTCGTCCGGGGCCAGCGCCTGATACCGGGCGGCCCGCCCGCGCCGGTCACCTTCGACCTCACCCACACCGGCTACCGGCTGCGCCCCGGACACGCGCTGCGGCTGCACATCGCCTCCAGCGACTTCCCCACCTACCTGCCGCACCCGGGTACGGAGGAGAACCCGTGGCTCGCCGCCGACGGCAGGACGACCACGCAGACCCTGCGCACCGGCGGGGAGCACGACTCCCATCTCTCCCTGACCGTCGTCGACGCGGCGAGTCCGTCGTGACCGCGCTGCGACGGCTGCTCCTCGCGGCGCTCGCGCTCGCGCTGGCCGGCTGCACCGGCCTGCCCCGCACCGAGCCCGGCAGCACGACCCTGCGCAGCACGTCCGACAAGGCCACGGGACGGCTCGACTCGCTGGTGTGGGACCTGCCCGCCGGCGAGCCGACCACCCTCGACTACCAGCAGGCGGGCGACTCCTCGCCGTATCTCGTGGTCAGCAACCTCTGCGACAGCCTCCTGCGCCTGAACCCCGACTTCAGCACCTCGCCGGCGCTGGCCCGCTCGTGGGACCAGCCCGACGCACGGACCCTGGTCCTGCATCTGCGCGACGACGTGCGGTTCTGGGACGGCACCGCCCTCACCTCCGCCGACGTGGTCCACAGCCTGAAGCGGCAGCTCGCCCCGAACGCCGTCGCCTCCTCCTTCTTCGTCAACGTGAAGTCGATCGAGGCGACCGGCACTTACACCGTCACCGTCCGCTTCACCCGCCCCGACGAGCTTTTCCTCAAGGAACTCGCCACCACCGCGGGCACCGTAGTCCAGGCCCGCCACGCCCAGCGGGCGGGCAGGAAGTTCGGCACGGCGGCCGGCGGTGTGATGTGCTCCGGCCCCTTCGAACTGGCCGCCTGGAAGTCGGGCGCGAGCATCGAGCTGAAGGCCAACCCCCACTACTGGGACGCCCGGTACCGGGCCCACGCCCGCAAGGTCACCCTGCTCTTCGTCACCGACACCACCGCGCTCACCCAGGCCCTGGCCAGCGGCGCCGTCGACGGCGCCTACGACGTCCCCAACGCCGCGCTGCCCACCCTCAAGGGAAGCGTCGCCGGACAGCTCCACTACGGCCCCAGCCTCAAGTCCGTGCAGGTGGCCCCGCTCCAGGAGAAGGGAATCTCCGCGGAACCGGACATCCGCCGCGCGCTGTCCCTGGCCATCGACCGCACCCAGCTGGCCGACACCGTCTACCGGGGCGCCGCCACCCCCAGCACCACCGTGCTCCCGGCCACCGGCTGGGACCCGGAGGCCGAAGCGGTCTACCGGAAGGCCGCCGCCGACCTGCCCCTCGCCCCCACCACACCCACCGCCGCCGACCTGCGCACCGCCCGCGCCCTGGTCGCCGAACACCCCGGCCTGCGCTCCGGCACCCTCGCCGTGGCCGCGGGAAACCAGGACCAGATCAACGCGGCGGCCGTGATCCAGCAGGCGGCCCGCGCCATCGGCATCACCCTGACCATCCGCCAGCTCCCGGCCCTGCAGTTCTCCAGCATGTTCTACGACCCCACCTACCGCCGCGGGCTGGACTTCGTGCTGGCGGAGGCGTTCCTGGACATCCCCGACCCGCTGGACTGGATCCCCAACCTGGTCCTGCCGGACGCGATGTTCAACTGGTCCGGTTTCGACGACCCGGTCGCCTCGGCGGCGCTCACCACGGCGCAGCAGACCCTCGACGCGCACCGGCGCGCCGTGCTGATCACCGACGCCCAGCGCCGCTGGGAGGCCGAGACCCTCGCCGTACCGCTGCTCTCCCCGTACGAGGTGACGTACATGAACAAGCGCATCACGGGAGCCACCACCTCCTTCGCCCAGACCTTCTCCCCGTCCCTCGCGCTGATCGGCAGCAGGTGAGTGTGATGAAACCCTTCGCCCGTACGGCGGCCACGGCCCTGCTGCGGCTGCTCGGGGTCGCCGGCAGTGTGCTGGTCGCCGCGTTCGCCCTGTTCGCCGCGCTGGCCGCGGCGCCCGGCGACCCCGCCAGCCGGCTCGCCGGCACCCACGCCTCCGAGCGCACCCTGGAAGCCATCCGCCACCGGCTCGGTCTCGACCAGCCGCTCCCGGTCCGCTTCCGGGACTGGCTCACCGGCCTCTTCCACGGCGACCTCGGCACCTCGCTGACCTACCGCCAGTCCGTCTCCTCGCTCATCGGCCCGCGCGTCGGCGACACCCTGCTGCTCGTCGCGTACGCCGCCGTACTGATCCTCGTCCTCGGCCTGGGGCTGGGCATCTGGGCCGCGCTGTCCCGCCGTACCGGCACGGCCCTCACCGCGCTCACCGGCGTCGGTCTCGCGGTGCCCTCGTTCGTCGCCGCCTCCGCGCTGGTCGCGCTGCTGGCGGTGAAGGTCCACTGGTTCCCGGCCCTGGGCGGCGGCGGTCCCTCCCTCGGCGACCGTCTCCAGCATCTGACGCTGCCCGCCCTCACCCTCGCGCTGTCGTCGGCCGCCTATCTCGCCCAGATGACCAAGGCCGCCGTACGCGAGCAGGCCGACCGCGAACACGTGGAGACCGCGCGCAGCCGCGCCCTGCCCGGCCGCCGGATCCTGCGCCGGCACATCCTGCGCAACGCCATGATCCCCATCAGCACGGCCGCGGGCCTGACCGTCGGCGGGCTCATCGCCGCGGACGTCGTCGTGGAGCAGGCCTTCGGGCTCAACGGGCTCGGCGCGACCCTGGTGGCCGCCGTGGCCCAGAAGGACACCCCGGTCGTCCAGGCCGTCGGCCTGCTCATGGTCGTGGTCTTCATCGTCGTCAACGCCGCCACCGACGCCCTGCAGGCGGCCCTCGATCCGAGAATCCGGGCGGTGAGCTCCCGATGAGCAACGTGTCCGCCGTACGGTTCGGCACCCGCGGGCTGTCCCTGCGCCTGCCCCTGCGCGGTGTCTCGCCCTCCGTCCAGGCGCTGACCGCCCTGGCCGCGCTGCTCGTGGCGCTGGCCCTGTTCGCCCCCGTGCTCGCCACCCACCGACCCGACGCCGTGAACATGGCGGAAGCGAGCCGGGACCCGTCCGCCGGGCACTGGCTCGGCACCGACGCCCTCGGCCGCGACCTGTACTCCCGGCTGCTGTACGGCGCCCGGATCAGCCTGCTCGGCCCGGCCCTCGTGATCGCCGGGGCCACCGCGAGCGGCGTCGCCCTCGCCCTGCTGTGCGCCTGGCGGGGCGGCCGCCTCGACCGGATCGTCAGCCGGATCAACGACATCCTCTTCGCCTTCCCCGGCCTGCTCCTCGCGGTCCTCGCGGTCGCCGTGCTCGGCCCCGGACCGACCGCGCCCGTGGTGGCCCTGGCCATCGCCTACCTGCCGTACATGGCACGCATCGTGCGCGGGGTGGCGGTGCGCGAGCGCCGGCTGCCCTACATCGCCGCCCTGGAGGCCGCCGGGATGTCGGCCCGGCGCATCACCGTGCGCCATCTGCTGCCCAACCTCGCGCCGTTCGTCGTCGCCCAGGCCACCGCCGCCTTCGGCTCCGCGCTCATCGACCTCGCCGGTGTGTCCTTCCTCGGCCTCGGCGTCCAGCCGCCCACCTCCGACTGGGGGCTGATGGTCTCGGAGGGCCAGTCCTCGCTGCTCGCCGGAGCGCCCGGGCAGAGCCTGATGGCCGGCGGCCTGATCGTCCTCACCGTCGTCGTCTTCAACCTCCTCGGGGACGCCATGATCGCCCGTAGCCACCAGGAGACCCTGCGATGACCGACCTCGCGCCCCTGCTGCGGGTCGACCACCTCGGTATCGACCTGCACCCGCGCCGCCAGGAACCCCGCACCCTCGTCCACGACGCCTCCTTCGCCCTCGCCCCCGGTGAGGCCCTCGGCCTGGTCGGCGAGTCCGGCTCCGGCAAGTCCCTCACCTCGCGGGCGATCATCCGGCTGCTGCCGCGCGACGCCCGCCCGCGCGGCACGGTCGCCTTCGACGGCCAGGACGTGCACGCCCTGCACGGGGACCGCCTCACCCGCTACCTCGGCCACGACGCAGCGATGATCTTCCAGAACCCCCGGGCCCACATCAACCCGGTCCGCAGCCTGGGCGACTTCCTCACCGAGCCCCTCGTCTGCCACCACGGCCTGAGCCGGGCCGAGGCGCGGGAGCGGCTGGTCCCGCTGCTCGCCGAGATCGGCATCCCGGACGGCCCCCGCCGCCTCGCCCAGTACCCCCACCAGCTCTCCGGCGGCCTCCTCCAGCGCATGATGATCGCCTTCGCCCTCGTCACCGGACCCCGGCTGCTGCTCGCGGACGAACCCACCACCGCACTCGACGTCACCACCCAGCGCGACGTCATGGCGATCCTCGACGAACAACGGCACGAACGGCACCTCGCCCTGCTCTTCGTCACCCACGACCTCGCACTCGCCACCGCCGTCTGCGACCGCATCGCCGTCATGTACGCGGGCACCATCGTCGAGCAACGCCCCGCCGCCGCCCTGCACTCCGGCCGCCGCCACCCCTACACGGCCGGACTGCTGGCCGCCCGCCCCGGCCTCGGCGCGCCCGGCGCCCGGCTGCCCGTGATCCCCGGGCGGCCCGCCGCGGCCCACGAGACACCCGAGGGCTGCCCCTTCGCCCCGCGCTGCGCCTTCGCCGAGGACCGGTGCCGCGCCGAACGCCCGCCCCTGCGCCCCGACGGCGACGGCGGCGTCGCCTGCCACCGCGCCGACGAACTCGCCGGCGACCTCGACCGCACGAAGGAGGAAGCGTGACCGCTCTGCTCGAGGTCACCGGCCTCACCAAGCGTTACGCCGGCCGCCGGGAGGAGGTCACCGCCTGCGAGGACATCACCTTCCGGGTGCGCCGGGGCGACGCCCTCGCCCTGGTCGGCGAATCCGGCGCCGGGAAGTCCACGGTGGTCCGGCTCGTCGCCGGCCTGGAGCAGCCGACCGCCGGTCGCATTCTCCTGCGGGGCGACCCGATCGACGCCCGCCCCAGGGGACGTACGGCCCGGCTGGCCCGGGCCGCCACCGTCCAGATCGTGCACCAGGACCCCTACTCCTGCCTCGACCCCCGCCAGACCGTCGGCGCCGGACTGGCCGAGCTGCTGCGTCTGCACGCCCGCCGCCTGGGTCCGGGCGCGGCCACGCGGACCCGCGTCGCCGACCTGCTCGACACCGTCGGCCTGCCGGGGCTCGCCGACGCCCGCCCCGCACGCCTCTCCGGCGGCCAGCGCCAGCGCGCCGCCATCGCCCGCGCCCTGGCCGTGGAGCCCGACATCCTGCTGCTCGACGAGGCCGTCGCCGCCCTCGACGTCTCCGTCCAGGCCCAGATCCTCAACCTCCTGGCCGACCTGCGCGAACACAAGGGAACCACCCTGGTCTTCGTCACCCACGACCTCGGCGTCGTACGGCAGCTCTGCCAGGACACCGTGGTCATGCGGGGTGGGAGGGTCGTCGAGGAGGGCCCGGTCGCCCGCGTCCTGACGGCACCCCGGCACCCCTACACCCGGACCCTGCTCGACTCCGTCCCCCGCCCGGGCTGGCACCCACGCCGGACGTCCGGGACGGCGGCGGCCCCCTGACCGCCTCGCCGTGGTGGACGCGGCGGCGCGGGGTGGGTCAGTTGCGGCCCGCCATGACGCCGCCGTCGATGTCCCAGACGGCGCCGGTGACCCAGTCGGTCCGGTCGGACAGGAGGAAGGCGACCGTGGCGGCGACGTCGTCGGGGGTGCCGGTGCGGCCGAGGGGGTGGAAGGCGTTGAAGCCGTCGAGGGCGGAGTCGAGGTCCGTCTTGGGGATGAACTCCTCGTAGATGGGGGTGCGGACGACGGCGGGGGCGACCGCGTTGACACGGATGCCGTGGGAGGCGAGTTCCATCGCGAGGTGCCGGGTGAGGGAGTGCAGCCCGGCCTTGGCCATGGAGTACGCCGAGGAGGGCGTGGCGGCGACGGCCTGGTGGGCCCACATCGAGCCGATGGTGACGACGGATCCCCCGGCGCCGCGGGCGATCATGTTGGCGGTGACGGTCTGGGTGAGGAGGAAGAAGGCCCGGTTGAGGGCCTGGTAGCGGTCGTAGTCCGCGGGCGTGTGCTCCAGGAACGGCTTGGGGGCGAAGACGCCGGCCGCGTTGACGAGGAGGGTGGCGTCGGCGTGCTCCTCGGTGAGGGTGACGCGCAGCCGGTCCACGGCCGCCGGGTCGGCCAGGTCGCCCGCCAGGCCGACGGCCTCGCCGTGGGCGGACAGGGCGGCCGCCGCCCTCTCGGCACCGGCCTGCGTGCGGCCGGTGACGACGGCGGTGCCGTCGGCGTCGAGGACATGGCGGGCGACGGCGTACCCGATGCCGCTGGTGCCGCCGAGGACGACGACCTTCTGCCCGGAGAGGTCGAGGGTGGTGCCGGTCATGTGGTGCTCCCGTGTGGTTCCAAGGAACGGTTATGCCTCAGTCGGCCGGAAAGGCCGAGGCCTGCGGTGGATGCCGCGATTTACCGGCCAAGTTAGGCATCCGCCGAGGCGGAAGGTAGGGGAGCTTGTTGAATCCGGCTATAAGGGGTGCGTATGGCTAGTGGCGGGTGGACGCGAGGTTGTCGGCGAGGTGGCGCAGGTCCGGGGCGAGCGGGGAGTCGGCGCTCCACACCGCTTCGAAGGAGATCTGCACCTCGCGGCCCGCGTTCAGCAGCGGCCGGTGCGGCACGTCGGGCGAGGTGAGCTTGGAGCGGGGAACCATCGCCGAGCCCAGGCCCAGCTTCGTCCAGTCCTCCAGGACCTGATAGCTCGCGGCCTCGCCCGGATAGGTGCGCAGGGGCATCTCGTGCGCCTGGAAGAGCTGGGTGGTGAAGGTGGTCAGGCCACACGTGTCCGGGACGAGGATGAACTGCTCCTTGCCGGCCTCGTCCAGTTCGAGCGGGGTGACGTCCGTGGCGTCGGGGCCGACGACGACGATGGGCTCGACGTCGACGACCCGGTGCTCGAAGCGCGGCATCGCGGCCACGGCCGGGATCAGGATGATGTCGAGCCGGCCGGCGAGCAGACAGGCGCGCAGGTCCTGCATGTTCGCCTCGCGCAGCACCAGGTCCCGGGGCAGGGGGAGATCGCGCACCATGCCGAACGCCCGGGCGACCAGGGGCGAGCCGATCAGGGGCGAGAGACCCATCCGGATCTTCTGCTCGCCGGGCTCGGTGAGCCGCTTCGCCTCCGCCGCGACGGCGTCGAGCGCCACCAGGGCGCGCTCGATCAGCGGAAGGATCCGGGCGCCGAAGGCGGTCGGGGTCACCCCGCGCGGCGACCGGTCGAAGAGCCGGTCGCCCAGGCGCTCCTCCAGTTTGGCGATGCCGTTCGACAGCGCGGGCTGGGTGACGCCGTAGGCGCGCGCGGCGGCGCTGAACGACTTGGTCTCGGCGACCGCCCGCGCGTACCGGAGCCCTTCGGGATTCAGGCGATCGATCATAGCCACCGCTTATCGCTCCATTCACCGACGTCCCCTACCGGGCCTGTTCGGCTCTGCCTACGGTGGGTCTGCTGCTCGTTCAGCATAACCACCAGCTATACGCCCCGGCGTGTGCGGACAGGAAGAGGCACCACGTCGGAGACCGCCGTGGCCATGGTCGTGACCGAGCCCGGGGGGCCGCTGCGACCCACCCCGGCCGCGACGGTGTCGCCGACGGGCACCTGGGTCCGGGTGTCCGTCACCGCGAGCGGCGTGTGCCACGCCGACCTCGGTACGGCCGCCGCCACCGGTGCCGGTACGTCCTTCCCGGTCACCCCGGGGCACGAGGTGGCCGGCGTGATCGCCGAGACGGGCGACCGGGTCGAGGGCTGGGCGGTCGGGGACCGGGTGGCCGTCGGCTGGTTCGGCGGCAGCTGCGGGCACTGCGCCTTCTGCCGGGCGGGCGACGTCGTCCACTGCCCCGGGCGGAAGGTGCCCGGACTGTCCTATCCGGGCGGCTGGGCCCGGAGCATCACCGTGCCCGCCGACGCGCTCGCCCGCATCCCCGACGGACTCGATCCGTTCGACGCCGCCCCGTTCGGCTGCGCGGGCGTGACCACCTTCAACGCCGTCCGCGGGGCCGGGGTGCGGGCGGGCGGTCGCGTCGCCGTGTTCGGGCTCGGCGGACTGGGGCACCTCGCCGTCCAGTTCGCCGCGCGGCTCGGCTACGAGACCGTCGCCGTCGGCCGGGGGAGCGACCGCGAGGAACTCGCCCGCGCACTCGGCGCGCACCACTACCTCGACAGCGAGGCGCACGCCCCGGGAGCCGCCCTGAAGGACCTCGGCGGCGCCGACCTCATCGTCCACACCGCCTCCTCCACCGCCCCCGTGGCCGACCTGCTCACCGGGCTGCGCGTGCACGGGCGGCTGACCCTCGTCGGCGTCGACGCCGGAAGTGTCACCGTGCCCGCGGCCCGGCTCGTCATGAACGGCCATACCGTCACCGGCCGGTTGACCGGCAGCCCGCGCGAGACGGAGGAGGCGATGCGGTTCGCCGTCGTCAACGGCGTACGGCCGATGATCGAGCGCATGCCGCTGGAGCGGGCCGGCGAGGCCCTGACCCGGCTGCGCTCCGGAGCTCCCCGCTTCCGCATCGTCCTCGACCCCGCCGACGGCGCGGCTTCGGCCTGACCGCGACCTGATCGGAGCCACCGGTGTCCGCCCCGCACGGCCGTGGCGTCAGGCCGGGTCCAGGCCGGTCATCAGTTCCGCGAAGGCCTGCGCCGCCGTCGGGGAGGTGAAGAGCCGGTCGAGGCGGGCGCGGGCCAGTTCGCGCAGGAAGGGGCCGGAGCCGGTGTCGTCGCCCGCGTCATGGACCGTCCGGGTCAGCCAGTGGGAGAACTCCTGGTCGTTCCAGACCCGCCGCAGGCAGCGCCGGGAGTACGTGCGCAGCCCGGTGTCGTCGTGGTCGCGGACGTGGTCCCGGACGGCGCGGGCGAAGAGATCGGCGTCGTACAGCGCGAGGTTCATGCCCTTGCCGCCCATGGGGGACACGATGTGGGCGGCGTCCCCGACGAGGAACAGCCGGCCGTACTGCATCGGGTCGTGGACGAGGCTGCGCAGCCGGAAGGTCTCGCGGTCGGTGATCGGGCCCGTGACGAGGGCGGGGTCGCCGAGCCTGGTGCGCAGCGCGTCCCGGACCCGGTCGTCGGGCCAGGCGTCGGGGCGGTCGTCGGGCGGGCACTGGAGGTAGTAGCGGCTGCTGTGCGGCCCGCGGGGGAAGTGCGCGGCGAAGCCCTGCCGGCTCACGGCGAGCAGGGGGTGGGCGGGGGGCGGGGCGTCGGCGAGGACGGTGAGCCAGCCGATGCCGTGGTCATGGGCGTGGGCGGTGAGGACCCCGTCGGGGACGGCGGCGCGGGTGACGCCGTGATCGCCGTCGCAGCCCGCGACGAAGTCGCAGGTGATCGTGTGCGGGGTGCCGTCGGCGGAGCGGTAGCGGACCGTCGGGCGGTCACCGGTCAGGCCGTGCACGGAGACGTCGGCCGCCTCGTAGCGCAGGTCGCCGCCGTCGGCGAGACAGGCGGCGGTGAGCTTCTGGACCAGGACCTGCTGGGGACAGAGCCGCGCCCCGGGGCCCTCGGAACCGTCGCGGTCGTCGACGAGACGGCTCTCGCCGTCCACCCGGAACTCCAGGATGCCGTCGTGCGGCGGGCCGCCCAGCACCAGGTCGGCCAGCCCCCAGGACGCGAACATCCGCACGGCACGGCTCTCCACGATCCCGGCCCGCTGCCGCTGCCCCACGTACGCGCGGCTGCGGCGCTCCAGGACGACACAGTCGATGCCGCAGCTGCGCAGCAGCGCGGCCACGGTCAGCCCGGCCGGACCCGCACCGATCACCACGACGGTCGTGGACTCCGGAGACCCGCTCGACTCCCGCTGCTCTGCCGCCACTTGGCACCTCCTGGTCCAGCGTAGCGTCGTCAGGACGACGGCCCCTCGGGATCGGCGATCCGGTAGCCGACCGTCGGGGTCGTGGTGATCACGGGTGGGCCGCCGAGCTTGCGCCGGAGCCGGCCGACGGTCACGGCGACGGTGTTCGTGAACGGGTCGGCGTTCTCGTCCCACACCTGTTCCAGCAGCGCCTCCGCGCTGAGGGCGGCGGGGCTGGCCCGCAGCAACGCGGCCAGGACCTCGAACTCCTTGACCGAGAGGTCGAGCCGCCGTCCGTCCCGCAGCGCCGTGCGGTGCACGGGGTCGAGCGCGATGCCCGCCGCGCGCAGGGTGCGGGCCCGGGCGTAGGGGCGCCGACGGACCAACGACCGCAGCCGGAGCACGAGTTCGGGGAAGTGGAAGGGCTTGACCAGATAGTCGTCGGCGCCCAGGCTCAGCCCGCCGACGCGATCGGCCGGGGTGTCCGCGGCGGTCAGCATCAGCACCATGGGGCGGTCGTCCCGGTCGGTGACCATCCGGCACAGCGTGTCCCCGTGGATTCCCGGCAGGTCCCGGTCCAGGACCACCGTGTCGTACGCGGTGGCGTCCAGCTTGGCCGCGGCCTCCAGCCCGTCGTACGCCACGTCGACCGCCATGCCCTGGTCGCGCAGCCCCTCGACCAGCACATCGGCGAGCGACCGGGCGTCCTCCACCACGAGCACCCTCATCGCGCGGCCCCGGCCCGGGCGGCCCGGCTCAGGGTGACCGTCGCCCGCAGTCCGCCCTCCGGGCGGGCCCGTAGGTCGAGCGTGCCGCCGTGCGCCTCGGCGACCGCCGCGACGATCGAGAGTCCGAGGCCCGCCCCCGCGCCGCCGCCCCCACCGGTCCGTTCGGCCCCGAGCCGGCGGAACGGGCGGACCAGCCCGGCGACTTGATCCTGGGTCAGGGACGGTCCTCCGTTCTCCACGACCAGGCGTACGTCGCTGTCCCCGACCCGGGTCGCGACGCGGATCCAGCCGCCCGGCGGGTTGTGCCCGATCGCGTTGTCCACCAGGTTGTCCACCAGCCTGCGCAACAGCGTCCGGTCGCCGTACACCCACGCGCCCGCCCCGTCGGCGGGGGCCTCGGCCTCCACCGCGAGCCGTCTCCCGGAGGCCGCGGCGGCCCGCTCGGTGAGCGCGGCCCCGGCGAGCGCGTCCAGACGGACCGGCTCGGCGCCGGGCAGCGGCACTCCGTGCTGGGCGCGGGCCAGCGCCAGGAACCCGTCGAGGAGCCGGTCCACCTGGTCCAGTTCGGCCCGGACACGGTGGGCCACGGTACGGGTCTGCTCGGGCACCGGGCCCGGTTTGGCGAGCGCCACGTCGACCGAGGCCCGCATGGTCGCCAGCGGGGTGCGCAGTTCGTGCGAGGCGTCGGCGACGAAACGGCGTTGCGCGGCGAACGCCTGCTCCAGGCGTTCCAGCAGGTCGTCGATGGTGTCGCCGAGTCCTCTGAGTTCGTCGTGCGGGCCGGGGACGGCGAGGCGTTCGTGCAGGCTGTCGGCGGAGATCCGGCGCGTGGCCGCCGTCATCGCGCGCAGGGGACGCAGCACACGCCCTGCGGCGAACCAGCCCAGCCCGACGGACAGCAGCCCCATCACCGCCAGCGCCACCGCCGAGCCCAGCAGCAGCTGGTCCATCTGGCGGCTGTGCGCCTCGGCGAGCTGGTGCTCCAGACTCGCGATCCGCTCCTGCGCTGCGGAGGGGACCGTGCCGAGCCCGCTGCCCGGGGCCGGGGCCGCCCGGTGGTCACCGCCGGCCACCAGGCCGACCACCGCCAGCAGCACCACGGCCGAGGCGAGGAACAGCCCGGCGTACAGGGTGGTGAAACGCCAGCGGATGCCACGCCGCGCCGACCGTCCCGGAAGCCCCAGCTCCGCCGCCATCGGTCGTCCCCCTTCTGCTGTCTGCCGCCCTGCCGCACCGCCGCCCCAGGCTAGGCGAGCCGGCCTAACAGCGGCATGACAGCGGCCGTTCCGCCCGCGTTACGGCCCCCGGCGCAGCGTGGTGGCCTTCCCGGCGCATACGAGCGAGAGGCGGAACGGCGAACATGACGGACGATCACCGGATCGAGATCGAGGGCCTGCGCAAACGCTTCGGCGCGACCCAGGCCCTCGACGGCATGACCTTCACCGTCCGGCCGGGGCGGGTGACCGGCTTCGTCGGGCCCAACGGCGCGGGCAAGTCCACCACCATGCGGGTGGTCCTGGGCCTGGACCGGCCCGACGCGGGGACGGCGCTGGTCGGCGGACGGCCGTACCGGACGCTGGACCGCCCGCTGTGCCACCTCGGCTCCCTGCTGGACGCCGGGGCGCTCCAGCCCGGCCGGACCGCCCGCAACCACCTGCTGTGGCTGGCCCACACGCAAGGGCTCCCGGTCGGCCGGGTCGACCAGGTCCTCGACCGGGTGGGGCTCGCCGGGGCGGCGCGGCGCCGGACGGGCGGCTTCTCGCTGGGGATGCGCCAGCGGCTCGGCATCGCGGCGGCGCTCCTCGGGGATCCGCCCGCGCTGCTCCTCGACGAGCCGTTCAACGGGCTGGATCCCGAGGGGATCCGGTGGATCCGCTCACTGCTGACCTCGCTGGCGGCGCAGGGCCGCACGGTGCTGGTGTCCAGCCATCTGATGGGCGAGCTCCAGGACGTCGCGGACCATCTCGTCGTCGTCGGCCGCGGCCGGGTGGTCGCCGACACGGGCGTGGGGGAACTGCTCGCCCGGGTGTCCCGGGGCCGGGTCACGCTGCGCACCTCCGAGCCCGTCGCGGCGGGGGCGGCGCTGGTGCGGGCCGGCGCCGTCGTCCGGGTCGCGGGAGCGGACACGCTCGGCGTGCAGGGGCTGACGGGCGAGGACATCGTCACCGCGCTGACCGCGGTCGGGGTCCCGTTCGCGGAACTGGCCGCGCACCGCGTCAGCCTGGAGGAGGCGTATCTGGAACTCACCCGCGACGACGTGCAGTACCGCGCCACGGACGACGAGGAGGCCGCGCGATGAGCCGGCCGCGGGTCCTGCGCGCGGAGTGGACCAAGTTCCGCACCGTGCGCGGCTGGGTCCTCGCCACGGCCGCCTCGGCCCTGGTCTTCGTCCTGCTCCTGCTGGCCGGCACGACCGCCTCGAACGGGCACACCCAGGACGCCCCCGCCCTGCCGACCGACTCCACGGGCGAGGCCGTCAACGACAACGCCTACCTGCTGCGCCGGGCCCTGACCGGCGACGGCAGCATCACCGTGCCGGTGACCGGACTGACGGGCGAACTGGCCCGGAGCCCCGGACACACCGTGCCCGGGGTCACCCCGTGGGCCAAGGCCGGGATCGTCGTCAGGCAGAGCCTCGACCAGGGCTCGTCGTACGCCGCGATGATGGTCACCGGCGCGCACGGCGTCCGCATGCAGCACGACTTCACCCACGACCGGGCCGGTCTGCCCGGCCGCCCCTCCACGGCCGCGCCGCGCTGGCTGCGGCTGGTCCGCGCCGGGGCGACGGTCACCGGCTACGACTCGACGGACGGCGTGCACTGGAACGAGGTCGGCCGCGCGCACCTGGCCCGGCTGGGCGGGACCGTACAGGTCGGCCTGTTCACCGCCTGCCCGGCGTCCGTGGAGCCGAGCGGTTCCCTGGGGGGTTCGAGCCCGGCCGTCGCCACCGGCGCGTTCGGCCGGGTGACTCTCGGCGGTGCCTGGAGCGGCGGCGACCCGCGGCAGGGCTGGCGGGGCATGCAGCTGGGCGGCGACGCGGGCACCTCCGGCAGCTACCCGCAGGGCCTCTCGGGCGGCTTCACCCCGACCGGCGGCGGCTTCACCGTCACGGGGGCCGGCGACATCGCCCCGGTGGTCGGCGGGCCCTCGCTCGGCCCGGCCTACACCGTCGAGAACTTCCTCGTCGGTACGTTCGCCGGGCTGATCGTCCTGACCGTCGTGGCCGTGCAGTTCGTCACCGGCGAGTACCGCCGGGGGCTGATCGGCACCACGTTCGCCGCGACTCCACGGCGCGGGCGCCTGCTGGCCGCCAAATGCGCCGTGGTGGCGGCCGTCGCGTTCGCCGTCGGCCTCCTGGCCGCCGCGATCAGCGTCCCGCTCGGCGTCCGACGCGCCCACGCCACCCATTTCGTGGTGTTCACCGTGCCGCACGCCGTGGAACTGCGCGCGATCCTCGGCACCGGGCTCCTCCTGGCCACCGCCGCCGTGCTCGCGCTGGCACTCGGCACCCTGGTGCGGCGCGCCGCACCCGCGATCACCGCCGTCGTCGTCACGACCGTGCTGCCCTATCTGCTCGCGATCAGCGGCGCGCTGCCCCCCTCTCCCGCACGGTGGCTGCTCCGCGTCACCCCGGCGGCGGGGTTCGCCCTCCAGCAGACGGTGCCGCACCACTCCCATGTCCTGAGCGTCTACACCCCGCCCTTCGGCTACTTCCCCCTCGGTCCCTGGACCGGGTACGCGGTCCTCGCGGGCTGGACCGCGCTCGCGCTCGCGTCGGCCGTTCTCCTCCTGCGCCGGAGGGACGTATGAACACGGCGGTCCGAGGGAGCACCACCGCGCTGCGCCGGGCGGTCCGGTCGGAGTGGACCAAACTGCGCACCGACCCGGGCCCCGCGTGGCTCCTGCTGTGCCTCGCGGCCGTCACCGTGTCCGTGAGCGCGGCGGTGGCCGCGACGGCCCGCTGCCCGGCGGCCGACTGCGGCCAGGACCAGGTCGCGCTCAGTCTGACGGGGGTGACGCTCGGCCAGACGCTCGCCGTGATCGTGGCCGTGCTCGCCGTCGGCCAGGAGTACGGCACCGGTCTGATCCACACGACCCTCGCGGCGGTACCGCGGCGCACCACCGTCCTGGCCGCCAAGGCCGTCGTCGTGAGCGGTGCCGTGGCCGCCGCGGGTGTGCCCGCCGTCCTCGCCTCGGCCCTCGCCGGGCGCCTCCTGCTGCCGGGCAACGGCTTCACCCCCGCCCACGGCTACGCCGCCCTCTCCCTCACGGACGGCCCCACCCTGCGGGCCGTCGCCGGGTCGGCGCTCTACCTGGTCCTGGTCGCCCTGCTCGCCCTCGGTGTCGCCGCGGCGGTCCGGGACACGGCGGTGGCGACGGGGGTCGTCCTCGGACTGCTGTACCTCTTCCCCCTCCTCGGCCACATGGCCACCGACCCGGACCTGCGCCGGCACCTCGCGCAGCTCGGCCCGATGCCCGCGGGACTGGCCGTCCAGGCCACGACGGACCTGCGCCGGCTCCCCGTCGGACCCTGGGCGGGCCTCGGCGTGCTCGCCCTGTGGGCGGCGGGCGCGCTCCTCGTCGGCGCCCTGGTGCTGCGCCGGCGCGACGCCTGAGCCCCGCTTCGGTCAGCGGTCCGGGGGACCCGGCTCGGCGGCGGTCCCCGGGGCGGGCGCGGGGAGGCGCACCGTGACGAGGAGGCCGCCGCCGGGGCGGGGGGTGAGGTCGAGGGTGCCGTCGTGGGCGCGGACGACACTGTGCACGAGGGCCAGCCCCAGGCCGACGCCCGCGTGCTCGGCGGTGCGGATGCGCTCCGTTCCGCGCCGGAAGGGTTCGGTGAGGGTCGGGACCAGCTCGGCCGGGAGCGCGGGACCCGTGTTCTCGACCCGCAGCACGCTCCCGCCGTGCCGGGGTGCGGTGTGCACCGTCACGGTGCCGCCGGAGGGGAGGTTGTGGACGACGGCGTTCTGGACGAGGTTCGTCACCATCCGCAGCAGGAGCGCCGCGGAGCCGACGGCCCAGGCCGTCCCGCCGGTGACGTCGAGGCTGGTCCGGCGCCGCTCGGCCAGGGGCAGCAGCGTCTCGGCGGCTTCCTCGGCGAGGAGGGAGAGGTCGACCGGTTCACGGGCGAAGGTCCCGCTGTCGGCGCGGCTGAGCAGCAGGAGCGCCTCGGTGAGGTCGATCGCCCGCGCGTTGACGGTGTGGAGGCGTTCGACGAGTTCGTCCCGCTCCCGCGCGGGGTCGTCGCGGGCGGCTTCCAGGAGGGTCCGGGAGATCGCCAGCGGGGTGCGCAGCTCATGGGAGGCGTTGGCGGCGAACCTCCGCTGTTCGGCGACCTGGGACTCCAGCTGTTCGAGCATGGTGTCGAACGCGTCGGCGAGTTCGCGGAACTCGTCCTCGGGACCCGTCATACGGATCCGGTGGGACAGCGATCCGCGCGCGGCCGCCCGAGCCGCGGCGGCGATCCGGTCGAGGGGCGCGAGCATCCGGCCGGCGAGGATCCACCCACCCAGCAGGCCGAACACCAGGAGGAAGGCCAGTGCCCCGGCCGCGGCCGGGGCGAAACCGCGCAGGAGGTCGGAGCGGTTGGGCCCGACGATGATCACTCCGTGGAACGTCTTGCGGAGGGTGGTCGCGTCGTCCACCGGCAGCCAGCGCAGCACGAACACCCACACCACGCCCAGCAGGAGGGCACCGGCGAGGAGGAGGAACCCGGCGTAGCTGAGGGTGAGTTTCAGCCGGGCGCCGTGCCCTGGGCGTCTAGGCACGGGGGCCGCCGGGGTGCGGGGTGTCCGCACCGGTGTCGATGCGGTAGCCGACCCCGGGCACCGTGGCGATGAGCCAGGGTTCGCCGAGCCGTTTGCGCAGGGCGGAGACGGTGATGCGGACGGCGTTGGTGAAGGGGTCGGCGTTGCCGTCCCAGGCCCGCTCCAGCAGCTCCTCGGCGCTGACGACACCGCCCTCGGCGGCGACGAGGACGTCCAGCACCGCGAACTGCTTGCGGGTGAGCGCCACATGGCGTCCGTCCCGGAACACCTCCCGGCGGAACGGATCCAGACTGAGGCCCGCGATCTCGCGGACCGGGGGCCGGGCGTACGCGCGTCTGCGGTCGAGCGCCCTCAGCCGCAGCACCAGCTCCCGCAGCTCGAACGGCTTGGTGAGGTAGTCGTCGGCGCCGAGCTCGAACCCGGAGGCCTTGTCGTCGATCCGGTCGGCGGCGGTGAGCATGAGGATCGGGATGCCGCTGCCGGAGGCGACGATGCTCCGGGCGACCTCGTCGCCGGAGGGCCCGGGGATGTCACGGTCGAGGACCGCGAGGTCGTAGGAGTGGACGCCGAGCAGTTCCAGGGCGGTGTCGCCGTCGGCGGCGATGTCGGCGGCGATCGCCGCCAGCCGCAGACCGTCCCGGACGGCTTCGGCGAGGTAGGGCTCGTCCTCCACGATCAGTACACGCATGTCCGAAAGCCTAGGCAGCACCCCGTATCGCCGACGTATCCAAGCCGACGTATCCAAGACGCCGTGCGGGCAGGGGGCACCCGGCTCAGCCGGCCGGTGCCGGCGCGGGGTGGGGCCGGTCGGACGGTGCCTCGGCCGCGGTACGCCACCAGCGGCGCGACGCCAGCCCGGCCAGCACCGCCCCGGTGGCGTTGACCAGCACGTCGTCCACGGAGGACACCCGGTCCAGCCACAGCACGTACTGCGCGGTCTCGACCAGGACCGAACAGCCCGCGCCGAGCGCCAGGATCCGCGGCACGGACGCCGGCGCCGCCCAGCGCATCGGGGCGAAGAACCCCAGCGCCGCGAAGACCAGCAGGTTGCCGGCGATCCCGAGCGGCCCCATGGTGACCAGGTCCCGCATCGGCACCAGGCTCACCCGGCGCGGGGCGACGCCCGGCCCGCCGCCCGGCATCAGGGTCAGCCACAGGAACGGCACCGTCCCGTGGACCATGCCCACCTCGGCCAGGGACCCGCGCCACGCCCGCGCCGCCGCGACACCGGCGGCCCGCCGGCCGCGCGCCAGAGCCCACACCACCAGCGCGGCCGGCGGCAGGGTCACCAACGTCATGAGCACCACACCGTTGAACGTGTCGAAACAGCCGTGCCACCGCCCCTCCAGGCACATCGGAGCGGACATCATGAGCGGCCGCCGCAGGGCGAACACGGCACTCGCCAGGCCGAGGACCGCGAGGCCGGGGAGCACGATCCTGCGGATGCGGCGGGCCGGTGCCGCCGGGGACGCGTCGGGGTTCATACCCCCAGGAGACCCGGACAGCCGTTGCTACGCCGTATGCGCTTTTCGATACACCCGCGATACCACGCCGCGCGCCGCCGGCCGTCTCACAGGATGCTGTCGATGAAGGTGCGGGTGGCCTCGTGGACGGGGGCGTCGATGACCTGGGACGGCGGGCCCTGTTCGACGAGCCGGCCCTCCGACATGAAGACGACCTGGTCGGCGACGCCGCGGGCGAAGCCGATCTCGTGGGTGACCACGATCATCGTCATACCGGTGGTGGCCAGCCGTTTCATGACGCCCAGCACCTCACCGACCAGCTCGGGGTCGAGGGCGGAGGTCGGCTCGTCGAAGAGCATGACGCCGGGCTTCATGACCAGGGCGCGGGCGATCGCGACGCGCTGCTGCTGGCCGCCGGAGAGGGTGCTCGGGTAGACGTCGGCCTTGTGGGCCATGCCCACCTCCTCCAGCGCCTGCCGGGCGTCCGCGGTCGCCGTGGCCTTGTCGACCCGCTTGACCCGGCGCGGTGCCTCGATGAGGTTCTCCAGCACCGTCATGTGCGGGAAGAGGTGGTACGACTGGAAGACCATGCCGGTCCTGGTGCGCTGCCGGGCGATGGCCGAGGGCGGCAGTTCGTGCAGCTTGCCGCCCTTGACGCGGTGGCCGATCACCTGGCCCTCGACGACGACCGTGCCGCTGGAGGGCCGTTCGAGGTGGTTGATGCACCGCAGCAGCGTGCTCTTGCCGGAACCGGACCGTCCCAGGAGGACGACCACCTGGCCGCGGTGCACCTCCAGGTCGACGCCCTTGAGGACTTCGACGGCGCCGAAGCTCTTGTGGAGGTCGATGATCCGGACGATCGGGCCGGCCGTCGTGGTGCCGCCGGCGGGGGATGCGGGCTCTGTCGTGTTCATCGGCGCGTCACGGTCCTTTCGGCACGGCGGGAGGTGAGCGACCGCAGCCGCGCGAATCCGCCCGGCCGGTGCGCGGCGACCTGGACGCCGCGTCCGTAGTGACGCTCGATGTGGCTCTGGGCGTAGGAGAGCACCGTGGTGCACAGCAGGTACCAGAGGGAGATCACGACGAGCAGCGGGATCGTGCGGAAGTTCTGCGAGTAGATCAGCTGGGCCGAGTACAGCAGGTCGGCGAGGGCGATGATGCTCACCAGCGAGGTGTGCTTCAGCATGCCGATGACCTGGTTGCCGGTGGGCGGGACGATGACCCGCAGGGCCTGGGGGAGGACGACCCGGTAGAAGGTCAGCCACCGGTTCATGCCGAGGGCGAGGGCCGCTTCCGTCTGGTGCCTCGGTACGGAGAGCAGGCCGCCGCGCACGATCTCCGCCATGTAGGCCGACTCGTTGAGGGTCAGGCCGATGATGGCCACGGGCCACAGCGTGAGCACGCTGTTGGTGGGTGCGCCGAGGAGCTCGGGACCGCCGAACGGCACGCTGAGCGAGAGTCTCGGGTAGAGGGCCGAGAGGTTGAACCAGAAGATCAGCTGGACGAGGAGCGGTGTGCCCCGGAAGAACCACAGGTAGGCGCCGGACAGGTACGACAGCACCCGGTTCTCCGACATCCGGCAGGCGGCGAGCACGATGCCGAGGACGATGCCGAGGGTCATGGACACCGCCGTGAGGATCAGCGTGGTGCCCAGGCCCTTCATGATCTCGGGGTGGAACAGGTACTGCCCGACGGTCGGCCAGTCGAAGTTGTCGTTGGTGGTCACGGAGTAGGTCAGGTCCGCCGCGACGAGGAGGACGAGCAGGGCGGTCAGACGCCGGCCCCGGTGGCGCATCGGCACGATGTCCGAGGGGGGCACGGCCGAGGGGTCCACATGGGTGGAGTCCAGGGTGGCAGCAGCTTTCACGGTCGTCGCACCCCGCTCAGCCGGTGGAGGTCGGGAGGATCTCGGCGCCCTGGATCAGACCCTTGCCGCCGTTCCACTGGTCGAGGATCTTCTTCAGCCGGCCGTTTCTGATCAGATGATCGGTGGCCACTCTGACCGCCTCGGCGAACTTCGCCGTGTCGGCGTTGCGGGGCAGCACCAGTCCGGTCTTGTACTTCGGGGCCCAGGGCAGGTCGACCAGCTTGAACTGGTTCTTGGACTGGCTCATGACATAGGCGATCTGGCTCGCGCTGCTCACCGCCGCATCGACCCGGCCGCCGCGCAGGGCGAGGTTGACGTTCGCCTGCGAATCGAAGGTCTTGACGGTGAGCGTGTCCTTGCCCGCGCTCTTGCACTCGCCGGCGACCTTCTGGGCCAGCGCGGCCTCCGCGGAGCCGAGCGACGCGGCCACGGTGAGACCGCACAGGTCGGTGTCGGCCGAGGCGCTGGTGATCTTGCTGCCGGCGGGCACCATGAGGGCGTCGTCCGAGGAGTGGTTGGTGACGAACGTGACCGTCTCCAGGCGCTCGTCCGTCGCGTAGATCTCCCCGGTCGCGGCGTCGTAACGGCCTGCCTGGAGGCCGGCGATGATGCCGTTGAACGGCACGATCCTGACGTTCACCTTCAGGCCCAGGACCGCGGCGATCTGCCGCACGTTCTCGACGTCCCAGCCGGTGGGGGCGGCCCCGTTGGAGGGCTCGATCACCGCGGGCGGGTAGGTGGCCGCCGCGATGGTCAACGTCCCCTTCGAGGCGATCGACTTGGGGACCATGGCGGCTATCGAGCCGACCTTCGCCGACGCCTTCGCCGCCCCGGACCCGGCGGACCCCCCGGACTCCGTGGCGGACGAACCGCAGGCGGCGGTCGACCCGATCAGGGCGATGGATCCGACGATCGATCCGAGACGAATCAGCCGTGAAACGCGCACACGTGTCATGACTCTCCCTTGACTGAGGGGTGATGGACCAGAGCGGATCGGCAGCAACAGGACCTTGCTCGCGAACGACCCAGGGCTCGGTGGTGGCTCGTAACTTGGCACCTGGAACCAGGCCTGACAAGATGTGATCACAGATCTTTTTACTTCGTTATGTTCGGCACCGGCCGTGACCTGCGGGAATACCGATTAGGTAAAAAACGCGACAGCGCGCGGGAGCGATGGCGAAGATCGCGAAGGTCAGCGCAGGGCTTCGAGCTGCGCCTTGATCCGGTCGGAGGCGGCGAGGATCGACTCGTCGTTGGCCGCGACGGCCGCCTCGACGTCGTTCCTGTCGACCGCCTCGACCAGGCGTTCCTGGTAGTGCCACAGGATGTCGTGGTGCGGGGTGTCGAGGGATCCCCGGGCGCCGACGATCTTGTAGGCGCGGCAGTGCTGCCAGAGGGTGCGGATGATGTTGACCATCACCGGGTTGCCGCTCGCCTCGTAGAGGATGGCGAGCAGGGCCTCGTCGTGATCGAGGTAGGGGACGACGGCGCCGTCGACGAGGGCCCGGCGCATCAGGTCGTACTCCCGGCGCATGCGGGCGACGTCCTCCTTGCCGATCAGCGCGGCACCGCGACGCGCGGCCTCGACCTCCAGGAGGCGGCGGGTCTCGTAGACGTGCAGCAGTTCGGCGAGGTGCAGGCCCTTCACCACCGAGCCCTTGTGCGGCACCCGTTCGGCGAAGCCGGACTCCTCCAGGCGCCGGATCGCCTCGCGCACCGGCATCACGCTGGTGCCCACCTCGGCGGCGATGTCGCGGATGCGCAGGCGGTAGCCGGGCGGGTACTCGCCGGTGGTGATCGCCTCGTGCAGCACGGCGTACACCTGGTCGGTCAGCGAGGCCGCCGGCTCGATCCGCTTGGACATGCGCACGACTCCTTCCCGACCCGTGGAAGCCCTCGGAACACCTGTGATCACATCATAGGGTTGCGGCTTCCCGCGGTGTCGGCTCCCCGCAGATCCGCCGGACGCATACGGGGCCTGCCCGCCAGCGTCGTCCACAGGTACGGGGCGACGTCGTCCTCGGACAGCTGGGCGATCATGTAGCGGACGCAGCGCTCGATCTTGACCCGCCACAGCCGGGCCGCCTCGTTCCCCTCGGCGGCGAGCAGCGCCTCGTGGACGGCGGTGTCCTCGTCGGCGATGGTGTCGCAGGCCTGGCTGTAGTCCATGTCGAGGACCGTCACGAACATCCGCAGCCGAGCCGTGAGCCGCTCGAAGGTACCGGCGGCCTGCGGCAGGTCCGCGATCCGCGCGAGCGCGTCCTGGTAGCGCAGGTCCACCTCCCGGATCCGCAGCGGGTCGTTGTCCCGCGCGGCCGCCCGGACCTCCGCCAGTGCCGCCGTGGCCGGAGCGAGATTCTCGCGGCCCAGCATCGCGATCCGGCGCATGAGCAGCGCGCCCAGGCTGGCCCGCAGGGCGTAGAGATCCAGGACGTCCTTCGCCGTGACCGCCGGGATCGCGGTCGCCCCGCCCGGCAGCAGATCGAGCATGCCCTCCTCGACCAGGGCGTGCAGACCCGCGCGCACGCTCCGGCGGGAGAGGTCGAGGCGCACCGCGAGCGGGGTCTCCCGGATGCGGTCGCCGGACCGGTGGCCGCCGGTGAGGAGCGCTTCACGCAGCAGGCCGACGACCGGATCGGTCGTGTTCGGGGCACCGGGAGCGGCGCTCTGCCCGCCCGTGCCCGGGACCGCCTCGCCGAGTGCGCGCGGTTCCGCGTCGAACGAGTCGTTGCCAGGGCCGCAGATGGCCGGGGTGGCGTACGACGGCCGCGGGGCGGCGACCCGGGCGAACGGCGCGGCGGACGGCGTCCAGGTGGTGGACCAGGTCAGCAGGGCGTCCCGGAGGCGCGGCAGGGGGGACGACGCCTCATGGGGGAGCCGGTCGTCCGCGGCCAGGAAGCGGTGCGCCTCCTCGGTCCAGGCCTCGGCGCCGGGCGCGTGGTGCCAGCGGGGTGCCGGGGGCCCGGCCGGATCGGGCCGGTCGGGGCCGTCGGGCCCGTCGGGGCTGTCGGGGCCACCGGGCCAGTCCTGCGGCACGCCGTGGGCCAGCAGATGCACGCTCGCCCCGGCACCGGCCGCCGCACCGACCTGCTCCACGAACGCGTGCAGCACGGGATCGTCCGCCCCGAGGGGCCGCCTGCCCCGCAGCGCCGCGAAGGCGCAGGCCACGGAGAGGACATGGGCGGCCTCACGGTCGGGTCCGAACAGCCGGCCCGCGGCGGTCGCGGTGCTCGCGGCGGCCGTGGCCGCGCCGCGCCCGGCACCCCCGCGCCCGGCCCGGCCCGTCACGGCGAGCACGCACACCGGCGGGGCGACGAACAGCCCGATCACCTCGTCGGCGTGCCCCGGCAGGGACCAGGCCCGGCGCGGCCCCGCCGCGGCCCGCTCGCCCGGCTGGGTGCGGTAGGTACGCCAGATCCGGCTCACCGTGGACTGGCTGAGACCGGTCTCGGCCGCCATCGAGCGGGTCGACCAGCCGCGCCGGGCGCCGGACGGCGGCGGGGTGAGCGTGCGGACGAGGACGTGCGCGACGGCGTCGTCGTCGGCCGTGGGCGGACGGCCGGGGCGGGGCCGCTCGTCCAGGCCGGCCAGCCGGTCGGCGAGGAAACGGGCACGCCAGGTCGTCACCATGTCGCGGGAGACGCCGAGGCGTTCGGCGACGGCGGTGTTGGTGGGTTCCTCCGCGCAGGCCAGCACGATCCGGGCACGCAGGGCGCGGGCCTGGGAGCAGGTGCGGCTGCGGGTCCACAGCAGGAGAGCGGTGCGTTCGTCCTCGCTGAGGACGACGGCATCACGGGGACGGCCGGACATGCGGGAACCGTAGCCGAACTTCTGACTCGAAGACACCCCCGGGCGGGGTGCGGCACCCGGGGCATTGTTGGCCGCCCCCGGCCTTCACATACTTCGTTGCCATCCGGTGGTCACGCCGCCGGCGTCCCCATGACACCGCGAGTTCTCGCCCCAGCACATCAAACCCCGATCTGGCCCGGGCCTACCCTGAAACAGGCATGCCCGGGTTCCGCTCCCGGAGGCTGTGATGACCGTAACCGCAGGCAACAGGGTGGATGACGCGCCCCTGTCGCGCTTCCACAAGAAACTGGCGCTGTACTCCTCCGGGGGGCCGTTCCTCGACGGCTACGTCCTGAGCATCATCGGCGTCGCCATGGTGCAGATCACCCCGCAGCTGGATCTGTCCTCCTCCGCCGAGGGACTGATCGGCGCGTCCGCGCTCATCGGGATCTTCCTCGGCGCCTTCGTGGGCGGCTACCTCACGGACCGGTTCGGCCGGCAGGTCCTCTACACGATCGACCTCATCGCCATCATCGGCTGTTCCGTAGCCCAGTTCTGGGCCACCGACCCGGTGTGGCTGTTCGTGCTGCGCCTGCTCATCGGCATGGCGGTCGGCGCGGACTACCCGATCGCGACCTCGCTGCTCGCCGAGTTCACCCCGCGCCGCTACCGCGGTCCCCTGCTGGGCGGCCTGGTCGTGATGTGGTTCGTCGGCGCCGCCGTGGCCTACATCGTGGGCGAGCTGCTCCTGCAGACCGGCGACGACGGCTGGCGGTGGATGCTGGCCAGTGCCGCGCTGCCCGCCACGGTCATCGTGCTGCTGCGCCTCGGCACCCCCGAGTCCCCGCGCTGGCTGGCGAACAAGGGACGCGTCGAGGAGGCCGAGGCCGTCCTGAAGAAGGTGTACGGCCCCGAGGCGACGATCGCCGACCTGCCCGACGAGCAGGAGGGGCGCGAGAACGTCGACCTCAAGGCGATCCTGCGCGCCGGATACGGCGGACGGATGCTCTACATCTCCGTCTTCTGGACCTGTTCCATCGTCCCGCTCTTCGCCATCTACGCCTTCGGCCCGAAGATCCTCGGCGCGCTCGAGCTGGAGGGCTCGCTGGCCAATGTCGGGTCCGCCCTGATCACCGTCATGTTCCTGATCGGCTGTGTGATCGCGCTGCTCGGCGTGAACCGCATCGGCCGGCGTCCGCTGGTCATCCACAGCTTCGTCTGGTCGGGCCTCGCGCTGCTGCTCCTCGGCGTCTTCCCCGACGCCCCCGCGGCCGTGATCATGGTCCTGTTCGCCCTGTACGCCGTGATCATCGGCGGCACCCAGATCCTCCAGTGGATCTACCCGAACGAACTGTTCCCGACCGAGGTGCGCGGCTCCGCCGTCGGACTCGCCTCCTCGGCCAGCCGGATCGGCGCCGCCGTCGGCACGTACCTCGTCCCGATGGCCCTGACCGGCTGGGGCATCGGCGGCACCATGCTCGCGGCCGCCGCGATCAACGCCGTCGGCGCCGTCGTCTCCGTGCTCTGGGCGCCCGAGACGCGCGGCATGGCCCTGCACGAGGCCGCCGCACTCACCCCGAGGTCCGAGCCGGTCGTCCGCACCGCGGGCGTCTGACCCGCCCGGCCGCACCCCGCCCACCGCCGGAGGCCCGGCGGTTCTCACCCTCACACCCGTAGGAGGTTCACCCATGAAAGACGTCGTGATCGTCGGAGGCGGCATCGCGGGCCTGGCCGCCGGCTGGCGGCTACGGCACTGGGACACGCTCCTCCTGGAATCGGAGGGACGGGTCGGCGGACGCATCCGCTCCGAGCGCCGGGGTCCGCACTGGATGAACTGGGGCGGCCACGTCTACGCCGGCGGGACGTCCGCGACCGCGTGGCTGCTCGGCAACACCGGCGTGGAGTCGGTCCCCGTGCCCGGCTCGCTGGCCGGCCTGTCGATGAACGGCAAGCTGCTGCTCAAGGGCCGCGTGGAGACGTACCCCTTCCGCATCCCGATGTCCACGCAGTCACGGGTCGGCATGGTCAAGGCAGGCACGAAGGTCGCGCTGCACGTGGCCCGTTACGCCCGGATCGTGCAGCGGCGGCGCGGCGAGACCGCGGCACAGCACCAGCAGCGGATCTACGACTTCATGAACGACCGCTCCTTCCAGGACTTCATCGGCGACCTGCCCGAGGACGCCGAAGCGCTGTTCAAGCCGACGGTGACCCGCTCCTCCGCGGACATGGACCAGCTCTCGGCGGGCGCCGGCGTCGGCTACTTCAGCCTGGTCTGGGGCATCGGCGGAGGCCTCTCCCAGAGCATCCTCGGCGGTGCGTCCACCCTCACCGAGTCCATCGCCGCGTCCCTGCCGGACCGGGTGCGGCTCGACGCGGCCGTCGACGAGATCGTCCACAAGAAGGACTCGGTCGTCGTCCGCTACCGCCAGGACGGCGTCGAGCAGGAGGTCGAGGCCCGTTACGTCGTCCTCGCCACCCCCGCGACCGTCAGCCACCGGATCGCCGTCGACCTCGACCGGGACGTCCGCGAGGCCCTGTCGAAGATCGTCTACGGGCCCTATGTCAGCGCCGCGTTCCTCAGCGACGAGACCGGCCGCCAGGTCTGGGACGACGCCTACGGCATCGCCACCCCGAAGCGGTCCTTCAACGTCGCCCTCAACATGTCGAACGTCGTCCACGGCTACTCCGCCGAGCGCCGCCCCGGCAGCAGCATCATGACCTTCTCGCCCGGCAGCCTCGCCCGCGAACTGCTGGAGCACGACGACGACAAGATCCGCCGGATCTACCTCGACGACCTCGACCAGGTCCTGCCCGGCTTCGCCGACCACGTCGTCGAGGCCGAGATCCAGCGCTGGCCCACGGGAGCGCCGTACTGCTTCCCCGGCCGCGGAAAGCTCCAGCGGACCCTGACCCGGCACAGCGGCCGGGTGTTCCTGGCCGGCGACTACCTCGGCACCCTCTACACCGAGACCGCGATCCAGACCGGTCTGAGCGCCGCCCAGGAGGTCCGCAGCCTGCTGGCCACCGACCGCCAGACCGCCGCGCGCACCCCGACGCCGGCGCGGAGCGCGTCGTAACGGAGCGCGTCGTCACGGAGCGGGTCGCCACCCCTCCCCGCCCTCCCCGAGAACCATGGCCGGAGCTCCGACGGCTCCGCCGCCCCCTACAGCGTCACCTGAGGAGACTCCACCATGTCGGCACAGCTGAGCGGCGTCCTGACCGCACTCGCCACCCCCTTCGCGCCGGACGGACGGATCGACGAGAAGATCCTGCGCCGCGTCGTCGACCGCGGCATCGACGGCGGGGTCGACGGTGTCGTCGCCTGCGGCTCCACCGGCGAGTTCGCGGCGATGAGCGGAGCCGAACGGCGCCTGGTCGTCGAGACCGTGATCGACCAGACGGCCGGACGGGTCCCCGTCGTCGCCCAGACCGGCGCGCTCAGCACCAGGGAAGCGGTCGAACTGTCCCGCCACGCGGAGGCCGCCGGCGCCTCCGTCCTGATGGTGGTCGCCCCCTACTACGAGCCGCTCACCCTCGACGAGACGCTCCACTACCTGCGCAGCGTCGCGGACTCCGTGGACATCCCGGTCATGCTCTACAACCTGCCCGGCGCCACCGGCGTCAACCTCACCCCGGACATCGTCGGCAGGCTCGCCCGCGAGGTCGAGAACATCCAGTACATCAAGGACACCAGCGCCGACATGGCCCAGGCCGGTCAGCTGATCCACCACCACGGCGACGTCATCTCCACCTTCGTCGGCTGGGACAGCCTCCTCCTCCAGGCGATCTCCGAGGGCGCGGCCGGGGTCATGGCCGGCACCGCGAACGTCATGCCGGCCCATCTGGTCTCCATCCACCGGGCGTTGCGCGCCGGCGACCTCGACCGCGCACGGGCCGAGTGGAACCGCATCTACCCGCTCCTCGACGCGATCATGACCGCCCCGTTCATCCAGGCGGTCAAGGCCGGACTGAACGCGGCAGGGATCCCGGCCGGCGAGCCCCGCGAACCGCTGCTCGGCCTCGACGCGGCCACCACCGCCCGGATCACCGCCCTCGTCGAGGCGCTGCCCGAGCCGACCGCGGCGAACTGACGGACGGACGGCGCGGCGGCCATGAGATTCCTCGACGGGCACGACGTCCGGACCCTGTTCGACCTCGACACCGCGATCGCCTCGCAACGAGCGGCGTTCGTCGCCCTCGCGCGGGGCGAGGCATGGCAGCCCGAGAAGATCATCGGCAGCCACGCCGACGACCCCGACACCGTCTTCTGCTACGCCGCGCGCCTGGACCGTACGAGCGGCCCCGTCTGCAAGTTCGGGAGCGTCAGCCCCGGCAACGCGGGCACGCGGTGGCCGACCGTCAACGCCGTGGTCACCGTGCTCGACCCGCACACCGGTGTCCCGCTGGCCGTCATGGACGGCACCGCGCTCACCACACTGCGCACGGCCGCCGCGAGCGCGGTCGCGGTCGGCGCGCTGGCCCGGCGCGGGGCGGCCAGGCTCCTCGTCCTGGGATCCGGCGTCCAGGGGCGCGCGCACCTCGCGGCACTGTCACAGCAGCAGGCCTACGCCTGGACCGGCATGTGGTCACCGCGCCGGTCCTCGCTGGACACCTCCGTCGGTCGGCTGCGCGCGCAGGGACACGACGTCGAACCGGTGGACTCGCTGAGCGACGCGCTCGCCCGGGCGGACGTCGTCGTCTGCGCGACCCTCGCCACCGAGCCGCTGTTCTCCGCGCACCAACTGGCGCCCGGTGCCACGGTCGTGACCGTCGGATCCTTCGAACGGCACCGCTGCGAGATCGGGCCCGACGTCCTGCGCGCCAGCCGCCGGGTCGTCGTCGACCACGGGCCGACGGCACGCCACACCTGCGGCCCGGTCGTCGCCGCCCGGGCGGAGACCGACATCGACCTGCTCGAACTCGGCCATGTCCTGACCGGCACGGCCACCGGCCGCCGAAGCGACGACGACCTCGTCACGTACCTCAGCGCCGGCCTCGGCGTCCAGGACGCGGCAGCGGCCTGGCACATCCACCAGCGGGCCGAGGAACGCGGCGTCGGCCGGCGTGCCGACCGGCCGGCCCACCCACACGACCACGCCCAAGGAGTCACCGATCATGACCGCTTCCGCTGACCTCACGACGGCCGCCGTCCGACGCGCGGCACCGGCGTCGCCGCTCATCGGCGCGGCCGACCTTCCTCCGGCCCGGCACTTCGTCGACGGGGCCTTCGTGGCGGGATCGACCGACCGCGTCATCGATGTCGTCGACCCGTGTACGGAGAACGTCATCGCCCGGATCCCCGAGGGCACCGCCGAGGACGTCGACCGGGCGGTCGCCGCCGCGCAGGCGGCGAAGAGCCGGTGGGCGGGGCTGCTTCCCCGGGAGCGCTCCGAAGCGCTGCACGCCATCGCCGACCGGGTGGCCGACCACGCCGACCTCCTGAGCAGGCTGGAGTCGGCGAACACCGGCAAGCCGCTCGCGGTGTCGACGGACGACGTCGGGCAGGCCGTCGACACGTTCCGCTTCATGGCCGGCGCGGTGCGCGCGACCACCTCCCTGGCCGCGGGCGACTACGCCGAGAACCACCTCTCGGTCATCCTGCGCGAACCGCTCGGTGTGATCGGCGTCGTCACCCCGTGGAACTACCCCCTGCTCATGGCGGTCTGGAAGATCGCCCCCATCCTCGCCGCGGGCAACACCCTGGTCCTCAAGCCGTCCGAGCAGACCCCGCTCACCACCCTCAAGTTCGCCGAACTCGTCGCCGACCTCCTCCCGGCCGGTGTGCTGAACGTGGTCAACGGCCACGGCGCGGTCGTGGGCGCCCGGCTCGCCGAGCACCCGGACGTGAACATGATCGCCCTGACCGGTTCGGTGAACAGCGGCCGCGCCGTGGCCCGGGCCGCGGCGGACTCCCTCAAGCGCGTCCACCTCGAACTCGGCGGCAAGGCACCGGTCGTCGTCTTCCCGGACGCCGATCTCACCGCGGCCGCCTCGGCGTTGCGCGTCGCGGGCTTCTGGAACTCCGGCCAGGAGTGCGGCGCCGCCTGCCGCGTCCTCGTCCACGCCTCCGTCGCCGAGCGGTTCGTCGAGCAACTCGTCGGTGAGGTACGGGCGTTGGTCGTGGGTGAGCCCCAGGCGGGCGAGGACGTCGAGGTCGGCCCGATGGTCTCCAAGGCGCACTTCGACCGGGTCACCGGGTACCTGGAGCGGGCGAGGAAGGAAGGCGTCCGGGTGGCGACGGGCGGTGGGGCGCTGGACGGGCCCGGCTACTTCGTCGCCCCGACCGTCCTGGTCGACGTCCCCGAAGGCGCCGAGGCCGCCCGCGAGGAGATCTTCGGACCCGTGATCACCGTCGAGACCTTCACCGACGAGGACGAAGCCGTACGGCGCGCCAACGACGTCCCGCTCGGCCTCTCCGCATCGGTGTGGACCGAGAACGCCCGCCGCAGCCACGACATCGCCGCCCGCCTCGACTTCGGCACCGTCTGGGTCAACTCGCACCTGGTGCTGGCCAGCGAGGTCCCCTGGGGCGGCTTCAAGGGCTCCGGCTACGGCCGCGACCTGTCGCTCTACGCCCTGGACGACTACTCCCGCACCAAGCACGTCATGCACAACCACGAGCGCTGATCCCCGAACGAACGGCCGCGCGCCCCGGAGGCATGGGATGACCGTCGACGACCCCCTGATGAGCCCCTTCGTCCTGAAGAACCTGACGCTGCGCAACCGCATCGTGAGCACGTCCCACGAACCGGCCTACAGCGAGGACGGCCTGCCCAAGGACCGCTACCGCGCCTACCACGTGGAGAAGGCCCGGGGCGGCGTCGGACTGACCATGATCGGGGGCAGCGCGCTGGTCGGCCGGGACAGCGCGCCCGCCTTCGGCAACCTCCAGCTCTGGAAGGACGAGGCGGAGCCCTGGCTGCGCCGCCTCGCCGACGAGGTCCACGAGCAGGGCGCGGCCGTGATGACCCAGCTCACCCATCTCGGCCACCGCACCAGCAACTACACCGACCAGTGGCTCCCGGCCATCTCGGCGAGCGCCGTCCGTGAACCCGCGCACCGCGCGTTCACCAAGGCGGCCGAGCCGTGGGACCTGGACCGTGTGCTCGACGACTTCGTCTCCGCCGCGCAACGCTGCCGGTCCGCCGGCCTGGACGGCGTCGAACTCATGGCCTGGGGCCATCTGCTGGACGCGTTCTGGACGCCGTACTGGAACCACCGCGACGACGAGTACGGCGGCTCGTACGAGAACCGAATGCGCTACCCGCTCCAGGTCGTCCGGGCCGTACGGGCGGCGGTCGGACCGGACTTCGTCATCGGTGCCCGCATGTCCTTCGACGAGGAGCGCGAGGGCGGCCTGGAGACACCCGAGGCGCTGCGCATCGCCGAGGACATCACGGCCGCCGGTGTCGACTTCATCAGCATCGTCAAGGGCTCGATCGCCACCGACGCCGACCTGGCCCGCACCATCCCGCCGATGTCCACCCCGGCCTCCCCGCACCTGGAGTTCGCCGGACGGATCAGACAGAAGCTCTCCGTCCCGGTCATGCACGCCGCCCGGATCGGCGACGTCGCCACCGCGCGGTACGCCGTCGCCGAGGGCCTGCTCGACCTCGTCGGCATGACCCGGGCGCTGATGGCCGACCCCGAACTGCCCAACAAGGTCCGCGACGGCCACACGGACCGCATCCGCCCCTGCGTCGGCGCCACCCTGTGCATCGACGGCATCTACGCCTCGGGCGCGGCGTACTGCATGCACAACCCTTCCACGGGCCGGGAGCTGGAGGTGCCGCAGCGCATCGACCGCTCCGCCACCCCGCGCCGCGTGGCGGTCGTCGGAGCCGGACCCGCCGGCCTGGAAGCCTCCCGCGTCCTCGCCGAACGCGGCCACGACGTGCGTCTCTTCGAGGCCGCGCACCAGGTGGGCGGACAGCTGCTGCTGGCGTCCCTGGCGCCGCGCCGACGCGACCTGCGCGGCATCGTCGACTGGCGCGTCGACGAGCTGGCCCGCCTCGGCGTCCCCATCGCGCTGAACACCTACGTCGACGCCCCGACCCTCCTCGGCCGGCCATGGGACGTCGTGATCGTCGCGACCGGCGGCACCCCCGCCGCACCCCGGATCCCCGGAGCCGGCCTGGTCGACGACACCTGGGACGTGCTCGCCGGGGCACGACGGCCGCGGGGACGGGTGATGGTCTACGACGACCACGGAGGCAACCAGGCGCTCGACGCCGTGGAGGCCCTGGCGGCGCTGGGCGCCACCGTCGAGATCGTCACACCCGAGCGGACGCTCTCCCCCGACGTCGGCGCGCTCACCGCATCCGGCTACTTCCACTCCCTCGCGGAGAACGGCGTCCGGACCACCGTCCTGCGGCGGCTGCACCGGGTCGAGAGGACCCCGGAGGGCCTGGAAGTGGAACTCGGCGTGGACGGCTTCGCGTTCCGCGAGCGTCGTACGGTCGACGCCGTCGTCGCCGAGATGGGCACCACCCCCGTCCAGGAGCTCTACGACGAACTGCTCGCCTCCTCGACCAACCTCGGAGCCGTCGACCTGACCGAACTCCTCGCCCGCAGGCCCCAGTCGACGGTCCGCAACGAGAACGGCGCGTTCCGGCTGTTCCGTATCGGTGACGCGGTGGCGAGCAGGAACGTCCACGCGGCGATGCTGGACGCGGCCCGCCTCTGCCGGACGATCTGAGCCGCGATTCCCGCGCCCGGCTGGACCGACCGGGACTCAGGGCGTACGGCTACGCCCCCGAGCCCTTCGTCACGAAGGTCTTCGGCACCTACCGCAAGACCGCGACGACGGTGTCTTCGACGCCTGCACGCCCGAGATGCGCACCGCCCGCAGGGTCGGCAACATCACCGCCGTACGAGCACGACGGCGGCTCGGTCACCCGCGCGGGCGGCCTCGAACCGTCGGCCGCGCGGGTACGACGGCGACCGGGCAGGGCGCCTCGCGCAGCAGGGTCCCCACGACCTCGCCCCAGTCCGCGCCGGGCGCGCGGCCCACCACGACCAGCGCGGCCCTTCCGGCATGGTGCAGCAGCGCCTCGGCCGGAGCGAGGAGGAGCACGTCCTCCAGCACCGGCACCTCCGGACGGTCTCCACGCCACGGACGCAGCGCGTCGGCCAGGAGCTGCACCTCGTGGTCCTCCAGTTCCGCTCGCTCCTTCTCCGGCACGCCGAACGGCCACCTGGCCGCAGCGGGCGGTAGCGACCAGGCGTGCACCACGTGCAGCCGTGCTCCGTGCACGCGGGCGCTGTCGAAGGCGAAGTCGATCGCACCGCCGGAAGGGGCTCGCGCGTCCACCCCGAGCACTACTTTCCCGGAGCCGTGCGGGGACGGGGCGCCGTCCGGGACGAGCACGAGCGGACGGTCCGAGGAGACGACGGCCGGCGGCAGGCGGGAGGGGCCGGGTGGCCGGCCGGCGGTGTCGGCCCGGCTCGGGACTCCGCACACGATCATCTTCGCCGGCATCGCGTCCGACGGCGGACCGGCGACGATACGCAGCGGCAGAGAGCGCAGACGGGCCTCGCCTTCGGCCCACTCGGCCGCGGAACGGCCGCGAGCCGACCGGTCCACACACGCGAGCACCACGGGTTCCCTCACGGTCGGCCTCTCCGTCGCGGCGCGACCCACGGTCCCACGCCCCGGCCCACCGCGCACCCGCAGCGGCGGTTCACCGGCAGCGTCTCCCTTCGGCAAGCCGGTTGACGACGCCCACCACGCCGTCCACCCGGTACGCCAGCCGGATCGCGAGCGCCGGATCCCCGCCGTGCCCCAAGGGGCCGTGCAGGGTGACCACGCCGTCCCGGACCGCGACGGTCACCTCGGGGGCGGTCCGGCCGAGGACGCGGGGCAGCACGTCGTCGAGGACCTCCCGGCGGATCTCGTCGTCGGTCCGCAGGAACACCCGCAGCAGGTCGCGGCGGGTGGCGATGCCGATCAGCCGGTCCTCCTCGTCCACCACCGGCAGCCGCTCGACACCACGCCGCTCCATCACGCGCGCGGCGTCGGCGATCCGCTGCTCCGGATGCACGGTGATCGCGGGCGTCGACATCAACTCCCGGGCCGTGACGGCGCGTCCGTCCGGGGAGCGGCCCGCCTGATGGCGGATCAGATCCGTCCCGGAGATCACTCCGACGACCTTGTCGTCCTCGTCCACGACCGGCATCCCGCTGATCCGGTGCCGGTCCAGCAGCCGTACGACGTCCTTGAACGGGGTCTCCCGGCGGGCCTGGACGACCTCACGGGTCATCACCTCACCGACGACGCGGGCCATGCGCCCCACCTCCTTCTCACCTGCCGGCTCGGGGCTGGAGCACATCTCCATGCTCCGGCCGGCGCGGGCGCCGGGGCAGGTGCTGTCGGTCCCCTTCACAGGGCCGGTCGGCCCCATGGAGGGCCGCCTGAAACGGACATCGGGGGAGCGGGCGCACCGCCGGTTCGAGGGGTACGGCGACCTCGCCGAGCTCGACCGGGAGGGCTGCCGGCGCCGGTACGGCGACATCCGGCGGCTGGACCGGATCCTGGAGGCGGAGGGCGACTCCGTCAACCGCTACCAGGCGCCAAGCAGGCCGACGTCCTCATGCTCGGCTACCTCTTCTCCCCGCACGAACTCCGCTCCCTCTTCGAGCGGTTGGGCCACCCGCTACCGGGGACACCGGGGCGTCCGGCTGCACCTGAGCCGCGGCCGGCTGGGGATGACGGTGCCGCCGTCCGGCCGCTCCCCGATCGACATCCGACTACCGGGCCGAGCGGTCCGCGTGCGCCCGGGGGAGACCCGCGAGCTCCCCCTTCCGGACCTCCCGGACTGACCGCGGCCCGCTGTCGGCCGCACGGAGGCGCATCAGCTCCACGGCGCTCGGCGCAGAGGCCCGCGAGGAGCGGCCACGGCTCCGCTCACGTGGCCAGTCCGGCGCGGCGTGACGTCTCGGGCCCCGGCAGGGCGGACGCGGTGTCGTCCACCCGGTGGTTCAGCTCGGCGGAGACGTCGACCACCCCGTCCACGCCCTGGCACAGGCGGACGACGACCGGGACGAGCGAGGCGCGCTCGACGGTGCCCGTCAGCGACACCCGTCCGTCGACGACGCGCACGGTGACGGTGCCGGGGGCGACACCGAGGGTGCGGACCAGCACCTCGCCGGATATCTCCTCCCGGACGGCACTGTCGCCCCGGAGGAAGACCCGCAACAGATCGGCCCGGCTGACCAGGCCGACCGGTCTGTCGGCCTCGTCGACCACCGGCAGCCGTTTGACGTGGTGACGCTCCATGACCTGGGCGGCCTCCACCGCCGTCCACTGCGGCCTGGCCGCCACGGCCGGGCTGTTCATCAGTCCCTCGGCGGTCGTGGCCGCGGCCTTCGCACGGTCGCGGGGCTCGGGGCGCAGGACCGGCAGCAGTCCGGCCGGATCCAGCAGACTCGCCTCCTTGCGCAGCAGATCCGCCTCGGAGACCACCCCGACGACGCGTTCGTCGTCGTCCACGACCGGTACGGCGGTGATGCCGTGCTCGGCGAGCAGTTTGGCGATCTCCTTGAAGCCGGTGTCCCGGCGCACGCTGACGACCGGTGTGGTCATGAGGTCGCCCACCGTCCGGTGCCCCATGGTTCCCGCCTCCTCAGGTCGGGTGCGGTCCTTCCTTCCATCCACTCTCCGCCTGCCCCGCGCAAGCCGCATGGGCCGATCGGCCCCTGGTGGGTGCGTTCAGTCGTGGGGGACGACGGCCACCGGGCAGCGCCCGTGGTGCAGGGCGGCGTGGGCGACGGGTCCCAGGTGCGGGGTCACACCGTGCCGGTGCGCGCGTCGGCCGACGACCAGCAGCGCGGCGCTCTCGGCGGCCTGGACGACGGCCTTGGCGGGGCTCGAGAGACGGACGCTGTCGACCAGCTCCACCTGCGGGTACTTCTCGTGCCAGGGGCGGAGCGCCCTGCCCAGCTCCTTGCGCGCCTCCTTCGTGATCTCCTCGGCGACGGTGTGGTCCGCGCCCCAGGGCATCCGGGCGTGGAGCGGCACGCTGTGACCGTGGAGGGCCAGCAGGGGCAGGCCCCGGGCCGCGGCCGAGTGGAACGCGAAATCGAGCAACTCGTCGCCGGGCGTGTGCAGTTTCAGCGCCACGACCACCCGGCTCGGGGCGACGGGGGCCGGTTCCCGGTCCGCCGGCTCGGCGCGGACCAGGACGACGGGCCGGGCGGCCCGCGCCACGACCGGCATGCTGACGTCGCCCATGAAGTAGCTCTCGACGGACTCCAGCCCCCGGGAGCCGAGCACGAGCATCTCGGACTCCGCGGCGGCCCTGAAGAGCGCCTCCTGGGCGTCCTCGGGGACCAGGCTCCCGAGGACGGTCAGCCCCGGATGGTGTGCCTGGAGTTCGGCCTGCGCGGTGTGGACGAGACGCTTCGCCCAGTAGTTCTGGTCGACTTCGGAGGCGACCCGGGCCGGTTCCGGCGCCAGCAGCGGCCACGCGTGCAGCAGCCGCAGGGTGAGCCTGCGCTTCTCGGCCTCGTCGGCGGCCCAGCGGGCGGCGGCGAGGCTCTCGGGTGAGCCGTCCAGGCCCACGGTGACGACGGGTTGCATGGCGGCGGCCTCCGTCTCTCCCCTCTCGAGGAGTACCCCATTCCCCTCCGCCCCGCATGTGGACGCGGGAGGACACGGGAGGGCACGGGAGGACGGGCGCCGGGGCCGGACGCCGGTCCACGAGGGACCTTCGCCCCTGTCACCGGAGCCGGCCGGCCGACGCGCCGGACCTGTACTCCGCGTACAAAATGGTGGAGTACGACGGCTGGGCTCGCGGTCCGCACCGGATGAGGAGGATGGCGATGTCGCACACGGTGGAATGGAAGGCCCGTCTCCACATCTTCGAGGACGACGAGGGGACGACGAAGGCACATCTGGTGCTCGACACCGGCACCACGGCGCTCACCGGCCACGGGGCCGCGCACTGCCATCCGGCGGACCGGGACGTGCCGGAGATCGGCGACGAGCTGGCGGCGGGCCGGGCGATGAACGACCTCGCCCGGAAACTGCTGCAGGCCGCCGAGCGGGACATCGAGGAGAAGGGCACACCACGCCCGAGCGCGCACCAGCCCGCCGGCTGGCTGCTCTGAAACGGGCCGGGCCCCGGGCCCGGCCCATCCCGCCGGCACCCGTCCGGACACGGAACCATCCGAAGGAGGGGTGGACACCATGCGAGCCCACCTGGGCGACCAGCTCGTCATCGAGAGCACGACGTCGGGCACCGCCCGGCGCGACGGCGAGATCGTCGGACTGCGCCATGAGGACGGCACACCGCCGTACGACGTGCGCTGGTCGGACACGGACGAGGTGACGCTCGTGTTCCCCGGGCCGGACGCGCACATCCACCCGCTGGGACACCCTCCGGAGCGGCATCCGGAAGTTTCGTCGGCCGGTACGGCCGACCCCGGCGACCTGGGCCGGCGCGTGGCCGCCGAACGCCGCAGACGAGGACTCGGCCTGGCGGAGACGGCCCGCCGCGCCCGGATGTCGCCCGGCTACCTGGCGTATCTGGAGGAGCACCCCGCCGATCCGAGCGTGGCGGCTCTCATCCGGCTGGCCGACGCGCTGGGCACCACCGTCGCCGCGCTGCGCGGCGGGGGAACCGGGCTGCCGCCCGGCCAGGGGCACGCGCTGCTGCACCCCCGCCTCGAGGATCTCGACGAGGCCACGTGCCGTTCCCTGCTGTCCACCCACGGCGTGGGACGCGTCGCGGTGACCTCGTCCGACGGCCGCCCGGCGGTCGTCCCGGTCAACTACGAGATCGTCGACGACGCCATCGCCTTCCGCACCGCCCCCGACTCGCTCCCCGCCGCGGCCGTCGGCACCGAGATCGCCTTCGAGGTCGACCAGGTGGACGACGACCTGAGCCGGGGCTGGAGCGTGCTCGCCGTCGGCCGCGCGAACGTCGTCACGGAGCCGGAGGCGGTGCGCGGCCTCACCGAGCACGCCCACACCCCGCCCTGGGCGGGCGGCGCACGCGAGATGTGGGTGTCCATCCGCCCCACCAGCCTCACCGGCCGCAGGATCACCGCGGAAGACCGGTAGGCGCCGCGCGAGGGAGGTTCCCCGTGAGCCGGCAGGCACTCTCCGACGGCCGGGTGGCGGCCCTGGTCCATGACGCGGCCGCCGCACCGTCCATGCGCAACGCGCAGCCCTGGCGTTTCCGCTGTCTGCGGCACAGCCGCACCTCGCCGGCCGTTCGAGGAGAGGGAGATCCCGGAACGAAGGGAGGACACCATGAGGGTCGGGGTGCTGACCGGCGGCGGGGACTGCCCCGGTCTCAACGCCGTCATCCGCAGCGTCGTACGCAAGGGCGTCCAGGAGTACGGCTTCGATTTCGTCGGCCTGCGCGACGGCTGGCTGGGCGCGCTCCAGGGCAAGGTGGTGCCGCTGGACGTCTCCGCCGTGCGGGGGATCCTCCCGCGCGGCGGGACCATCCTCGGTTCCTCCCGCACCAACCCGTTCAAGCACGAGGACGGGGTGCGGCGGGTCCGGGACACCCTCGCCGCGCACGAGGTCGACGCGCTCGTGGTGATCGGCGGCGAGGACACGCTGGGTGCCGCCGCCGAACTCAGCCGCCAGGGGGTCCGGCTGGTCGGCGTACCGAAGACGATCGACAACGACGTGGTCGGCACCGACTACACCTTCGGCTTCGACACGGCCGTCGGGATCGCGACCGAGGCCATCGACCGCCTCCACACCACCGCCGAGTCGCACATGCGCACCCTGGTGGTGGAGGTGATGGGCCGGCATTCCGGCTGGATCGCCCTGCACGCCGGGGTCGCGGGCGGCGCCAACGTCATCCTCATCCCGGAACGGCCGTTCGACATCGACCAGGTCTGCGCGTGGGTGCGGAGCCGATTCAAGATCAACTACGCGCCCATCGTGGTCGTCGCGGAGGGAGCCGTCCCCCGGGAGGGGCGGGAGATCCTGAAGGACCGGTCCCTGGACGAGTACGGACATGTGCGGCTCTCGGGCGTGGGCGAGTGGCTGGCGCGGGAGATCTCGCGGCGCACGGGCACGGACGCCCGCACCACGGTCCTCGGCCACGTCCAGCGCGGAGGCACCCCGAGCGCCTTCGACCGGTGGCTGGCCACCCGCTTCGGGCTGCACGCCGTGGACGCGGTCCGGGAGGGGGACTTCGGCACGATGGTGGCCCTGCGCGGGACCCGGATCGTCCGCACCGCGCTGCCGGAGCCCGGGGCGGGCAACAAGGTCGTGGATCTGTCGCTGTACGACGAGTTCGGGGTGTTCTTCGGCTGATCCCCTCCGCCGGCGTCCAGAAGGGACGGCCGGGACGGTCGGGTCCGGCCCCGGGGACCGTCCGTCCGCCGGTAGGGACCGATGGCCCATGCCCGAGGCGCGTCCGCGTGAAGAGAGTGGTGACCGGGACGCCGCTTCGTGGCCAGGAGGCCTGCGACGCGCGAGCGCTCCCGGTGGCGCGGTCCACCGCGCGAAGGAAAGGGCGGACGACATGGTCGAGCAGTCCAAGCCGAGGGACGGGTCTTCCCCGTCGAGGCCGTCGGGGCCGGCGGGGCCGTCGGTCCCCGGCCGGGCGTGGCTGATGCTGGCGCTGGCCACGCTGGGTTTCGCGGTCAACTTCTGGGCGTGGGCGCTGCTGAGCCCGTTGGGGCCGCGCTTCAAGGAGAGCCTGGACCTGTCGTCGTTCCAGCAGTCGCTGCTGGTGGCGGTGCCGGTCGTGGTCGGTTCCCTGGGGCGTATCCCGGTGGGCGCGCTGACGGACCGCTTCGGCGGCCGGGTGATGTTCCCGATCGTGACGGCGGTGACCATCGTCCCGGTGCTCCACCTCGGCCTGGCCGGGCACTCCTCGCTCACCGCGCTGCTGATCGGCGGGTTCTTCCTCGGGATCGGCGGCACGGCGTTCGCCGTCGGTGTCCCCTTCGTCAACGCCTGGTTCCCGCCGGAGCGGCGAGGCCTCGCCATCGGTGTGTTCGGCGCCGGCATGGGCGGTACCGCGATCAGCGCGCTGACCACGGTGAAGCTGGTCGACGCGCACAGCATGGCCACCCCGTTCGTGATCACGGCGGCGATGCTGGCGGTGTACGCCGTGGCCGCGGCGCTGCTGCTGCGTGACGCGCCCGGCCGGACCGTGCCGGCGGAGCCGCTGGGACGCCGTCTGGCGGCCACGTTCCGGCTGGGGATCACCTGGCAGGCGTCCGCGCTGTACGCGGTGGCGTTCGGCGGCTATGTCGCGTTCTCCGTCTACCTGCCCACCTACCTCAAGACCGGTTACGGCCTGACACAGGCGGACGCCGCGAACCGGATGGCCGGGTTCGTGCTGCTGGCGGTGGCGATGCGGCCGATGGGCGGCTGGCTGTCGGACCGGCTGGGTCCGGTGCGGGTGCTGGCCGGTGCGCTGGCCGTGGTCGTGGCCGGGGCGGTCGTGCAGTCGTTCACCCCGGCGCTGGCGTCGCTCGGCACGGTCGCCTTCCTGGCCATGGCCGCCGCCCTCGGCGCGGGCAGCGGGGCGACCTTCGCCCTGGTGGCCCTGCTCACCCCGGCCGACCGGGTCGGCTCCGTCACCGGTGTGGTCGGCGCCGCGGGCGGACTCGGCGGCTTCCTGCCCCCGCTGATGATGGGTTCGCTGTACGGCGCGTACGGGACGTACGCGGCCGGACTCGCCCTGCTCGCGGTCGTGGCCGCCGCGGCCCTGGCCTACACCCTCACCGCCGTACGCGCCGCGGTCCAGGGCGGCGACCGGGCACCGCGCACCGGCGGCCCGCAGCGGCACCGCACCGCCCACACCACGGCGTGAGCCACCACGGACGACCACGGACGGCGACGGACATCGACGGACGGAACAGGTGAAGGAGAAGCAGCGGTGTGCGAGTACTGCGGGTGCCAGGCGCTGGAGACGATCGACGAACTCACCCGGGAGCACGACGAGGTGGTGCGCCTCATCAGCCACCTCGGCCCCGCCCACCGGGACGGCGGGGTGATCCGGATCGCGGAGATCGCCCGGGACATCGCGAGGGTGCTCGGCCCGCACACCCAGGTCGAGGAGCGCGGTCTGTTCCCCGCCCTGGCCGGTGACTTCCCCGACCGGATCGCCGCTCTGGAGGCGGAGCACCGCAGCGTCGAGGCGGTGCTGGACGAGGCGAACGGCGCGTTCCTGACCGATCCGACCTGGCCGGACCGGCTCATGGAGGCGATGGCCCTGCTGCGGGAGCACATCCTCAAGGAACAGGACGGTGTCTTCCCGGCCGCGCTGGCCCTCCTCGGCACCGAGGAGTGGGAAGCGGTCGAGGCCGCGCGGGCCGCGGCCGGCGGCACCCTGTCCCGACCGGCCGCGTGACACCCGGCCCTGACGGCCGACCGGCCGCCCGTCAGTCCCCGGCCAGCAGATGGGCCGGGGCGACGCGGTGCAGGGCCCGGGCGCACAGGGCGAGGACTCCGCAGACGAGGACGACACCGGCCAGGGTCGACACCAGCGCGGCGCCCGTCATCGTCAGCAGCCGTCCGTGCCACAGCCCCCGGCCCACCGCCAGGACCGTACCGAATCCCGCGACGGCTCCGGTGAGGCCGCCGAGCAGGGCGAGGGCGGCCCCCTCGTACAGGGCGAGGCGGCCGAGTTCGCGCCGGGACCAGCCGGAGGCGCTCAGCACGGCGAGGTCGGCGGCCCGCTCCCGCTGGGAGAGGACCAGGACGTCCACCGCTCCGGCCGCTCCGAGCAGCAGCGACAGGGCGACGCTGAGATAGTCGGCGGTACGGGCCTGGGCGACGACGGCGTTGCCGAGCAGCGAGCCCGCCACCTCGCCGCGGAAGGCGAGGGTGAGGGAGAGCAGCACGGTGAACGCGGCCACCCCGAGCGCGAGTCCGGCCGCGCCGAGCACCGTTCTCCCGGGGGTGCGCAGCAGGTTGTTCAGCGCGAGGCCGACGACGGTGCGCACGGTGGCCGCGCGGCGCGTGCCGGTCACCTGCGGTGTGACCGCGTCCAGCGGTTGCACCCGGGTCGCCCGCCACGCGGGCACCGCACCGGCGGTCGTCGCGAGCAGCAGGGCGACGGGCAGCACGAGGGCCGCCTTGGCCGCCGAGGTGGGCACGCCGAGCAGGGCGCCCAGGCCGTAGGCGAGCAGGGCGCCGAGCGTGCCCGCGGCGAGTCCGATCGCCACCAGTTCGCCGAGGACGAGCCGGAGGATCTCGGACGCGCTCCAGCCGACACAGCGCAGGGTGCCGATCTCGGTGCGGCGGGAGCGTACGGAGGCCAGCGCGGCCTGGCCGAGGAAGAGCCCGCAGACCACCAGGACCAGGCCGAACAGCACCGCGCTCTTGGTGTCCACGGCCCGCAGGATCCGCAGCGCGACGCCCTTCGCGACCCAGTACTCGGTGACCTTGACGTCCTGCGGCAGGGCGACGGTCTGGGGAGCGGGCGAGCTGCCGACCGTGACGTCGACCTGGAGGTCCGGGTAGGCGGTGCGGATCTGTCCGGCGACCGAGTTCACCCGTGCCCGGGAGGCGGTGTCGACCCCGGTGACTCCGGCGACCCGGATCCGGATGGCGCTGACCGGTGCCTTCTCCTGCGCGGTCGGCACTCTGCGGCTGTGGGTGAGGACGGAGACCGAGTCGAGGGTGGTGAGCAGGGTGGGCGGCGGGGTGAGGTAGCCGCCGAGGTTGCGGTCGGGGAGCAGCGGCCGGTCGTCGAGCGCGTCCCGGGAGGCCTGGTCGGCGCCGGTGACCTGGGGGGAGCGGTAGGTCTCCAGGGGGACCTGGGAGAGCGTGGAGAAGCCGCGCAGGTCGTCCGTGTCGTAGCGGCCCACGATGTTCAGGATCGGGGTGGGGCCGCGGCCGGCGTCCTCGCGTTCGCAGGACTTGGAGTTCATGCACGTCGTGGAGGCGTGGGCGGTGACCTCGCGGTACTGGGTGCCCTGGTTCTCCTCCGGGACGTCCGGCACCGGGGCGTCGTCCCAGTTGGTCCTCCACAGGTCCTTCGGTTGCGCGGGACGGGTCCGGGCGACGAGGCCGTCCCCGTCGTCCTCGTAGCCGACGGGACCGACCGTCCAGTACACGGGGACCTCGAAGTCGTCGGCGCCGGCGATGGTGCGGAAGCCCGCGCCGAGGTCGGCGCCCGCCCGGCCGACGTCCGTGCCCTTCAGGGCGTTGACGAAGTCATGGGCCTGCGGGCTGCTCAGCTTCGTCGCCAGGCTTTCGGGGTCACCGGTGTCGAGGCGTTCCACGGTCGCGTCGAGGGTTCCCGAGGTGAGTGCCCGGTTGCTGAGCATCACCGGGATCTGCCAGTCGTGCTGGCGCTGGGACTCCACGGGGTTGAGGTCGAAGGCGTCGGGGCCCCAGTACGGCGCGTCCTTGTCGGTGAGCATCCGGCCGGAGGTGACCGCGGAGCCCAGGCCGACCAGGTCGTCCTCCGCGACCGGGTCGATCGCCGAGAGCAGCACCGGGAAGGCGACCGGTACCCGGGCCGTGGCCTTGCCGTCGCCCGGTACACAGGTCATCCGGGAGCGGGCGTCGGGGGTGAACGCCGTCTCCGGGGTGCGGTTCCACTGGAACAGGGGCTGGGGCAGCCGCTCGCCGAGCACGTCGAACGTGTCTCCGCGCTTGTCCTCGTTGTAGAACCAGCACACCGCGTACTTCTTGTCGCCGTCGATCTCGTGCTGGAGGTCGGGCCAGATGGTCTCGGCCTTGTTCCACTTCGTGTACGTGACGATCGGGTTGCGGGTCAGGTAGACGTACTGGTCGGCGACCGGGTACGTGCCGAGTCCCGCCTTCAGCGTCGGCGTGAGGCGCAGGAGCTGGGCGGGGGCGTCGCTGTCGCGGAAGGCGGAGACGTCCACGGGGACCGTGCTCTGCACCATGAGGTAGCCGACGTTGGCGACCGGGGCGGCGGTCTCGACGCCCGCGAGGTTCCTGATCCGCTCGTACTGGGCGAGGGTGATGCCGCCGAAGATCCCGGAGAGGAAGTTGGCCTCCACCAGACCGCGGTCGCGCTCCACGGCGGTGCCGGTGCCCGGTGGGCGCACGAGGATGTCGTAGGCGGAGCGGGAGGTGTTCTCCACCAGCCCGGTGGTACGGGCCTGGCTGGTGGTGACCGTCGAGGTGAGCAGGGTGAAACTGGTGGCGGCGACCAGGATGCCGGCGGCCAGGCCCAGGGAGCGGAAACGGCGGCGCCACAGCTGGGAGAGGATCATGCCGATCACGGACGCAGGCCTCCGAGACGGTCGAACACATCGGTCGCGGGCGCCAGTTGCTCGTCGGCCGCGATCCGTCCGTCGCGCAGCCGTACGATCCGGTCACAGCTCACGGCGACCTCGGGGTCGTGCGTGGTGAGCAGCAGGGTCATGCCGTAGCGCTCGCGCAGCGAGAGCAGCAGGTCGATGATCTCCCGGCCGGTCGCGCTGTCCAGGTTGCCGGTCGGCTCGTCCGCGAGGAGCAGACCCGGGCGGTTGATCAGCGCGCGGGCGACGGCGACGCGTTGCTGCTGGCCGCCGGAGAGTTCGGAGGGCAGCGCGTCGGCGCGGGCCGCGAGACCCACCGCCTCCAGCAGTTCCCTGCCCCGGGCCTTGCGGTCGAAGTCCACGCGGCGGGGCAGCACCGGGGCGAGCACGTTGTCCAGCACGGTGAGCGCGGGCAGCAGGTGGAAGCGCTGGAACACGAACCCGATGCCGCGCCGGTGCGCGTCCAGCCGACGGGGGGTCAGCTCCTTCCCGTCGACCTCGACGGTTCCCTCGTCGGGCCGGTCCATGCCGCCGATCAGGTGCAGCACGGTGGACTTCCCGGACCCCGAAGGGCCGGTGACCGCGACCGCCTCGCCGTCGTCGATGGCCAGATCGACGGCGTCCAGGGCGACCAGCCCCGGATACCGGCGGGTCACGCCGGTCAACCTCACACCCACGGAGCACTCCTCCTGCATTGTGGCAATGCAGCGGTACATTGTCACAATCCAGGAGGTGTGTAAATTGCCGCTGCACCACGCCGTGCTCGCCCTGCTGACCGAGGGCGAGAGTCACGGCTACGAACTCAAGGGCCGCTTCGAGGAGGCCATCGGCCCGCAGTGGGGCGGCCTCAACATCGGCCACCTGTACCAGATCCTGGACCGGCAGGTCCGCGACGGACGTGTCACCCGGTCCCAGGTGGCCCAGCCCGACCGGCCCGACAAGACGCTCTACCGGCTGACCGCCGCCGGGCACGAGGAGGTGCGGCAGTGGGCGACCAGCGCCTGGGTCCGCACGGGCGGGTTCCGCGACGAACTGTTCCTGAAACTGTTCGGCGCCTCCGTGCTGGGCGCCGACGCCCTGGACGCCTTCGTCGACGCACAGCGCCAGACCTATCTCTCCGAACTCGCCGGACTGTCCCGGCTGCGGCGCACACACACCGGCGATCCGCTGATCAGCCTCCTGCTCGACGCGGCCATCGCCCACACCAAGGCCGATCTGGTCCTGGTCGAGGGCGCCGTCGAACGCCTCGCGCCGCTCGCCGAACCGAACCCCGGACGGTCGGCCGCGGGAGGGCCACGGACACATTCCGGGGAACTCCACGAGACACCGCGGGAAGCGAGCGGCTGACGCATGCAGATGCGGATCCGGGCCGCCGCGATCCGGGGCACCGATCGTCTGATCGACGGGCTCGGGGGTGACGGGGCGGAGTCCTTCACCGGCGCGGTGGCGCACCCGCAGTTCTGGCCCGAGGGGCTCGACCACACGGGCAAGCGGGTCGTCGTGATCGGCGGCGGGGCGACGGCCATCACCCTCGTCCCGGCGCCGGCGCCGGCGCCGGGACGAGGCGAAGGTGACCATGCTCCAGCGCAGCCCCACCTGGATCAGCGCGCTGCCGCGGCGGGACCGGTTCGCCGACCGGGTCCGGCGGCGGCTGCCCGCCCGGCTCGCCCACCGGGTCGTCCGGGCCCGCAACGCCACCTACGCCAACGGCTTCTTCCGCTACTGCCGCCGGTTCCCGGACCGGGCGGGCCACGAGCCGATCTTCGTCCTGGAGAACTGAGGCACCCGGCAGGGGGCCGTGAGGGAGGCCGGAGATCGGTCGGCTCGATCGCGGCCCGGCCGACCGTCGACCGGCGGCCGGAGCCGGCGCGGATCGCCGTAAGCGGAGCGCCCCGGGCCCGTGCGGTGCCCGGCCACCGTCGTCCGGCGGGAAAGGCCAAGCTCAGTGCGACGGCGAAGTGGGCGCGTGCGGGGAGCGGAGGACGAGCAGGGTGATCTCGCTGGGGGCGAAGACGCGGAACGGCGGACCCCAGAAGCCGGTGCCGCGGCTGGTGTAGAGGAGGGTGCGGGCGCCGTGCCGGCTGAGGCCCGCGAGAGCGGGCTGGTCGAGGCGGACCAGGTGGTGGAAGGGCCAGATCTGGCCGCCGTGGGTGTGGCCCGACAGCTGGAGGTCGATGCCGGCGGCCGCCGCCCGGTCGACGAACGTGGGCTGGTGCGCCAGGAGCAGGACGGGCAGGTCGGGGTCCACGCCGTGCAGGGCTCCGGCGAGGTGGGCGCGGTGGCCGGCCAGGCCGGAGGACTCGGCGGTCACGTCGTCCACACCGGCGACCACGAGGGTGTCGCCTCCGCGTTCGAGCAGCAGATGGCGGTTGCGCAGCGGCTCCCAGCCCAGCTCGTCCATCAGGTCGACCCAGCCCTGGGCCTCGCTGTAGTACTCGTGGTTGCCGGTGACGTAGACGCGGGCCCGGGTGGCTCGCACGGTGCCGAGAGGGGCGGCCTGGGCGCGGCGGCGTTCGGCCGTGCCGTCGGCGATGTCACCGGTGTGGCAGACCAGGTCGGCCTCCAGGGTGTTCACCGTCTCGCACACCCGCGCCGACCAGCGGGCGCGGTCGAGCGGGCCGTAGTGGGTGTCGGTGATGAGGGCGACCCGCAGGCCGTCCAGCCCGGCACCCAGCCGCGGGAGGTGTACGTCGAGCCGGCGCACGCGGGGCACTCGGCGGGCCTCGGTGTACCCCCAGGCGAGGAGGGCGGCGGTGACGCCGAGGACGGCCCACGTGACGATGCGGGCCCGGTCCTGGCCGTCGCCGACGCCGGCCACGGTCAGGGCGAGCCGCAGGAGGACGCCCAGCAGCACGGACCAGGTGAACAGCATCCAGGCGGCGCCCAGCAGGGTGTCACCGAGGATCGCCGCCCCGTCCTGCTGACGCCGGCCGTGGCCGCGCGCCATCGCGAGCGGCATACCGACGAGGCCGAGCACGAACAGGGCGGTGCCGACCGGGGCGACGGGCAGCGGCCAGTGCTGGCCGCCGTACAGGAGCACCCAGCAGGGCACGGCCCACAGGAGGACGGGGGCGATCAGCGGGAGGTAGCGCATCAGGCGGAGCAGTCCGCTCCGCCGTGGCGCCCGGGCTTCACCCTCGGCGGGCCGGGTGTCGCTGGTGTCGGTCACGGTTCTCCTCCCGGGCCGGGCTGCCGTCCCGCGCACTGTATCCGGTCGCACCGTCCTCGACTTTGTCCTGCGCGTGGAAAAAGTAGGACCCTACCGCTGCGTAACTACTTCACAGGCTGGAAAATGGTTGTTACGTTCCTCTCCGACGGCCCAACAGCCCAACAGTCCGACGGGGCCGACGCCGGAGAGAGGAGGGACCGTGAGGCGGATGACCGCTCGACCTGAGAACGCGCATCAGGCGCGGCTGCTTCGTCTGCTGCGTGACAACGGCTCCCACTCCCGTGCCCGGATGGGCGATCTGGTGGACCTGTCCCGTTCGAAGCTGGCAGTCGAGGTGGACCGGCTGCTGGAGACGGGACTCGTGGTCGCGGACGGGCTGGCCCCTTCCCGCGGCGGTCGGCGCTCGCACAACATCCGGCTGGCGCCCACGCTGCGCCTCCTGGGTGTCGACATCGGTGCCACCTCGATCGATGTCGCCGTGACGAACGCCGAGTTGGAGGTCCTGGGGCATCTGAACCAGCCCATGGACGTCCGGGACGGGCCGGTGGCGGTCTTCGAGCAGGTGCTGTCGATGGCCGCCAAGCTGAAGGCCTCCGGTCTCGCGGAGGGTTTCGACGGCGCCGGGATCGGCGTCCCGGGGCCGGTCCGCTTCCCCGAGGGCGTACCGGTCGCGCCACCGATCATGCCGGGCTGGGACGGCTTCCCCGTCCGGGAGGCGCTCAGCCAGGAACTGGGCTGCCCGGTCATGGTCGACAACGACGTGAACCTGATGGCGATGGGCGAGCAGCACGCGGGCGTCGCGCGCTCCGTGGGCGACTTCCTGTGCGTCAAGATCGGTACCGGCATCGGCTGCGGCATCGTCGTCGGCGGCGAGGTCTACCGTGGGACGACGGGCAGTGCCGGCGACATCGGTCACATCCAGGTGGAGCCGGAGGGCCGCACATGCGCGTGCGGCAACCGCGGCTGCCTGGAAGCCCACTTCAGCGGCGCCGCGTTGGCCGTCGACGCGGAGCAGGCCGCGCGTGAGGGCCGGTCGGCGCAGTTCGCCGGCAGGCTGGAGACGGCCGGGCGTCTGACGGCCGAGGACGTGTCGGCCGCCGCGGCGGCCGGCGACGCGGTGGCGCTCGAACTGATCCGGGAGGGCGGGAGGCGCCTGGGTCAGGTCATCGCCGGGCTCGTCAGTTTCCTCAATCCGGGACTGGTGGTGATCGGCGGCGGGGTGACCGGGCTCGGGCACACGCTGCTGGCCAGTGTCCGGACCCAGGTGTACCGGCAGTCCCTGCCGCTGGCCACCCGCAATCTACCCATCGTGCTGGGCGAGTTGGGACCGACGGCCGGCGTCATCGGCGCGGCCCGGCTCATCAGCGACCATGTCTTCTCGCCGGCCTGAGTCCGCTCACCGGCCCGACCTCTGTCCGACCCCGTGGGCGACGGAACACCCCGTGCGCCCCTGAGACCCGACGACGTCACCGCGACACGTGTCACCACGACCCGACCGACCCTTGCGCCTCGGTAGCCGCACCAGGCCCCTGGGGCCGTCGCGCCCTCCACAGCCCCGCCGTAACCACCCGTAACCACCCGTAGGCATCCTCGGCGACCGGCTCCCACCACCGCCGCACGGCCGCCGGGCCCCGGCCTGCCCTGCCTTGCCTTTGTCCACCCCTTCTCCAGCTTTCTCCACCCTCCTCCACCTTCCTTTGCCCTGCCTCAGCCCGTACGCCCCGGCGCCCGCGACGCCAGGGGCTCCTCGGAGCCGCCCGGGTGACCGGACCACCGCGTCCGGCCCCGACCGCTCACGGCCCTGTCCGCTCACGGCCCGCACCCGCCGAGGGGATTCCTCATGGCACCACAACCACCCCTGCTCACCATGTCCGGCATCACCAAGACGTTCCCGGGCGTCCGCGCCCTGGACGGTGTGGACCTCGAGGTCCAGGCCGGGGAAGTCCACTGCCTCCTCGGCCAGAACGGGGCCGGCAAGTCCACCCTGATCAAAGTGCTCGCCGGAGCCCACCAGCCCGACGGCGGCGAGATCACCTGGCAGGGCGCGCCCGTGACCCTCGGGTCGCCGATCGCCGCCATGCGGCTCGGCATCGCCACCATCTACCAGGAACTCGATCTGATCGAGGGGCTGTCCGTCGCGGAGAACGTCTTCCTCGGACACGAACCCACCTCCGCCGGGTTCGTCGTGCGCGGCTCCGCCGCCCGCACGGCGACCGCGCGGTTGCTGCAACGCCTCGGGCACGCGGAGATCGATCCCGCGCGGCTCGTCGGCGAACTGTCCGCGGCGCAGCAGCAGATCGTCTCGATGGCCCGCGCGCTGTCCCACGACGTCCGGTTGATCGTGATGGACGAGCCGTCGGCGGCGCTCGACCCCGAGGAGGTGGACAACCTCTTCAGGATCGTGGGCGATCTGACGGCCGACGGTGTCGCCGTCATCTACATCTCCCACCGTCTGGAGGAGATCCGGCGCATCGGCGAGCGGGTCACCGTCCTCAAGGAGGGCCGCTCGGTCGCCGGCGGACTGCCCGCCGCGTCGACGCCGACCGAGGAGGTCGTGGCGCTGATGACCGGGCGGAAGGTGGAGTACGTCTTCCCCGAACGCCCCGAGGCCGGGTTCGCCGCCGGGCGGGAACCGGTGCTGAAGGTCGAACGGCTCACCCGGCGCGGGGAGTTCGCGCCCGTCGATCTGGAGCTGCGGCCCGGCGAGATCGTCGGTCTGGCCGGGCTCGTCGGGTCCGGGCGCAGCGAGATCCTGGAGACGATCTACGGGGCGCGCAGGCCCGACGGCGGCCGTGTCCTCGTCGACGGCACGCCGCTGCGCCCCGGAAGCGTCCGCGCCGCCGTGGGCGCGGGCATCGGCCTCGCGCCCGAGGAACGCAAGGCGCAGGGCCTGCTGATGCTGGAGTCCGTCAGCAGCAACGTCTCGGTCTCCAGTCTGTCCCGGTTCGCCCGCGCGGGCTGGCTCGACCGGCGTACCGAGCGGGCCGCGGCCCACCGGGCGGTGCGGGAACTGTCCCTCCGGCCGGACGATCCCGACGCCGCGGTCAGGACCCTGTCCGGCGGCAACCAGCAGAAGGCGGTCCTCGCCCGCTGGCTGCTGCGGGGCTGCAAGGTTCTGCTGCTCGACGAGCCGACCAGGGGCGTCGACATCGGCGCCCGGGCGGAGCTCTACGCCGTGATCCGGCGGCTGGCCGACGAGGGCCTGGCCGTACTCCTCGTGTCCAGTGAGGTGCCCGAGGTGCTGGGTCTCGCCGACCGGGTGCTGGTCCTGCGGGAAGGCAGCGTCGTGCACACGGCGGACGCCCGCGAGCTCGACGAGCACCGTGTACTCGATCTTGTGATGGAAGGGAGCCCGACACCATGACGCAGCCGACCACCGCGGCGCAGCAGGAAGCGCCGACGTCCGCCGCCAAGTCCACCGGGGGCCAGGGGAGTTCGCGCCGGCTCGGGCTGCGGTGGGACGTGCGCAGTCTGTCCCTGCTCGGTGTCCTCGCCGTCCTCGTCGCGGTCGGCGGGATCACCGCGCCGGACGCGTTCCTCGCGACCAGCAATCTCCAGCTCGTCCTCACCCAGGCGTCCGTGATCGGCGTCGTCACCGTCGGGATGACGTTCGTCATCACCAGCGGCGGGATCGATCTGTCGGTCGGCGCGATCGTGGCGCTCGCCTCGGTGTGGGCGACGACCGTGGCCACCCAGGAGTTCGGCTTCGCGGGCATCCTCTTCACCGCGGTGATCGTCGGTGTGGGCTGTGGTCTCGTGAACGGTCTGCTGATCGCCTACGGCAGGATGGTCCCGTTCATCGCGACGCTGGCCATGCTCGCCTCCGCCCGGGGCCTGGCCCTGCAGATCACCGACGGCAGTACGCAGATCGTGACCGTCGCATCCGTGCTCGACCTCGGTGCCCGGGACTCCTATGTGCTCGGCGTCCCGCCCCTCGTGCTGATCTTCGCCGCGGTCACCGTCATCGGCTGGCTGCTGCTCAACCGCACCACCTTCGGCCGGCGCACCGTCGCGGTCGGCGGCAACGCGGAGGCGGCCCGCCTCGCCGGCATCGACGTACGCCGTCAGCGTCTGTATCTGTACCTGCTGTCCGGACTGTGCTGCGGTATCGCCGCGTTCATGCTGATCGTGCTCGCCGGCTCGGGCCAGAACACCAACGGCAACCTCTACGAGCTGGACGCCATCGCCGCGGCCATCATCGGCGGCACCCTGCTCAGCGGCGGTCGCGGCACCATCCTCGGCTCCGTCCTCGGTGTCCTGGTCTTCACCACGATCACCAACATCTTCGCCCTGAACAACCTCGAGACCGCCGTCCAGCAGATCGCGAAGGGCGCCATCATCGTCGCCGCCGTCCTGGTCCAGCGCCGTTCGGCGCACGGCGACACCTGACGCCGCGCCACAGCCACACACCGCCCAACCCTCACCGCGCACCGCCCAGTCGAAGGGTCGATCCGCCATGGCAAGAATCCCCTCCACCAGCCGCAGAGCACTGCTGTTCGGCACCGCCGCGGTCTCCGCCGGCGCGGTGCTCACGGCCTGCACCAGCAACGAGCCCGCGAAGAAGGAACAGGCCGCGGACAACGCCCCGGTCGCGGACGACAAGCCGGGCAAGGCCGTCACCATCGGCTTCGCCGGCCCCCAGGCCGACCACGGCTGGCTCAACGCCATCAACGACAACGCCAAGTCGCGGGCCGAGAAGTACTCCGACGTCACGCTGGAGATCACCGAGGGCTCCAACGACATCGCCCAGCAGATCGGCCAGATCCAGACCCTGATCAACAAGAAGGTCGACGTCCTGGTGATCCTGCCGGCCGACGGCAAGGCGCTCACCCAGGTCGGCCTGCAGGCGATGAGGGCCGGCATCCCGGTCGTCAACCTGGACCGCGTCTTCGCCTCTCCCCAGGCGTACCGCTGCTGGATCGGCGGCGACAACTACGGCATGGGGCTCAACGCCGGCCACTTCATCGGCGAACGGCTCAAGGACAAGCCGAACGCCAAGGTCGTCGAACTCGCCGGCCTCGACAACCTCGAACTGACCCAGCAGCGCACCAAGGGCTTCGACGACGCCCTGAAGAACTACCCCAACATCAAGAAGGTGGCCCGCCAGGCGGCCGACTTCACGGTCGAGTCCGGACAGGCGAAGATGGCGCAACTGCTCCAGGCGCAGTCGCAGTTCGACGCGCTGTGGAACCACGACGACGACCAGGGCGTGGGCGCGCTGCGCGCCATCGACCAGGCCGGCCGTGACGACTTCCTGATGGTCGGCGGCGCGGGCGCCAAGTCCGCGATGGACGCCATCAAGGCCGACAACGGCGTGCTCAAGGCGACCGTCCTGTACCCGCCGACGATGGCCGCCTCCGCCATCGATCTCGCCCGGGCGCTCGGTCAGGGCAAGGGCGTCGGCGGCCTCGCCGAATTCGAGATCCCGTCCTCGCTGACGCTCTACTCGGCCGTCGTCACCAAGGACAACGTCGACCAGTACCTGCCGACCGGCTTCATCTGACCGGTCCGGGCCGCGTGCCCGAGAACACAGCGACGAGTCACTGACACTCCGACGTGGAGGAATCCGTATGGAACAGAGGGACGGTCGGACCGCACCGCCGGCACTCGGTGTGGGCATGGTCGGCTACGCGTTCATGGGAGCCGCGCACTCACAGGGGTGGCGCACCGTGGGACACGTGTTCGACCTGCCACTGCGCCCGGTCCTGGCCGCGATCGCCGGCCGCGACGCGCACGCGGTGCGGGCGGCGGCCGACAAGCACGGCTGGGCCGCGGCGGAGACCGACTGGCGCGCCCTCGTGGCTCGCGACGATGTGGACCTCGTCGACATCTGCACCCCGGGCGACAGCCATGCGGAGATCGCGATCGCGGCGCTGGAGGCGGGCAAGCACGTGCTGTGCGAGAAGCCGCTGGCCAATTCGGTCGCCGAGGCGGAGGCGATGGTCGCCGCCGCGGAAGCGGCCCGCGCACGCGGGCAGGTGGCGATGGTGGGTTTCAACTACCGTCGGGTGCCCGCCCTCACCTACGCCCGTCGGCTCATCGCCGAGGGCAGGCTCGGCACCCTGCGCCATGTGCGGGTGACTTACCTCCAGGACTGGCTGGTCGACCCCGACTTCCCGCTGACCTGGCGGCTCCAGCGGGAGCACGCGGGGTCGGGGGCGCTCGGCGACCTCGGCGCGCACATCGTCGACCTCGCGCAGTATCTGACGGGTGAGCCGCTGGTCGGCGTCTCCGCCCAGCTGGAGACCTTCGTCAAGGAGCGCCCCCGCCTCGACGGCACCTCCTTCGGTCCGACCGCCTCCGGCGGCACCGGGCGCGGTCCCGTGACGGTCGACGACGCGGCCGTCTTCACCGGGCGGCTCGCCTCGGGCGCGCTCGCCACGTTCGAGGCGACCCGGATGGCCTCGGGGCGCAAGAACGCCCTCCGGCTGGAGGTGAACGGCGCGTCCGGTTCGCTCGCCTTCGACCTCGAGCGGCTCAACGAACTGCACTTCCTCGACCACCGGGAGCCCGCCGCCACCGCGGGGTTCCGCAGGATCGTCGTCACCGAGCCCGAGCACCCCTACCTGGAGGGCTGGTGGCCGCCGGGCCACGCGCTCGGCTACGAGCACACCTTCGCCCACCAGGCCCGCGACCTGGTCGAGGCCATCGCGTCCGGCACCGACCCGCTGCCGTCGTTCGCCGACGGTCTCCAGGTGCAGCGGGTGCTCGCCGCGGTGGAGGAGAGCGCCCAGAAGAACTCCGTCTACACCCCCGTCCAGACCGCCGAGGCCGAAGTCCGCTAGGGAACCGGCAGGAACCCCGTTGGGAGGCACCATGCCACGCCCGTTCACCCTGTTCACCGGTCAGTGGGCCGATCTGCCGCTGGAGCAGGTCTGCCGCCTGGCCGCCGACTTCGGCTACGACGGCCTCGAACTCGCCTGCTGGGGCGATCACTTCGAGGTCGACAAGGCCCTGGCCGACCCCGCCTACCTGGCCGGCCGGCACGCCCTGCTGGAGAAGTACGGCCTGCGCTGCTGGGCGATCTCCAACCATCTCGTCGGCCAGGCCGTCTGCGACCACCCCATCGACGAACGGCACCAGGGCATCCTGCCCGCACGCATCTGGGGCGACGGGGAGCCGGAGGGCGTACGGCGGCGGGCCGCGGCCGAGATCAAGGACACGGTGCGGGCCGCGGCCGCCTTCGGCGTCGACACGGTCGTCGGGTTCACCGGATCGTCGATCTGGCACCTGGTGGCGATGTTCCCCCCGGTACCGGAGCGGATGATCGAGCGCGGCTACGAGGACTTCGCGGAGCGCTGGAACCCCATCCTGGACGTCTGCGACGCCGAGGGCGTCCGCTTCGCCCACGAGGTCCATCCGAGCGAGATCGCCTACGACTACTGGACCACCCGACGCGCCCTGGCGGCGGTGGACGACCGGCCGGCCTTCGGGCTCAACTTCGACCCCAGCCACTTCGTCTGGCAGGACCTGGACCCGGTCGGCTTCCTCTACGACTTCCGGGACCGGATCTACCACGTCGACTGCAAGGAGGCCCGCAAGCGCCTCGACGGGCGCAACGGGCGGCTCGGCTCCCATCTGCCCTGGGGCGACCCGCGCCGCGGCTGGGACTTCGTCTCCGCCGGACACGGTGACGTCCCCTGGGAGGACGTGTTCCGGATGCTGCGTTCGATCGGGTACGCCGGACCGGTCTCCGTGGAGTGGGAGGACGCCGGCATGGACCGCCTCGTCGGCGCGCCGCGCGCCCTCGCCCACCTGAAGCAGTTCGACTTCGACCCGCCCACGGCGTCCTTCGACGCCGCCTTCGGAGGCGGCGACCGCTAGGCCGTCTCCGCAAAGTCCCTCCCCCGGGGGAGGTACCCCCAGCCCCAGCCCCGCGACGCCCGGCATGCCCTCTGGGCCCCGACCGTGGCCGAACCCCCGGCGCCCCGGCGTCAGGACCCGGGCGCCGCCGCCGGGGCGGGCCGGGCTGCCCTGACGACGCCCGTTCTTCTCATCGCCTTTGGGCCGGCGGTGGGCGCGAGGCCCCGGGCCCCGCCCACCGTCCTCCACCCGCACCGGAACATCGACATGGCAGGGAGGCAGCCCGTGACCCACGACGGGAACGCATCGAAGCCCCGGACCGGAGTCTGGTTCGTCGGAGCCCGCGGATCGGTGGCCACCACCGCCGTCGCCGGATGCGCGGCGGTCACCGCCGGACTGCATCCGCCGACCGGCATGGTCACCGAGACCCCACCGTTCGACGGCACCGGTCTGCCGTCCCTGTCCTCACTCGTCTTCGGCGGCCACGACACCGCCCACGGTCCGCTGCCCAAGCGGGCCGAACACCTCACCGCGGCGGGCGTCCTGCCACCCGGCCTCGCCCCCGCCGTACGGGCCGAACTCCGGGCCGCGGACGAGGAGATATGCCTCGGCGGCCCCCTCCCGGACGACCCCCGCGACGACGAGGAACTCATCGCGGACCTCGCCGCGGACCTCACCTCGTTCCGGGCCCGCCACGCCCTGGCACGGGTGGTCGTCGTCAACGTCTCCTCCACGGAGCCGCTGCCCGCGCCCGACGCCGTACGACTGCCGCCCAGCTCCCTCTACGCGGCCGCCGCCGTCCGCGCCGGCTGCCCCTACGTCAACTTCACCCCGTCCACCGGGCTGCGCACCCCGGCCCTCGCCCGCGCCGCCGACGCCGCCGGACTTCCCCACGCGGGGCGTGACGGCAAGACCGGCCAGACACTCCTGCGGGCCGTGCTCGCCCCGATGTTCGTCCAGCGCGCCCTGGAGGTACGGGCCTGGTCCGGCACCAATCTGCTGGGCGGGGGCGACGGAGCGGCGCTGGCCGACCCGGGCGCGGCCGCCGCGAAGAACGCCGGCAAGGAACGCGTCCTGACCGAGACCCTCGGGCACACACCGCAGGGCGAGGTGCACATCGACGACGTACCGGTGCTCGGCGACTGGAAGACCGCCTGGGACCACATCGCCTTCGAGGGCTTCCTCGGCTCGCGCATGATCCTCCAGACCATCTGGCAGGGCTGCGACTCGGCCCTGGCCGCACCGCTCGTCCTGGACCTGGTCCGCCTGGTCGCCCGCGCCCACGAGGCGGGCCTGTCCGGCCCGCTCCCCGACCTGGGCTTCTACTTCAAGGACCCCGACGCGGGCCCGTCCGCCCTGTCGGAGCAGTTCGCCGCGCTGCTGTCGTTCGCCGGCCGGCTGCGGGAGACGCCGTGATCCGCTCCGCCGCGCGGACGCGGCTGCGGGACTGGGCCGAACTGCTCCGCGTCCCGGCGCTGTTCACGGTGCCGGGTGACGCCCTCGCCGGTGCCGCCGCCGCCGGGCTGCGGCCCAACCGGGGCACGGCGTACGCCGTCTGCGCCTCGCTCTGCCTCTACCAGGCGGGCATGGCGCTCAACGACTGGGCCGACCGCGACGAGGACGCCGTCGACCGTCCCCACCGCCCCGTCCCCTCCGGCCGTGTCTCCCCGACGGCCGCGCTGACCGCGGCCGGCCTCCTCACCGCGGCGGGCCTGGCGTTCGCCGCCCGTGCCGGCCGCCGCGCCCTCGTGCCGGCGTCGGCCCTGACCGCCACCGTCTGGGCGTACGACCTCCGGGCGAAGCACACCCCGGCGGCCCCGGCGGCGATGGCCGCGGCCCGCGCCCTGGACCTCCTGCTCGGCGCCACGGCCACCGCGACGGCCCCCGACGCGACGCGCTCCCGCCCGGACACCACCGGCCCGGCATCGCCCGCACCCGCCCTGCGCACGGCCGGCTCCGCCCTCGCCCTGGCCGCCCACACCTACGCGGTGACCGCCGTCTCACGGCACGAGGCGCACGGCGGTTCGACGCTCACCCCCCTCGCCGCCCTCGGCGCCACGACCGCGCTCGGCCTGTGGTCGGCACGAACGGCACGGACCGGCGCGTCGACGGGGATCGTCCCGGCCTGGGCGGCCGCCGCGTACGTCCGTACCGCCGCCGTGCCCTGCCTGCACGCCGCCCTCAACCCGTCCCCGCCCCTCACTCAGCGGGCCGTCGGCGGCGGGATCCGCGCCCTGATCCCGCTCCAGGCCGCGCTCGCCGCCCGGTCCGGCGCGAACGGCACCGCGCTCGCCGTGCTGGGGCTCGCACCCGCGGCCCGCGCCCTCGCACGGAAGGTGAGTCCCACATGAGCCCCCGGCCTCGACTCCGCCTCGGTTACGGCACCAACGGCCTCACCGACCTCCGGCTCGACGACGCCCTCGGCCTGCTCGCGGACCTCGGCTACGACGGCGTCGGGCTCACGCTCGACCACATGCACCTCGACCCGCTCGCCCCCGGTCTCGCCGCACGTACCGCCCGGGTGGCCCGCCGGCTCGACGCGCTCGGGCTCACCGCGACCGTCGAGACCGGCGCCCGCTACGTCCTCGACCCGCGGCGCAAGCACGGCCCCTCGCTGCTCGACCCGGACCCCGCGGGGCGTGCCGCCCGCACCCGGCTGCTGATCACCGCGGTCGGTGTCGCGGCGGACCTCGGAGCGCACGCCGTGCACTGCTTCAGCGGCGTCACCCCGCCCGGCACCGACGACACCACCGCGTGGCGGCGACTCCGGGAGGCGCTCGCCCCCGTGCTCGACGCCGCGGCCGCCGCCGGCGTACCCCTCGCGATCGAACCCGAACCGGGCCATCTCCTCGCCACGCTCGCCGACTTCCACCGGCTGCGCACCGCGCTCGACAGCCCCTCCGCCCTCGGCCTGACCCTCGACATCGGTCACTGCCAGTGGGGGGAGCCGGCTCCGCCCGCGGAGTGCGTCCGGGCCGCCGCGCCCTGGCTGCGGCACGTGCAGATCGAGGACATGCGCCGCGGGGTGCACGAGCATCTGCCGTTCGGCGACGGCGAGATCGACTTCCCGCCCGTGCTGGACGCCCTCACCGCCGTCGGCTACCGGGGCCTGACCGTCGTGGAACTGCCCCGTCACTCGCACGCCGGGCCGGAACTGGCGCGCTCCTCACTGGAGTTCCTGCGGACCGCATCGGCCCGCGCCACGACGGGGGTGCCGGCCTCATGACACAACTCCCTTTCCCGACCCGCGACGACATCGCCGCGACGCTGTCCGACCCCACCGCACGCGCCTGGTTCGACGCGGCACTGGCCGAGGCCGCGGGCGCGGCCGGAACACCACCGGACGCCCCTTCCCCGTACCTCGCCCACCCCTGGGAGCTGCGGTTCGCCGCCGCCGGGCGGCACTGCGGCCACCGGCACGCGGACGCCGTCCGTACGCTGCTGCTGGTCGAGGCCCGGGCGGGAGTCGAGACCCTGACCCGGCTCTACCGGAACGGCAGCGGCGCCGAACGCCGCGCCGTGCTCCTGGCGCTGCCGGCCCTGGTCGAGGGACCGCACGCCGTGCACCTCGTCGCGGACGCCCTGCGGAGCAACGACACCGGCCTGGTCTCCGCCGCCGTCGGCCCGTACGCCGCCACCCACCTCGACCCGCACGCCTGGCGCCACGCGGTCCTGAAGTGCCTGTTCACCGGCGTCCCCCTCGACACGGTCGCGCACTGGACCGACCGCGCGGCCGGCGACGGCGAACTGGCCCGCATGCTCGGCGACCACGCGGCCGAGCGGACCGCCGCCGGCCGCGACGTCCCCGGCGATCTCCGGCGTGTGCTGACCCTGACGGGCGAGGAGCCCAAGGAGCTGTGATGCGTATCTTCGACCCGCACATCCACATGACCTCCCGCACCACCGACGACTACGAGGCGATGGCCGCCGCCGGTGTGCGCGCCGTCGTCGAACCCTCCTTCTGGCTGGGCCAGCCCCGCACCTCCGCGGCCAGCTTCCTCGACTACTTCGACGCCCTCCTCGGCTGGGAACCCTTCCGCGCCGCCCAGTACGGCATCGCCCACCACTGCGCCCTCGCGCTCAACCCCAAGGAGGCCAACGACCCCCGCTGCACACCGGTCCTGGACGCGCTGCCCCGCTACCTCGTCAAGGACGGCGTCGTCGCCGTCGGCGAGATCGGCTACGACTCCATGACACCGGCCGAGGACACGGCGCTCGCCGCCCAGCTCCAGCTCGCCGCCGACCACGGTCTGCCCGCCCTGGTCCACACGCCCCACCGCGACAAGCTCGCCGGACTGCGCCGCACCCTGGACGTCGTCCGCGAGTCGGACCTGCCCGTGGAGCGGGTGCTGCTCGACCACCTCAACGAGACGACCGTCGAGGACGCGAAGGACAGCGGCTGCTGGCTCGGCTTCTCCGTCTACCCCGACACCAAGATGGACGAGGACCGCATGGTCGGGATCCTGCGGACCCACGGAACGGAGAAGGTCCTCGTCAACTCGGCCGCCGACTGGGGGAAGAGCGATCCGCTGAAGACCCGCAGGACCGCCGACGCCATGCTCGCGGCCGGTTTCGCCGAGGACGACGTCGACCGGGTGCTGTGGCGCAACCCGGTCGCCTTCTACGGGCTCGGCGGCCGTCTCCGGCTCGACGTGCCGCAGGCCGAGGGCCTGCACGAGGGCAACTCCGTCCTGCGCGGGGGCGAGTAGGCCATGCGCTTCCGACACCCCGACGGCTCCACCGTCCACGTCGCCTACTGCACCAACGTCCACCCCGCCGAGACCCTCGACGGTGTCCTCGCCCAGCTGCGCGACCACTGCGAGCCGGTCCGCAGATGCCTGGGCCGCGACCGCCTGGGCGTCGGCCTGTGGCTCGCTAGGGACGCCGCACGCGCGCTGATCAGCGACCCGGTGGCCCTGCGGGGACTGCGGGCCGAACTGGACCGGCGCGGCCTCGAAGTGGTCACCCTCAACGGCTTCCCCTACGAGGGGTTCGGCGCCGCGGAGGTCAAGTACCGCGTCTACCGCCCCGACTGGACGGACACCGAACGCCTCGCGCACACCACCGACCTGGCCCGTCTCCTGACGGCGCTCCTGCCGGACGACGTCACCGAGGGGACCGTCTCCACCCTTCCGCTCGCCTGGCGCACCGGCTTCGACGAGCGGGCCGCCGCCACCGCCGCCGCGGCGCTGACGACGCTCACGGGACGGCTCGACGCGCTGGAGGAGCTCACCGGGAAATCGATCCGCATCGCCCTCGAACCGGAGCCCGGGTGCACGGTGGAGACGACCGCCGACGCCATCGGACCGCTCACCGCCCTGCCCGGCGACCGTGTCGGCGTGTGCGTCGACACCTGCCATCTCGCCACCTCCTTCGAGGACCCCGGAATCGCGCTGGCCGCGCTGGAGGCGGCCGGCGTCGGCATCCCCAAGGCACAGCTGTCGGCGGCCCTGCACGCCGAGGAACCCCACCGGCCGGAGGTCCGCGAGGCCCTCGCCGCCTTCGCCGAACCGCGCTTCCTGCACCAGACCCGCACCCTCACACACGGCGGACTGCGCGGCACCGACGACCTCGACGAGGCGCTCGCCGGCGAGGCCCTGCCCGACGGCACACCCTGGCGCGCCCACTTCCACGTCCCCCTGCACGCCCCGCCCGCCGCACCGCTCACCTCCACCCTGCACGTCCTCCAGGAGGCCCTCGCCCTGCTGGTGGGCGGGGTGCGGCCGCGCACCCGGCATCTGGAGGTCGAGACCTACACCTGGCAGGCCCTCCCGCCCGAGCTGCGCCCCCGCACCAGGACCCAGCTCGTCGACGGCATCGCCGCCGAACTGACCCTCGCGCGGGACCTGGTCACCGGCCTCGGCCTGAAGGAGCTGCCATGAGCACCCGCCCCCATCCGCTCCTGGTCCTCGACGTGGTCGGCCTCACCCCCCGGCTCCTCGACCACATGCCCCGCCTCAAGGCGCTGGCCGCCGCCGGCTCCCAGGCCCCCCTGTCCACCGTGCTCCCGGCCGTCACCTGCACCGCGCAGTCCACGTTCCTCACCGGCGCGCTCCCCGACGAACACGGCATCGTCGGCAACGGCTGGTACTTCCGCGAACTCGGCGAGGTACTGCTGTGGCGTCAGCACAACGGCCTGGTCGGCGGCGACAAGCTCTGGGACGCCGCCCGCCGCGTCCACCCCGGCTACACGGTCGCCAACATCTGCTGGTGGTACGCCATGGGCGCCGACACCGACATCACCGTCACGCCCCGGCCGATCTACTACGCCGACGGCCGCAAGGAACCCGACTGCTACACCCGCCCGGCGGCCCTGCACGACGAACTCACCGCGCGGTTCGGCACCTTTCCGCTCTTCCGCTTCTGGGGACCGGGCGCGGACATCGTCTCCAGCCGGTGGATCGCCGACGCCACCCGCCACATCCTGCGCACCCGCCGGCCCGACCTGGCCCTGTGCTACCTGCCGCACCTCGACTACGACCTCCAGCGGTTCGGCCCCGACGATCCCCGCTCCCACCGCGCCGCCGCCGCACTGGACGCCGTCATCGGCCCGTTGCTGGACGACGCCCGCTCCGAGGGCCGTACGGTCGTGGCGCTGTCCGAGTACGGCATCACCCGCGTCAGCCGTCCCGTCGACATCAACCGCGCCCTGCGACGGGCCGGACTGCTCGAGGTCCACACCCAGGACGGCATGGAGTACCTCGACCCGGCGGCGTCCCGCGCCTTCGCCGTCGCCGACCACCAGCTGGCCCACGTCTACGTCCGCCGGACCGAGGACCTGGCGGCCACCCGCGCGGCGCTGGAGGACCTGCCGGGCATCGACGAGCTCCTCGACGACGCCGGCAAGAAGGCCAACGGACTCGACCACCCGCGGGCCGGGGAGCTGGTCGCGCTCGCCGCACCGGACGCCTGGTTCACGTACTACCACTGGCTCGACGACGCCCGCGCCCCCGACTTCGCCCGGCTGGTGGAGATCCACCGCAAACCCGGCTACGACCCCGCCGAGCTGTTCATGGATCCCGAGGATCCCCGGGTGCGGCTCAAGGCGGCCGCGGCGCTGGCCCGCAAGAAGCTCGGCCTGCGCTACCGGCTCGCCGTCGTCCCCCTCGACCCCTCACCCGTACGCGGCAGCCACGGCCGCCTCCCCACGAGCGACGACGAAGGTCCGCTCGTCCTGATCTCCACCCCCCGCGAAGTATCCGGCCGCGTCGCGGCCACCGAAGTGAAGTCCCTGCTCCTGCGGCTCGCCGGCCTCACCCGGGACGGCAGCCGCCCGACACCCGCAGCACCGTGACGACGAGAACGAAAGAGAGAACCACTGTGACCGCTTTCAACGACGAAACCGTCACCGGCGACGCCCTGCGCCGCACGCTCGGCGTGAGCCGCCGCCGCTTCCTCGGCACCTGCACGGCCGCCACCGCCGCGGCGATCGCCGCCCCGGTCTTCGGCGCCTCGCCCGCCCTGGCCCAGGACAGAGCGCAGACCGGCGGGGGTGACCACGGCCGTTCCGCCCTGGTCCCGCCGCACAAGCGCGGCATCATCCTCTACACCGTCCGTGACGCGGTCGGCCGCGACCCGCTGTCCTCCGACCTGCCCTCCGGCTTCCGCGAGGTCTTCAAGCAGCTGTCCCGCTTCGGCTACCGCCAGGTGGAGTTCGCGGGCTACGGCCAGCACGCCAACGCGGCCGGCGGCGCCGACCTGGGCACCGTCAAGGGCGCCCGGCTGCTGCGGTCCTGGCTCGACGCGTACGGGCTGCGGGCGCAGGGCAGCCACGGCTACATCCCGCCGTCCTGGCCGCTGACACCGACCGACCTGGACACCTTCAAGCGCTGGCTGGAGATCGCCAACATCCTCGGCATGGAGCACATGGGCACCGGCGCCGACCCCACGAACACCCCCTACCGGGCCGACTGGGACATCGCCGCCCAGAAGTGGAACACCCTGGGCGCCATCGCCCGCCGCGAGGGCGTCAAGCTCTACACCCACAACCACGACAGCGCCTACGACTTCCTGCTCGACGGCGGCCCGCTCGACGCCCAGGGCCGGCCGACCCGCAGCTCCGGCATCCGGAAGCTGGAGTACTTCCTGACCATGACGGACCGCAAGAACGTCTATCTGGAGCTGGACGTCTTCTGGGCGCACGTGGCCCAGTACAAGTTCCACACGTACACCGCCCACGACGGCTCGGCGCGCGAGCGCGTCTTCGACCCGGCCGCACTCGTGGTCCGCAACACCCACCGCTTCCCGCTCTTCCACGCCAAGGACGGCGTCGTCAACCTCCAGAGCGGCCTCGGCTACGACATGGTGCCGTTCGGCACGGGTGACATCGACTACCGGAGGTTCTTCACCCGGGTGGGCGCGAAGAACTACCACAACCCGATGGTCGAGCAGGACAACGCGCCGAGCACCACCGCGCCCGGCCAGTCCCTGGAGTTCGCCCGGGTCGGCTACGACCACCTCGCCGCCCTGCGCGCCCGTAACTGACGCAGCGTCACTCCCGTTCCCGTTCCCACCAGGCGCGCTCCGGCGCCCGCCGCGCCGAGCGCGCCTGGTCCGTCATGCCATTGACCCGCCTTTGACCCGCCTCCATCCCGCAGCGGTCGGCCGCCGGCCGGAGCCCCGAGCCCCGGACCCCTCTGTGCGGCCGCCGACCAGACCGAAGGAGTTCTGAGTGCGCATCAGACGGATCGTCAGCCTCGTAGGGGCGGCAGCCCTGGCCGGAGCCGTCGGGCTCCTGCCCCTGCCCGCAGCCCAAGCCGCCCCGTCGGCCTCCGGGCCGCCGGCCGCGTCGGACTTTCAGAAGGTCACCCTCAACGACCGCCCGGGCGAGCCGATGGCCCTCGCCGTCCTGCCCGACCGGCGCGTGCTGCACACGGCGCGCACCGGAGAGGTCCGGATCCACGACCCCAAGAGCGGCGTCAACTTCCTCGCGGCCGACCTGAAGAAGAGCCCCGCCGGGCTCTACCAGCACGACGAGGAAGGCGTGCAGGGCATCGCCATCGACCCCGGCTTCGCCAAGAACCACTGGGTCTACCTCTATTACTCGCCCCGCCTCGACACCCCCATGGACGACCCGGCCACCGCGGGAGTCAACGAAGGGGACGCGCCGCAGTTCGGCACGGCCGAGGAATTCGCCAGGTACAAGGGCGTCACCCGGCTGTCCCGGTTCAAGCTCGTGGGGAACAAGCTCGCCTTCGCCACCGAGCAGAAGATCCTCGACGTACCGGCCGACCGGGGCATCTGCTGCCATGTCGGCGGCAAGATCGACTTCGACGGCAAGGGTCATCTGTTCCTGTCGACCGGTGACGACTCCAACCCGTTCGCCTCGGACGGCTACGCCCCGCTCGACGACCGCCCCGGCCGCAATCCGGCCTACGACGCCCGGCGCACCGCGGGCAACACCGACGACCTGCGCGGCAAGGTCCTGCGCATCAAGGTGAAGCCCGACGGCGGATACGCCGTCCCGAAGGGCAACCTCTTCGCACCGGGCACTCCCCGGACCCGTCCCGAGATCTACGCCATGGGCCTGCGCAACCCGTTCCGCTTCGCCGTGGACGACAGGACCGGCGCACTGTACCTCGGCGACTACTCGCCCGACGCCAACAACGCCAACCCCGGCCGCGGACCCGCGGGCCAGGGCCGCTGGATGGTCGTCGACCGTCCCGCCAACTACGGCTGGCCGTTCTGCGTGACCCGAAACCAGCCGTACCAGGACTACGACTTCGCCACCCAGACGTCGAGCGGGGCGTTCGACTGCGCCAGGCCGGTCAACGACTCGCGCCACAACACCGGCCGCAGCGTGCTGCCCCCGGTCACGGACGCGGAGATCGTCTACGGCTACGGCGCCTCCGACACCTTCCCCGAACTCGGCACGGGCGGCATCGGACCCATGGGAGGCCCGGCCTACGCCTACGACCAGCGGAACAAGGCCGAGAACCGCTGGCCCCGGTACTTCGACGGCAAGCCGCTCTTCTACGAGTGGACCCGCGACCAGATGAAGGCCATCACCCTCGGCAAGAGGAACGAGGTCCGGAAGATCGAGGACGCGATCCCCTCGATCAGGACGGACGGTCCGATCGACGCCGAGTTCGGCCCGGACGGCGCGCTGTACGTCCTCGAATACGGCACCGGGTACTTCGCCGAGCTGCCCGAAGCCCAGCTCTCCCGCATCGACTTCACGCGGGGCAACCGCACCCCCGAGCCCCAGGTCGCCGCCGACGTGCTGAACGGCACCAGCCCGCTGACGGTCCAGTTCTCCAGCGCCGGCACGAAGGACGCCGACGGGGACGCCCTCCGCTACGCCTGGGACTTCGACGCCGACGGCACCGTGGACTCCAGGGAGGCGAACCCGAGACACACCTTCACCAGCAACGCCGTCTTCGACGCCACGCTGAAGGTCACCGACAGCACCGGCCGCTCGGCCTCCGCGTCCGTCCCGGTCGTGGTCGGCAACAAGGCGCCGGTCGTCTCGCTCACCACCGACCCGGCACCGCACGGTGGCGCGGCGTTCCACTGGGGCGACACGGTCACCTGGCAGGTCTACGTCACCGATGACCAGCCGGTGGACTGTGCCAAGGTCACCGTCTCGTTCATCCTCGGCCACGACTCGCACGGCCACCCGCTGTCGACGAGCAACGGCTGCTCCGGATCGTTCCAGACCTTCCTGGACGGCGGTCACTCCGGCTCGGACAGCCTGAAGGCGGTCTTCAACGCCACCTACCAGGACACGCCCCCGGACGGCCTGCCGTCCCTCTCGGGCAGCGCGGAGGTGGCACTGACCCCGGCCGACTGACGAACTGCCCCCTCGGCTTGCCCGGAGCGCGACGATGCCTCCGGGCAACCCGTTTCGGGCTCCGGACCCGGCTCATCCGGCGTTGATGATCACGGCCTTGACCTGGGTCCAGTCCTCCAGGTAGTCGGGGCCCATGGAGCGGCCGAAGCCGCTGTGCCGGTAACCGCCGAAGGGTGTGCCGATCGATCCGGCCGGGCCGCCGTCGCCGACCGTGTTGACGGCGACCTGGCCGGCCTCGACCCGCCGGGCGAGCCGGATCGCCCGGCCGACGTCCCGGGTCCAGACGGTGGCGGTCAGGCCGTAGCGGGTGCCGTTGGCGATCGCGACGGCCTCCTCCTCGTCCTCGTAGGTCAGCACGGACAGGACCGGGCCGAAGATCTCCTCCTGGGCGATGCGCATGCCGGGGGTGACCCGGTCGAAGAGCGTGGGCTCGACGAAGTGGCCGTCGTCGTACGGCGCCCCGGTGAGCTTGCCTCCCCCGACGACCACGTCGGCGCCTTCCTCGCGGCCGGCGGCCAGGTAGTCGAGGACGCGCTGCTCCTGGCGGGCGTTGATGAGCGGCCCCATGTCGACCGGCTGGTCCCACCGTCCGACCCGCACGGCGCGGAAGCCCTCCGCGAGCATCTCCACCAGCCGGCCGTGCAGGGAGGAGTGGACCAGGACACGGGAGCCGGCGGCGCAGACCTGGCCGCTGTTCATGATGATGCTGCGCACGATCGCGGGGACGGCCCTGGCCAGGTCGGCGTCGGGGAGCACGATCTGCGGGGACTTGCCGCCGAGTTCGAGCTGGAGGGGGATCAGGTTGCGGGCGCAGGCCTCCATGACCGCGGTGCCGGTGGCGGGGGAGCCGGTGAAGCTCATCCGGCGGATGCCGGGGTGGGCGGGCAGTGCGGCGCCGGCCTCCGGGCCGTATCCGGTGACGACGTTGAGGACGCCGGGCGGGAGGCCCGCCTCCTGGGCGAGCCGGGCCAGGTAGAGGGCGGTCAGCGGGGCGTCCTCGGCCGGCTTGAGGACGACGGTGTTCCCGGCCGCGATCGGGGCCGCGGTGTTGAAGACGGTCATGGGACCGGGCGCGTTCCACGGGATGATGGCGCCGACCACGCCGTACGGCTCGCGCAGGGTCAGGCCCAGGACATCGGGGGACCGGGTGGGCAGGGTGTCGCCGAAGACCTTGTCGGCCTTGCCGGCGAGATAGGTGAGCCGGGCCGCGATCGGGGAGGGGCCGACCGGGTGACCGACCTCGACCGCCTCCAGCAGGTTGATCTCGTCGTCGTGTTCCCTGACCGACTCGGCCCAGCGGTGCAGGAGTTCGCCCCGGGTGGCGGGGCTGGTGTCACGCCAGGCGGGCAGTGCGGCCTCGGCGGCCCGTACGGCGTCGTCGACGTCCTCGGCGGTGCCGCGCGGCACCCGGGCGAGGACGGCGCCGGTGGCCGGGTTCACGACGTCGAGGGTGGCCCTGGAGCGGGCGGGAACCCACTCGCCGCCGATGAGGTGGGCGCCGTCGGGCAGCAGCGCGGCGACGTCGAGCGGGGCAGGCGCGATGGTGGTCATCAAGTTCCTCGGAGGATAGGGGAGTCGAAGGACGTGCAGGAAGGTGCCTAGGCGCCGGGGAGTTCGTCGTGGCGGTGGCAGGCGACGGCGACCCCGTCGTGGTCGGTCGGCTCGGGGCGGGTCGTCCAGCAGGTGTCCCGGGCGAACGGGCAGCGGGGGGCGAAGTCGCAGCCCCCGCCGGGGTGGTCCGCGGGCGGGGCGGCGGTGACCGTCCGCCGCCGCTCGGCCCGGCGGCGGCGCTGGACCTCGGGATCGGGGACCGGCGCCGCCGCCAGCAGCGCGCGGGTGTACGGATGGACGGGGCGGCCGGCGACGAGAGCCGCCGGACCGCTCTCGACGACCCGGCCTGCGTAGAGGACGACGATCCGGTCGCTGAGGTGGCGCACCACGGCCAGGTCGTGCGAGATGAACAGATAGCTGAGGCCGCGGGTGTCCTTGAGGCGGGCGAGCAGGTTGAGGACCTGGGCCTGCACGGAGAGGTCGAGGGCGCTGACCGCCTCGTCGCAGACGACGAACTCGGGCTCCATGACCAGCGCCCGCGCGATGGCGATGCGCTGCCGCTGGCCGCCGGAGAACGCCGACGGATAGCGGCGCAGGGCGCCCGGCGGCAGGCCCACGTCGTCCAGGGCGGCCAGCACCCGCTCGCGGACGGTGTCCTCGGGCAGGCCGAGGTTGTGGCGCAGGGCCTCCGTGAGGGTGTCGCCGATGGTGTGGGCGGGGTTCATGGAGCCGTACGGGTCCTGGAACACCACCTGCATCCGGCGGGCCAGCATCCGGCGGTCCGCGCGGGAGCCGTGGGTGATGTCGGCGCCGTCGAAGGCGACCCGGCCGCCGGTCACGGGGACGAGCCCGAGGACCGCCGAGCCGATGCTCGACTTCCCGGAGCCGGACTCGCCGACGAGCCCGACGGTCTCGCCCCGGTGCACCTCCAGGTCCACTCCGCGCACGGCGTGCACCGCGCCGCCGCGCCGGCCGGCCCGGCGGTAGGTGACGTCCAGGCCGCGGACGCGCAGGAGCGTGGTGTCCTCAGTCATGCGCTGCTTCTCCGATCAGTTCTGCGGGCCGGATGCACCGCGCCGAACGCTCCGGGGCCGTCAGGGGGGAGATGACGACGGGCTTCTCGCGGCACTCCTCGGTCACCCGCGGGCAGCGGTTCTGGAAGTGGCAGCCCACGGGCCACCGGCCGGGCGGCGGTACGGCGCCCTCCACGGCCGGCAGCGGCCGGCCCGGCACCGCGTGATGGGGGTCGGAGCCGAGCAGTCCGGCCGTGTACGGGTGGGCCGGCGTGGTGACGAGCGCGGTGACCTCGGCCTCCTCGACGACCTCTCCGGCGTACATCACCACGGCCCGGTCGCACAGGTCGGCGAGCACGCCCCAGTCGTGGGTGATGAGGATGACGGCCGTTCCCGCCGTGCTGAGCTCGCGCAGCAGGTCGAGGATCTCGGCCTGGACGGTCACGTCGAGCGCGGTGGTCGGCTCGTCGGCGATGACCAGCGCCGGGTCGCCGGCCAGCGCGGCGGCGATGCCGACCCGTTGGGCCATGCCGCCCGACAACTGGTGGGGATACGCCGCCGCGACACGGGCCGGGTCGGGCAGCCGGACCCGTGCGAAGATCTCCAGGGCGCGCCTCCGGGCCTCCTTGCGGGTGCAGCCGGTGTGGACCCGGACCGCCTCCGCCACCTGGGCGCCCGCCGTGAACGACGGGTCCAGACCGGCGACCGGGTCCTGGGAGATCCATCCGATACGGCGGCCCCGGACCCGGCGGAGCAGGGCGGCGTCGGCCCGTGCGAGGTCGTCGCCCTCGAACCGGAGGGTGCCGGAGGTGATCTCGCCGCCCGCGGGCAGCATGCCCAGCAGCGAGGTGGCCGTGACGGACTTGCCGCAGCCGGTCTCGCCGACGATGCCCAGCACCTCACCGGCCCTCAGGTCGAAGGAGACGTCCCGGACGACATCGGTCGGTGTCCCGTCGACGGGCAGTGCCACGGTCAGTCCGCGGACCGACAGCAGGGCGTCCTCGGCCGGAGCCGTGGACGACGCCCGGGGCGCCCGGAGCAGGGACCGCCGCGCCGCACGCCGACGGGACGGGGGCTGGTCGGCAGGGGGCGCGTACCGCTCGGCCAGGGTGTCGCGCAGCCCGTCGCTCAGCAGCCCGAGCGCCAGGACGAAGCTGATGATCATGAAGCCGGAGGGGACCAGGAGCCACGGGTCGGTGCCGATGTTCTTGGACGCCTCGGCGATCAGATTGCCCCAGCTGGCCTCGGTGGTGCCCAGCCCGAGGAAGCCGAGGCCGGTCTCCAGCAGCACGGCGTAGGCGCCGTAGACCGAGGCCTGGACGAGCACGACCCCGGCGACATGGGGGAGGACGTGCCGTCGGACGATGACCCGGTCGCCGATCCCGTTCGCGACGGCGGCGCGGACGTACAGCTCCTCCTTGACGCCGAGCGTGGCCGAGCGGACGACCCGGGCCAGCAGCGGCGCCCCGAGGAGGCCGTTGGCGGCCATGGCGGCGCGCTCGTCGTTCGTGAAGACCGACAGCACCACGAGCAGCACGATGATCACGGGGACGGCCGAGATCAGGTCGGCGCTCCTGAGGACCAGCCGGTCGAACCAGCCGCCCCGGTATCCGGCGACCAGGCCCGCGGGGACGCCGAGCGTCAGATACACCGCCAGCGTGATGAGCACGCCGAGGAGGGTGACCTGACCCCCCTGCATCAGCCGGCTCAGCACGTCGCGGCCCAGTTCGCCGGTGCCGAGCCAGTGGGCACCGCCGGGGGGTTGCAGGGCCGAGGTCAGATCCTGCTCGTCGGCGCCGTAGGGGGCGATCCGGCCGGCGGCCAGGGTGACGAGGAGGACCAGCAGGAGATAGGCGGCGGAGGCCACCGCGGCGGGCTTGCGGACGAACCGGGCCACGAGGCCGTGGGACGGGGACGCCGGCCGCCGGCCGGCGCGGGCGGCCTCCGTGTCCTTCGGTTCCGCGCTCTTCATGTCGGTGCCCTTCATGTCCGCACCTTCGGGTTGAGCATCGTGTACACCACTTCGATCAGCAGGTTGATCAGCATCACGGCGACCGTGAAGACGAGCGCGACGCCCTGGACCGTCGGGATGTCCTGGGTGGTCGCGGCGGTGACGGCCAGTCCGCCGAGGCCCGGCATCACGAAGAGGGTCTCGGCGAGCACGGTGCCGCCGAACAGCGTCACCACGACCACGCCCAGCACGGTGACGATCGGGGCGGCGGCGTTGCGCAGCACATGCCGGAGGAGGACCGACCGTTCGGGGATGCCGCGCGCCCGCAGCACGCGGACGTAGTCGCGGTTCAGCTGGGTCAGCACACTGTCGCGGGTCTGTTTGGCCACCGGCGCGGTGGCCGGTACGCCCAGGGTCAGCACGGGCAGCACCAGCGACTGGAACCACTGCACGGGGGAGTCGCCGAAGGGGACGTATCCCGTGGCCGGGAAGACGGGCAGCCGTACGGCGAACGCGGTCATCAGCACCAGGCCGAACCAGAAGTTCGGCACCGCCAGCCCGATCAGCGCGACGCCGTCCACGGCCCGCCCGAGCAGACCGCCCCGCAGCGCGCTGAGGACGCCCAGCGCCACTCCGGCGACGGCGGCCACCAGGATCGCGCCGCCGATGAGCGACAGCGTGACGCCCAGCCGTGAGGTGAGCTGGTCGCTCACCGGCACGCCCGAGGTGAGCGAACTGCCCAGGTCGCCCCGTACGGCGTCGGCCAGCCAGTCCCCGTACCGGACCGGCAGCGGGTGGTCGAGGCCGAGCCGGGCGTCGAGCGCCCTCACCTGGGCGGGGCTCGCGTTCGCGCCCAGGATCGTACGGCCGGGGTCGCCCGGGACCAGGGTGGTCAGGACGAACGTCAGAACGGTCACGCCGAACACCACGGGGACGGCGCCGACGAGCCAGCGGAAGAGGATCCTGTGCACGGCGTCTCCTACTTGGTCGCGTAGAAGGCGAGCGGGCTGGCGAACGGGGCGCCCGCGCTGACCTCGACGCCACCGGTGCCGGGGCGGACGTAGTAGTTGACGGGGGTGAAGGCGACCGGGGCGAACCAGGCGTTCTCCACCAGGTACTCCTGCATCCGCCGGTCCAGCCCGGCCCGTTCGGCGGGTGCGGCGGCGGCCGCCTCCTCGAACAGGTCGGTCAGTTCCGGCGCGCTGCTGCCGAAGCCGTTGAACACCTTCGAGCCGGGCATGAACAGGTCCAGGCCCTCCAGGTACATCGGCTCCTCGGTGAACCCGCCGGAGACCGCCGGGTACTTGTGGTTGGTCTGGTTCTCCACGAAGGAGGTGATGCTGGTGACGGCGGTGACCTTCACCTTGATGCCGACCTTCGCCAGCTGACCGGCGACGGCCTGGGCCATCGTGTCGAAGCCGACGAACGTGGCCGCGAGGACGGGGAGTGCGAAGCCGTCCGGGTAGCCGGCCTCCTTCAGCAGCTTTTTCGCCTTCGCCGGGTCGTAGGCGTAGTGGTCCGCGAGGTCCTCGGAGTAGCCGTCGCCGCCCTTGACGACGGTCTGCACGGTCGGCGTGCCGCTGGAACCGAGCAGCGCTTCGGTGACCGTCTCCCGGTCGATGGCGTAGTTGATCGCCTGCCGTACGCGGACGTCACCGAGGGGCTCGGAGACTTCGCCCGCGCGGTCGATCAGGCTGAGCCCCTGGAGGATCACCGGCAGGCCGACGGTGCTCATCCCGGCGGACTTCGCGGAGGCGGCGGAGGTGTAGTCGCCCTTGTAGACGTCGATCTGACCGGTCTTCATGGCGTTGATCGCGGTCTGGCCGTTCTGCACGATCCGGATCACGATCTTCCGGTAGCTCTGCCGGGACTTGTCGTAGTAGTCCGGGTTGGCGGTGTAGGTGTAGTGGTCGCCCGCCACGCTGTCGGAGGGCGAGTAGACGTAGGGACCCGCGCCCTGGCTGGCCTTGGTCGGGGTCAGGCCCGCCGGGTCGGCCAACCCCTTGGGGCTGATGATCTGGCCGATGCCGTAGGACTGGGTCAGCAGGGTCGGCAGGATCGGGTTCGGCGCGGCGAGCCTGATGGTCAGGCCGAGGTCGCCCGAGGTCTCGATCGTCGCGTCGGTCAGGTAGTGGGCCTGGTTGCCCTGCGCCTTCTTCGCGTACTCCAGCGACGCCTTCACCGCGTCGGCGGTCACGGGGGTGCCGTCGGCGAACCGGACGCCGGAGCGGAGCGTGATCGACAGCTCCTTGTTCCCGGTGCCGACGTACTTCCAGGACTTGGCGAGGGCCGGTTCGACCGTGCCCTTCGGGGAGAGGTAGAACAGCGACTCGTACGACAGCATCGTGAAGTCGACGAAGCCCAGGTCGATGCTGCCGGGGTCGAGCGAGGACGGGGCCTGCTGCTCGGCGACGGTGAGGGTGTCGCCGGCGACCTTCGTACCGCTGTCGGAGCCACCGTCGGCGGCGGCGCCTCCGGTGCCTCCGCCGCACGCGGTCAGCGTGAGCGCGAGGGCGGTGCACAGGGTGACGAGGCCCGCTGGGGCGGAGCGGGCGGACCGGCGCGTTCTCCGTACGGCCGGGCGGGGTGCTGCGTCGTGGGACGTCATGGTCTCTCCTTGCTGGGAGCTCGGCGGGGCGCGGCCGTGCACTCGGGGCAGGCGGACGGAAGGGGTCCGCGGCGGTCGCGCGGGCCGGTGGTGTCCTGCGGGGGAGTGGTGGGGAGTGGTCACGTCGCGTGGACCGCCGCGCGGCAGACGGCCTGGGGCCGTGCGGGGCGGGCGGTGACGGATGAGCGGCGTCGAACCGGAGGTGCTCCCGCTGCTCGCGAGGGTGGTGCTCGGGGGTACTGCCGCACCGGGGGCTGGCCGGTGAACCGGGACGGAGGCCGAGCCGGTGCTGTAACCCTGCTGAAACCGGGCGGCGGTGTCTACAGGTCGTACAGGACCAAAATGCTCAGGAACCCGAAAGATATGCGTGCAGGCCGCGCGGGGGAGGCCGGCGGCCGTCCGCAGGCCGACCGTCCGCCCGGCCCGGGGTGTGCTCGCCTCAGCCCAGCAGGCCGTGCAGTGCGTCCGCGGTCGTACGGACGAGATCGGTCCGGCTCAGGAGCGCCTCGTGGGACTCCAGGTAGGTGATGGCCGAGATGCTGACGCCGCCGATGACGACGCCCTTGCTGTCGCGGACCGGGGCGCCGACGCAGTGCACGCCGATCTCGTTCTCCTCCTCGTCGAGGGCGAAGCCCCGCTCGCGCACCCTGGCGAGGTCGGCGCGCAGGGCGTCGAGGTCGGTGAGGGTGTGCTCGGTGCGGGCCGCCAGGCCCACCCGCCCCGTCAGCTCGGTGAGTTCGTCGTCGCTCAGGCCGGAGAGGATGCACTTGCCGATCGACGTGGCGTGCAACGGCAGTTGCATGCCCACCCGGGACGCCGTCTGGACCGCCCCCGGGCCGGCCACCTTGATCAGGCAGGTGGCGGCGTCCCCGGTCCGCACGCCCAGATGGACCGTGGTGCCGACGCGCCTGCTGAGCACCTCCAGTTCGGCGCGCATCACCTGGTCCTCCTCGCAGCCCTGGGTGACCTTGGCGGCGAGCGCGCGCAGCCGGGGGCCGGGGCCGTAGCCCCCGGTGCCGTCGGAGGCCAGGAACGAGGTCGCCACCAGGTTGTTCAGGATGCGGTGCGCACTGGCCTTGGGCACCCCGGCGGCCGCCGCGACCTCGCCCAGGCGGTGCGGATGGCCGGGGGCCACGGCGGCCTCCAGCAGGTTGAGCGCCTTGTCGGTGGCGTTGCCCGCGAGGGAGCTGCGTCCTTTGCGGCCGCCCGCCTGTGAGTCCTCTGAAGTTTCGATCGCGGCCATTGACAGGCTCCCGTCGCACGGTTTCACTGAGGATCGTTCCGCTAGAGGATACACCATTCCATGTAATGGAACAGTGCCCGGAGTGGTGGGGCCGGAGGGCTGCCGGCACCCGCCCCGGAGGACCCCGGGCCGTGCCCCAGACCCACCGAGAGGACAGCACCGTGGTGCAGAAGGTTCACAAGGTAAGCACGACTCCGGAGCAGATGGCAGAGATCGAACAGCGGTGGATCGACGAGGTCCGCGAGGACCAGGAGCTCACCACCTTCGGCCTCTACCCGCAGCCCTCGCGCCGAAGCGCGGACGCCCGGGGCAGCTACCAGCTCTACCTCCCGCCCCAGTACGCGACCGAGCCGGAGCGACGGTTCCCCGTCATCTACTGGCTGCACGGCGGATTCGGCACGGCCCGTCAGGGAGCGGACATGGTCGCGCGGATCGACCGGGCGATCCGGGACGAGGTCATGCCGCCCGCGATCGTCGTCGTCCCGCAGATCCTGCCGATCGGCTGGTACGTCGACTCCAAGGACGGCGCCCGCCCGCTCGCCCAGATCACCGCCTTCGACCTGGTCCACCACATGGACTCCACCTACCGCACGGTCCCCGAGGCCGCCGCCCGTACGGTCGAGGGCTTCTCCATGGGCGGCTTCGGCGCCCTGCACCTCGGCCTGAAGTACCCCAAGATCTTCGGGAAGGTGTCGGCGGTCGCCCCCGCGATCCTGCGCGACCTCAAGGACGAGCCCGAGGACCGGGTCAACAACACCTACTTCGGCGACCAGGAGTACTACGACCTCTGCCACCCCTGGAGCCTGGTCCTGGCCAATGCCCCCGAACTGCGCCGCACCAGTCGGGTCCGTCTCCTGTCCGGTCGGCTCGACGACCGCCTGGCCCCCACGATCCGCGACCTGGACGCCCGCTTCACCGCACTCGGTGTCCCCCACGACTTCTTCGAGTACCCGGACGCCGATCACGAGTACCCCGACATCATGGACGGCTACGGCGACGCCTACTACGCCTGGTGGCGCACCGCCTGACGGCGCACCGCCCGACGGCACCCTGCGCGAGCCGCCGCCCCCGGCGTCACCGTGCACGAGGGTGGGCGTGCCCTGCGGGGCGAGTACGGCCGAGCCGCCGCCATGAGGTTCGGCCGGGGCGACCGCACAGCACGGCATTGCCCGCCCGCGCCGACTCCGCGCGCACCAGCAGCCACCTGGGCGCGGCGCGCGGGGCGTTCCACGGCTGTGGACTTCCTTGCCCACTTCGTGTCGCCCGGCGATCCGAACGGCCCCGGCGGGGTGCCGATCCCGTCTCCCCACCCCACCCCACTCCTCACCGTCTCCCACCGAAAGGCACCGAGATCGTGCGACTGACCCCGTTGACCAGCCTCACCCCCGAGCAGACCGGCCTGCTGGAAACCATCGTCGGTCCCGGAGTCGAACCGCCCCCGCCGTTCCTCGCCTGGGCGCGCAACATGGAACTGGCCCACTGGGTCGAGAACCTCGGCGCCTACTGCCGCAACGAGTCCCGCTTCCCGCAACGGCTGCGCGAGCTGAGCGTGCTGATCGCGGGCCGCCACTTCGACAGCCAGTCCGCATGGAACGCCCACATCCAGCAGGCCGTCGCGGAGGGCGTCCCGGCCGAGTGCCTGGAGCGCCTCGCACGCGGCGAGGACCCCGGGTTCGAGGCCGAGGACGAGCGCGTCTTCCACGCCTTCGCCCACGAGATGCTCCACGACCACTTCGTCACGGACGTGACCTACGCCGCCGCCCTGGAACTCTTCGGCGAGGCAGGCGTCCTGGACCTGATCGGCTGCATCGGCAGCTTCTCCCTGTCCGCGATGATGCTCAACACCTTCCGCATCCCGCTGCGGCCCCACCTGCCCCGCCCGTTCACCGACGTGGACGGCTTCCGCAAGGTGCCCGGGGGCGAGGCCTGATGCCGCGTTCGCCGCTGCGGCTGCTCGACGGCACGCTCGACCCGGAGAGCGGGGAGGGCGGGGAGAGCGCGGCGCACCGCTTCGTCCTCGGCGGCCCCTTCGGCGCGGAGCCGGCCGAGACCTCCGCCGAGCGCCTCGCCCGCTTCGCCGACGCCGGCGGCCTGCTGGTCGAGACCTCGCACAGTTACGCCGCAGGACAGGCCGAGGCGGCGGTCGGGCAGTGGCTGCGCAAGAACCCGGGAACGCTCGGCGTCGTCACCAAGGTCGGCCACGACACCACCGGCGCGGACATCCCGCTCGGCGCCGCCACCGTCCACGCGCACGTGCGGGCCGCACGGGAGAACCTGGGCGTGGAGACCATCGACGTCCTCCTCTACCACTGCGACGATCCCGCCCGGCCCGTCGCGGAACTCGCCGACACCCTGGTGAGCCTCGTCGAGAGCGGGCTGGCCCGCCGGGTCGGCGCCTCCAACTGGCAGGCGCACCGCCTGTCCGCGCTCGCCGTCGAGCTGGCCGCGCGCGGCCACACCCCCGTGGCCAGCTACCAGTTCGGCCTCGCCGAACCCGACCCCGCGCTCCTGGGCGGCAGCCTGCACGCCGACACCGGCATCCTCGACGTCGTCCGCGCACACCGGCTGCCCCTGCTGGCCTGGTCCTCGCAGGCCCGCGGCTACTTCGCGCGCACCGGGCCCCGCGAGACCCACGGCGGACCGGACCCGTACGACACGGAGGACAACCGCGCCCGACGGCACCGCTGCCGGGAGCTCGCCGCACAGCTGGGCACCCGGCCCGAGACGGTGGCGCTGGCCTGGACCCTCCGGCATCCCCGGGTGTGGCCGTCCATCGGTCCGAGGACGACCGTCCAGATCGACCGCTCCCTCGAAGCCCGCCGGCTGCCGCTGACCGAGGCCCAGGTCCGCTGGCTCCGGCACGGCCGGTGAGGTCCACCGGGCCTCCGAACGGGCGAGAACCCTCCCCGCGCCGGATCTCCGCCAAGGCCGCGGTCTGCGGGATGTTCATTGCCGCGAACTTCATGGCGATCATGGACACCACCATCGTCAACGTGGCGCTGCCGGCCCTCGGCCGCGACTTCGGGGTGCAGCCCTCCGGCCTCGGCTCCGTCAACGTCGGTTACCTCGTGGCCATGGCGGTGTTCGTCCCCGTCTCCGGATGGCTCGGCGACCGGTTCGGCACCCGGCCCACCGCGCTGACCGCCCTGCTGCTGTTCACCGTGGCCTCCGGCCTGTGCGCCACCGCCGGTTCACTGCCGGCGCTCACCGGATACCGCGTCGTGCAGGGCGTCGGCGGCGGACTGCTCGCCCCGGTCGGCATGACGATGATGCTGCGTGCCTTTCCCGTGGCGGAGCGGCTACGGGCGCAGAAGTACGTCATGCTGCCCACCGCCGTCGCCCCCGCACTCGGACCGGTCCTGGGCGGCTGGCTCGTGGACACCGTCTCCTGGCACTGGGTCTTCCTCGTCAACCTGCCCGTCGGCGTGGCCGCCCTGCTCTTCGGACTCCGGACGCTGCCCGACTTTCCCGGCCCCGGCGCACCCCGCTTCGACGTGCTCGGCTTCGTCCTCGCCGGAGGCGGGCCGGCGGCGGTCCTGTACGCCCTGACCAGGGCTTCCGACGGGGGGTGGGGGAGCGGGCGCGTCCTGGTCCCCCTGGCGGGCGGTGTCGTTCTCCTGGCGCTGTGGGTGCCGTGGGAACTGCGCGCCGGACATCCCCTGATCGATCTGCGGATCGTCGAGGACCGGCTCTTCCGCACCACCCAGCTGGCTCTGCTCCCGATGGGCGCCGCCTTCATGGGGGTGCTGTACCTGTACCCGCAGCTCCTTCAGGGCGCCCTGGACTACGACGCCCTCAGGTCCGGGCTGGCCACCTTCCCGGAGGCGCTCGGCATGCTGACGGCCACGCATCTCGTGCCCCGACTGCACGACAGGGTGGGCGCGAGCCGGCTCATGGTCGCGGGCGGTGCCGGGGCCGCGCTGGTCGTGGCCTTCCTGGCGGTCGGGGCGGGCGGCTCGCCGGCCTTCACCCTCTACCCGGCCATGTACCTGCTCGGCTGCTCCGTGGGCGTCCTCTTCACCGGCGGCCAGCACGCCGCGTTCGTCACCGTCCCTTCCTCCCGCACGGCCGGCGCCACGACCCTCCTCACCATGCAGCGACAGCTCGCCGCCGCTTTCGGGGTGGCGCTGGCCGCGACGCTGGCGAGGGCGCCCGCCGACGGCGACGCGGTGGACGCGTACCGGACGGGGCTCCTCGGCATGGCGGCGCTGAGCGTGTGCGCCGCCGTCCTCGCCTCACGTGTCGGCGACCGCCGCGTCCGCGACGCGTACCCCGCCGACACCGCGCGGCCCGCCCACGACGAGTCCGTACGCCCGGAACCGGCACCGGACCATGGTTGAGGGTCGGGATCAGGACGAGGGTGAGTGACGTCACGGTTCCGCCAACGCCGGGCGAACGGGCGGCCGACGGCGTGTGTCGGTATCGGGCCGAGGGGGCGGGCGGCTTGCCGAGGCGCGCGCGGTGTGCAGAGTTGAGTGCTGCGTCCGTCCCGGGCGGGCGCGTGCGGAGGAGCACGTCCGGAGGGGGAAAGCCGTGGTCCGATACGTTCACCACCAACTGATCACCGTCGTCGAGGCGGGGGTCGCCGTGGCCGTCACTGCTCCGGTGATCTTCGGCGTGCGCGGGCTGCCACGGATGGACAGCGCCCAGGTGTCGACCTTGCTGTGGTTTACAGGGGCCAACGCGTTCGTCGGCCTGCTGGCGGTGTCGACCCGGTCGAGCTGGCTGGGCGGCGAGAAGCGCGATTTCGAGACCGCCGTCCCCCTGGCCGACCCCGAGGCGATACTCCCGGCCCCGCGTGAGTCCCTGCGCCGCAGCTTCCACGGAGGCTTCGCTGCCATCGTCGCATTGCCGTCCCTGGTCTTCGGCCTGCTCTGGGATCCCTGGGCCATCGGAATCGCGGTCTTCATCCTGCCGGAACGGATCGTCAAAGGCGTGTACGCGATCTTCTGGGAGCGGCGCCACGGCGTCCTCCTGTGGCGCGGCCAAGTCAAGGAACAGCCCCTGGGCAAGGGCCAGTTCCTCTATTCCTCACCGCGGATCGCGACGCTCGGGTGACCATTCGCGACTAGGGCCAGGACACGCCGGGAGTCAGCCCGCCGAGTCACCGTGATCGGTGGGCTCGCGCAGCAGCTCGCTCGCCGCCCGGTGGACCTTGGCCAGGGCGGTCAAGAGGGAGGCGAGTTCGGCTTCGGTGAGATCCGCGGTGACCTTCTCCTCGATCGACCGCCGTTCCTCTTCGACCGGTTTCCGCAGCGCACGCCCCGCGTCGGTGAGCCAGAGCCGGACGAGGCGGTTGTCCCGGTCGTCCCGGCGGCGGGTGAGCAGCCCCGTCGTGGTCATCCGGTCGGCCATCTTGACGACGGTGGGCGTCGTGACGTTCAGCGCGGCGGCGATGTCGCCGGGCGTGCGGCCGTCCTGCTCCCACAGCATCGCGAGCAGATGGTTCTGTCCGACGTGCAGCCCATGGCGTCGCATGGCCGTGTCGGCCAGGGCCCGGAGGACCTTCGACGTTCTGCCGTGCAGGTCCAGGAACTCAGCCATCGGCGCCTTTCGATGAGATGGATCGATTGACGGCTAATCATTCACCGGCTAACGTCCCCTCAATTCGTTAGACGGCAAATGACTTCAGGAGTCGTGATGATACTGGTCACCGGAGCCACCGGGAACATCGGCCGAGAACTCACCCGCGAACTCGACGCGAGGGAAGCGCGGTTACGACTCCTCGTCCGCGACCCCGCCCGAGCCGCCGGACTGTCCGGCCGCGCCGAGCTCGCCGTCGGCGACCTGGGGGAACCCTCGACCCTGACGCCCGCCTTCGCCGGCGTCGACACCCTCTTCCTGCTCACCCAGGGCATCGGCACCGACCACGCCGCCGCGGCCGTCGCCGCCGCCGAAGCCGCCGGGGTGAGCCACATCGTGCACCTGTCCTCCCTGCACGTCACCCTCGACCCGCAGCCCGCCATGGCCCGCTGGCATCATGAACGCGAGGAGATCATCCGCGCTTCCGCCGTTCCCGCCACCTTCCTCCGGCCCGGCGGTTTCATGACCAACGCCCTCGACTGGCTCCCCACCATCCGCGAGGGAAACCACGTCCTCGACCCGGTCGGCCCGGGCCGCTACGCGCCGATCGACCCCGCGGACATCGCCGCGGTCGCCGCCGTCGTCCTCACCGAGGCCGGCCACCAGCACAAGGAGTACGTCCTCACCGGCGACGAGACGTTCACCGTCACCGAACAGGTCCGGGTCATCTCGGAGACGATCGGCCGTGACATCGAGGTCCGGGAAGTGACCACACCGGACGAGGCCGTGCGGTTCCGCTTCCCCGACGGGGCGCCCCAGGCCCTCGCCGACGCCGTCGTCGAGGGCCTCGGACTCATGCGTGCCGACACCGTCGGGTTCCGGACGGACACGGTCGAGCGACTGCTCGGACGCAAGCCGCGGACCTTCGCCCAGTGGTGCGCGCGCAACGCCGACGCGTTCCGACAGCCTGGATTCCTCACCTGGCCTCCTCACTGAACTCCGGAGCGGTGGCGGGGTTCGCGGCCGGCTTCTGCTGCTGTCGGGTGGCGCCCGCGGGTAGCAGTCCCGCCAGCTCCAGGTGGTAGCGGGCACCCTGGATCGCCTCCGGGGTGGTGGCGTACTCCCGGCCGTCGTGCCGCAGCAGGTCCAGAGCGCCGACGGAGTCCAGTACCTGGCGCTGGCCGGTGCGTATGCCGGAGGCCAGGACGAGGATGCCGCGCCGGTTCAGCTTTTCCACGGCGTCCTTGAGGACCAGCGCGCCGGTGGCGTCCATGGTCGACACCCGCGACATGCGCAGGATGACGACCCGTACGTCGGCCACGTCGGTCAGCTCCAGCAGGAAGCGGTGCGCGGCGGCGAAGAAGACCGGACCGTCGATGCGGTACGCGACGATGTGCTCGGCCAGCAGCGCGTGTTCCTCGGCGCTGTGGTCGCCCCGGTCGAGCGGCACCTGGTCGAGTCGGGCCTGCTGGGCCACGGCGCGCAGGGCGAGAGCGCCGGCCACGACCAGACCGATGACCACCGCGTACACGAGGTCGAGGGCGAGGGTGGCCACCGCGGTGAGGACGAGGATCAGCGCGTCGGATCGGGTGGCCTTCGCCATGGCCTTCAGTGAGCCGACCTCGATCATGCGGACCGCGGTGGCCAGCAGCACGCCGGCGAGGGCGGCGAGCGGGATCGTCGAGACCAGGGGCGCCGCGGCGAAGACGATCACCGCGAGGATCGCGGCGTGGGCGAGGGACGCCAGCCGGGAGCCGGCACCGGTGCGGACGTTGACCGCGGTCCGGGCGATCGCGCCGGTCGCGGGCACCCCGCCGAACAGCGGGGCGGCGATGTTGGCCAGTCCCTGGCCGAACAGCTCACGGTCGGGGTCGTGCTTCTGTCCCACGGTCATGCCGTCCGCGACCGAGGCGGACAGCAGGGACTCCAGGGCCGCCAGCGCCGCCACCGCCACGGCCGGAGCGAGCAGGGTGCCGAGCGAGCCGGGATCCAGGAAACCGAGCGAGGGAGCGGGGAGCCCGGACGGCAGGTCGCCGATCGGCTTCACCGCGTCCAGGCCCGCGACCCGGACGACGACCGTGGCCGCGACGACCGCGAGGAGGGAGAAGGGGACGGTCGGCCGCCGACGGGCACCGATCAGCATGATCGCGGCCACCGACACCGCGCATCCGGTCGCCGTCCAGTTCGGATGCCGCGCGAACTCCCCGACGGCCCGCCAGGCGACGACGAGCACACGGTCGCCCTCGGGTCTGGGCACGCCCAGCGCACCCGGGATCTGCTGCAATCCGATCACGCAGGCGATACCCAGCGTGAAGCCCTCCACCACCGGCGCGGGCACGTACTGCATGTACTTGCCGGCCCGGAGCGCGGCCAGCGCCACGAGCATGACGCCCGCCATCAGCCCTACGGTCAGCACGCCGGTCGGCCCGTACCTGCCGACGATCGGCACCAGCACCACGGTCATGGCCCCGGTGGGCCCCGACACCTGGAGATTGGACCCGCCGAACAGCGCGGCGAGCGCGCCGGCGATCACGGCGGTCGCCAGTCCCGCCTCCGCGCCGAGGCCGGAGGAGACGCCGAATCCGAGCGCGAGCGGCAACGCCACGATGGCCACGGTGAGGCCGGCGAGCAGGTCCCGCCGGGGGTCGCGCCGCATCTCCGTCAGGTCGGCGCGGGTGGGGAGCAGTGCGGTGAGCCGGGCCGCCGCCCGGCCGATCGGCAGGGTCATCGGCTGGGGACCTCGTTCTCCCGCAGCTCGGCCAGCAGCTCGCCCTGACCGGCGAGCATCTCGGTGAGGATCCGGCGGGCGGCCTTCATGAGGTCGGCGACGTCCCCGCCGGCCAGCGCGTAGACGACGGTCGAGCCTTCCCGGGTCGCGGTGACGATCCCGGAGCGGCGCAACACCGCCAGCTGCTGCGACAGGCTCGACGGCTCGATCTCGATGGCGGCCAGCAGGTCCCGGACCGGTTTCGGCCCCTCCTGCAGCAGCTCCAGCACCCGGATCCGTACGGGATGCCCCAGCATCCGGAAGAACTCGGCCTTGGCCTGGTACAGCGGAACGGACACGGTCCCTCGGCCTCCCTGTCCCATCGCCCGGCTGCCCGCTGGAGCGGGCGCAGTCGTCCCAGCATGTATGAAGTTGCAAAACTTTGCAATTCATGGATTTCATAGATTTCATGGATCCGCCAGGACCGAAGGGAGCCCGCGGGGCGGTCTGGTGGAACAATCCCTCCCCAGGGTCGACAGGCCGCGGTGCCGGGCGGGGACGGGATGAAGAGGCAGAGGATCGAGTGGATGCCCATCAGCGTCGGGGCCAGGCCTGTCCCTCAGCCTGTCGCCACGCCGCTTGTCTGGGCCGGGGCCTTCGGTGGCGCGTTGCTTCTGGTGCTCGTCCTGAATGCGGTGGTGGGAACGGACCGGCCGGGCCTCGTCCTGGCCGTGCTGTCCTTACTGGCGGCGGTGCTGGGTCTGTGCGCCCGCTTCACCGCGGCACCCGGCACGGCCGCCCTGTGCTGGCTGCTCCTCAACGGCTTCGCCATCCCGCCCATGGGCGTCCTGACCTGGGCCGGCCAACGCGACACGTTCTGGCTGGCCTGCCTGCTGACCGCCGCCCTCGTGGGCACGGGGTGCGCTCGCCTGAACCACGCCCGAGCCGCTTACCGTCGTATCCCCACAGGAGTTGCCTCCCAGGGAACTCCTGGCTCGGACCGTGGCGCGGGTCCTCCCGGCGACCGTTGAGCGAGGCGGCAAGGCAGCCGCTTGGCCTCCCGTGGGGAGCCGGGAGGTGCGGCGGGCCCCGTCGCCGGTGGAGCGACAGGGCCCAGCAAGGGACCTCACCCGGGGGATGGATCGGTGCCCGCGCACACAGCGTGCACCATAAACCGGCCACCGCGATAGATCGCGGCCGAAACTGGTCGATGCCAGGGTGACGAGGTCTTCGGGGTCGCCGTGCGGCGGCACGGTCGCCCGCCGGGGCGGCGGCGTCGGACTGGACTGTTCGAGTTGTTTCCGGGCCGCACGCGTCCGCTGTCCGGGGCGGGGTCGGCCGGTCTGCCCGCAGTTGTCCGTCGGCGGTTGTCTCATGGGGGCGGGCCGTGCCCGCGCAGCCTTCGTTCCTGTCACCCGTCACCCTCACCCGTCCCCTGTCACCTGTCACCTGAGGAGGTTCGGACGGCCATGTCGTCGGACCCCGCGCGCATCGATGTGCACCAACACCTGATTCCGCCGGAGTCCGGCGAGGCGATGAGGCGCCGGGCCATCGCTCTGGGATGGCCCGCTCCCGCATGGGACGTGCACAGCGCGGTCGCCATGATGGATCGCAGGTCGATCGCCACCGGCATGCTGTCGTTTCCCGCCCCGGTCACGGCTGCGGACGACGCTGCCGGGCCGGGTGCCGGTGCGCGGAGGGTGAACGAGTACACCGCCGAGGTGGTGAAGGACCGGCCGGACCGCTTCGGGCACTTCGCCGCGCTGCCGTTGGCGGATGTGGACGCGGCGGTGACCGAGGCCGCTCACGCCCTGGACGAGTTGAACGCCGACGGGGTGATCGTCCTCTCCAACGAGCAGGGCCGTTACCTCGGCGACGCGGTGTTCGAGCCGCTGTGGGCCGAGTTGGACGCGCGTGCCGCCGTCGTCCTCGTCCATCCCACCGCGCCACCGGTCGCCCCCGTCCCCGGTCTGCCCGCCCCGTTGGTGGACTTCCCCTACGACACGGCCCGTACGGCCGTGCACATGGCGCTGAACGGCGTGCCGGGCCGGTATCCCGGGATCAGGATGATCCTTCCCCACGCCGGCGGGTTCCTGCCGTACGCCGCGGAGCGCTTCGCGGTCGCCGCACGGCTCAGCCCCGGTCTCACCACCGACGGACTCCTCGGCGAGCTCCGGCGCTTCTACTTCGACACCGCCCTGTCCGCCGGTCCGGCGGCCCTGCCCTCGCTGCTCGCCTTCGCCGCACCCGGACATGTCCTGTACGGCAGCGACTTCCCCATGCTTCCCGAGGAATGGGCCCTCGGCTTCGACAGCGGGCTGGAGGAGTACGCCCACTGGGATGCCGGGCAGCTCGACGGCGTCAACCGGGGCAGCGCCGAGCTCCTCTTCCCCCGCCTTGCCCGGTCGTGACACCACCGGGGCGGTCACCGGCCTCCTTCGAGAAACGCGACCGACGCTTCCCACCCGGAACGGAGCCCTGCCGTGCGCAGTGATGTGCTGGAGACCGACGGAGCGCGCCTGTACCACGAGGTGCGCGGCAACGGGCCCGCCCTGTTGATGATCAGCGGAGCGGGAGGGGACGCCGGGTACTACACGGCGGTCGCCGAGGATCTGGCCGACGCCTTCACCGTGATCACCTACGACCGGCGGGGCAACTCCCGCAGTACCGGCCGCTCCGCCTCGGCATCGGACCTGGCTCGGCAGGCGGCCGACGCCCGCCGGCTGATCGAGGTGGTGGCGGACGGACGGGCTCTCGTGTTCGGCAACAGCGCGGGCGCGATCATCGGCCTCACCCTGGCCGCCTCGCACCCCCAGGTGCTCGCCGGTCTGGTCGCGCACGAGCCGCCCGCCGTGAACGTCCTGCCCGACGGCGACCCGGATCGCAGTTTCTTCGACGACATGGCCGCGCTGTACGCCGAGGGCGGCGCGGCGGCCGCGGGACGCCGGTTCGCCGCGACCACGCGCGGCGAGGGGACGTACCGCTGGCCCGAGGACCTGTGGAAGCGGTTCCTGGACAACCGCGACCATCTGTTCGGCACGGAGTGGCCGTGCTTCGCCGGTTTCCGGCCCGACGTGGCGGCGCTGCGGGCCGTGCCCTTCCCGGTCGTGCTGGGTGCCGGAGCCGCCGACCGGGGCGCGTACTACGCACGGCCGTCCGTCGAGATCGCCCGCCGGATCGGTGTGCCGTGGGTGGAGTTCCCCGGCATGCACATGGAGTTCCTGCGCAGCCCGGCGCTCTTCGCCGCAGCCTTGCGGGTGCTGGCGACAGGAATGCTGACCGCCGAGGGCCGGGTGCCGCCGCAATGGGCGGACGGGTCCGCGCCGACACGGAAGCGGGAGCACCCTGCGGAAACCGCGTGACGTCGAAGCCGCTGCTGCTCAGAGCGGCCGTACCGCCGCGCGGATGCCCCTGTACCGACGGCGGAACAATGTGCGCGGGCCCCGCCGGCGTGGGATCGTTGAACGCGCGCTCGGTGGCCTGGACCCCTTGGGGCGGGAAGCCGGCAACACGATCGGCCGGGCGCGCGACGAGACCGTCCGGCTCGGCGACGGCGACGAGGCCGGAGCGGGCTGCGAGGTCCTGGAGGCCGCCCGCCTGAGGCGTCGCCCTGGCCGCCGGCACGGCTTGTCGTACGGGGCCACGGGGCCACGGGTCCACATGTCCGCCTTCGAGCAGGGCGCAGGTCCGGGACTCGCGACGCACGGTCCGGCACGGCCTGCCCACGCCAGGGCTCGCGCGCCACCCGGGACCTCTGCTCTGAGAGGACAAGGCCATGAGTGAGATCAGGCCCCGCTTCCGGACGATCGACGGACTGTCCACCCGGTATGCGGAGAGCGACGTGCCCCGCGACCGCGAGGCCCTGCTGCTCAGCCCATGGCCTGAAAGCCTGTACGCCTACGACGCGACCTGGTCGAAGCTGGCCCGGCACGCTCACCTGACCGCGGTGGACCTGCCCGGATTCGGGCATTCCGAGCTTCGTGAGGATCTTCTGTCCCCGACCGCGATGGGCGACTTCATCGTGCGGATCGCCGACCGGTTCGGGCTGACGAAGCCGCACGTCGTGGCTCCCGACATCGGCACTCCCGCGGCGCTGTTCGCCGCGGTCCGGCATCCGAAGCGGTTCCGGACCCTGGTGGTGGGCACCGGGGCGACGGCCGTCCCCCTGAACCTGGGAAGCCCCCTGAAGGATTGGGTGCTCGACGAGGACCTGTCCCCGTATCGGGCCATGAGCGCCAAGGCCGCCGTGACGGCCGCGATCGACAACATCTCCGGTTGCACGTTGCCCGACATCGTGCGCGAGGACTACCTCGCGTCCTACACGGGCCGGCGGTTCGTCGACCAGCTGCCCTACGTCCGCGCGTACCCCACCGAACTGCCCGTGCTCGGCGAGCTGCTGCCCACCCTCGAGACACCGGTCCAGATCCTCGCAGGACGCAGCGACACGGTCGTGCCCCCGGAGAACGCCGAGTATCTGCATGCGCGCCTGCCCAACAGCAAGCTGGACATCATCGACGTCGGTCACTTCGCCTGGGAGGAGGGCGCCGACCGCTACGCCGATGTCATCACCCGCTGGTGGGGGGCCAATTGAGGTGCTGCTCAAGGCTCCCCGTGCGTGCCTGCCCGGACCGCCGGATACTCGATGCGGGCCCCATGCCCTGCCGACGGCAGGAGGAGGAGATCTTGTCATGCGCTTCCGAAGGAACCCGCTGACTCCCCTCGCGGCGGTGACGGCCGGCCTCCTGGCCGGGGTGGTGGGAACGGTGTGCCTGGATGCCGTCCATTACCTGAAGTACCGTCGCGCAGGCGGCACCGACAGCCCGCCCGCCTGGGAATTCGCGCCGGTCAAGACGTGGGAGGAGGCCCCTGAACCGGGACAGGTGGCGAAGCGGGTGATCGAGGGCTTCACCCAGCGCCGGCTTCCCGATGGGTCGGCCTGGTTCACGAGCACCGTCGCGCACTGGGCCTACGGATCGGCGGCGGGCGCCGCGTACGGCATCGTGGCCGCGTCACTGCCCAGGCCGTCCCCCGTGTACGGCGTGCCGTTCGGCGCCGCCGTGTTCGCCGGTGACTATGTCGCCTTGCCGGTCGCCGGGCTCTACAAGCCGATCTGGCGGTACGACATCAAGACCGTGGCCTGGGATTTCGGCGCGCACGTCGCCTACGGCACAGGCACCGCAGCCACCTTCTGGCTGCTCACCCGACTCGGCACCGGCGCCGCCGGCCGGAGCTAGATTCCCCCGCGCGACTCCACGACGCCGGCGGCGTCTTCCACCATGCCGGACAGACCCGGGACGCGCCCGAGTCGGTGACCAGGGCGTTCGGCCCGGTGCCCGAGGCGTACCCGTCGCGCATCCACTGCCGACACTTCAGCCGGACGCCGAGGTCTTCCAGTGCCTGTTCTACGGGCGAGGGCGGTCTCACCGAGGGCGGCGGCGATCTTCTCGACGGAGCGGGTGGCCACGCGGCGATTGCCCACTACAGAGACGTGACGTCGGTGAACGCGTGGCCGTTCTGCTGCTGCCGCGTCATTTCCAGGGCGTACCCGGCTGATCCAGGAGGGTTGACAGGGGCGGCTCGGGCGGGTTGGCGACGCCGCGGCCGCGGAGGACGAGGCGGTATGCGTCGCTGAGGAAGGCGCTGTCTGCGCCCACCAGCGCGGTCGCGTAGGAGCGCAATTCACGGCGTGCCTCGTGGAAAGCGTGAAGGAGTGGAATGCCTGCGACGAGCCGGGTGTAGAGGGCGGTGGCGAAGGTCGCCGCGCACGACCCTTCGACCGACCACAGGGCGCCGATGACGGCCTTCGTCCCCGCTGCGATCAGCGCGCCCGCGATACTCCCTTCCCCGGCCAGCCCGGACGGGCCGGGCGCTGCCGCGTCGCAGGCGTTGAGGACGATCAGGTCGACGTTCCTGAGATCGAGGCATGCCAGGTCGCGGGCCACCAAGGTGCTGTGGGCGAACTGGACGGTGTTGGTGCGGGGGTCCTGCCATGCCTGGACGCCGTGGGCTGCGATGTGCAGGATCCGACACCGGCGGCCCGCTTCCTGGAAGGACGCGAGGTCGACCCGGGGAAAGGACTCGGCCTGCGGCCCGAACAGACGGACGATACTGTCGACTTCGGTGTTCGCCTCACCCAAGTCCGAGCTGTCGCCGATGAGCCCGATACGCGCGCGCTCGGTGACACGGATGTCGGGAATCCTGACGGCGGACAGACCGTCCGACGTCGGATCCAGACAGACATGTGCGGTGCGCACGTCCCTGCCGGAGTTCAGCTCCCACGGGATCTGGCACAGAGAGCCGACGGTGCACACCAGTTCGTCTTGGCGTACACCGAGACGGCCGTGTTCCCGGACGATCTCGTAGAGCGCTGACAGTTTGGACGAGGCGAGGTGCACGACCGTCTCGACATCGACATGGGTCGCAGCGTTCGAGGAGACCTGTCCGTTGTCCGAGCCATGGCGGCGGGTCCGGTCATTGAAGAACCGCACTACGGGGAAGAGCCCGGCCGGGCCGAGTTGGTCCATGTCCCATACGGGCACGTCGGTAATGTTCTCGGGGCCCACGACCCGGACACCCCGGTATTCCGGCCAATGCCACAGGGCGAGGTCCAGGTCATCGGAGAAGCGGTCGGGGGCGAGTGCCTCGGGCGGATTGACCACCCATGCACTTCTGCTGCCGCATGTGGCCACTGCTTTGACCTTCGCGTATGTCTCGGGCGACGTCGAAGTCGAGTCCAGGTCACGCCATTCGAACGGATGTGCATAGAAGAGTGGGAGCAACGCCCGGGTCCACTGCTCAGGGTCGGTCCAGCGCACCTCGTCCAGCGTGCTGAGCAGAGGGAGATCGGTGATCCCGCCGCTGACGACCGTTCGAGCGGCTCGCCAACGGCCGGCCGCCGGCATCTCCTGCGCCAGCGATCCGAGGGCGGCCCGTACGGCGTCCCAGCACCGTTGGGCCTGGGCGTTCAGCCGGGGGTGGTCGACCAGGGGCGGGGCCACGTGCAGGAGGTCCTGGAGCTCGGCCACGCCTGGGTGCTCGCACTGCTCCAGCTGCAGAAGGGCTTCGACGATCTGGTCCGCCGGCCGCACACTCGCGTCGGGAGGGAACCCTCCCGCCCGCCTGGCGGCACTCCCCAGAACGCACCAGGCCTCCTCCGGCAGCGACCTCTGCGCGGCCTGCCGGGCGAGCGCGAGGATGCCCTCGACGGAGCGGGTCAGGCCCGCCTCGTCCCGGTCGAGGACCGCCAGCCGGTACATGGTGTCGAGGGCCACGAAGTGCATGTGCGTGACGGCGCGTGGTTCGACGTCCGGCCGGTCGAACGCCGCGGGTGCATCGGACCGCATGAGGCCGAGGCCCTGTTCCAGCCACTCACCCGTGTCCGAGGCGCCGTACTGCCCGCAGCGCGCGCGAGCGGTCGTGCACAGCACGCGCAGGGCGAGATTCCCGGGAAGGCCCGGCTGCCGGGGTGGTGTCAAGGTGGTCAGACACGAAGCCAGTGAGTCTGCGACATAGATCTCGTGGAACACCGGAGCCAGATCCGGATCATCCGCATGACGCGCATGGTCACGTGCGTGTTCGACAAGACCCGCGGGGAGTTCATCGACCTGCAGCGGGTGTCCGAGGCCGTGTACCAGTGCCGCCACCAGGGCCGCGTTCCGCCCCGGAACCTGGAGCGCGCCCTCGGCGCAGAGCTTTTCCAGCAACTCCAGGCAGGCTGCCTCGCAGGCCAACCCACACGCAGCACTCAGGCGCTGCGGCAGCAATGCGACGAGGCTGTCGAGCACGGGTTCGACGGCACGCCACTCATCCACCACGATCGTGCTCAAGGCGGGGAGAGAGCGCAGATGGTTCAGACACGTAGCCATATCGCCGCGCACACAGCCGTTCCACGCGGAACGCGCGATGTCCAGAGTGCTTCGCATCGGAATCTCCCCCGTGCCGCCGCTACGGAAGGATGATCCGTTGCGGGGTCTCGTTGAGGGCTTCGACCAGGGCGCGCAGCTCCTCCGGAGGGATATCCGCTGGGACCTCAACCCTGTTGCCCGAAGCCAGTTCGACGGTGAGGCGCTGTGCCTTTCGGGTCGAGCTGATCTGCAGCAGGCCCGTCATCAGAGCCGTCAGGCACGAGCCCACCGCCCCGATCGTGGCGACCAGGACCGCCGGGTCCACAGCCCGAAAGCTCAGTGCCGGACGGCGGATCTCGACCCGGGCACCGGATTCGGCGAGGCTCACGCGGTCGAGGCTGTGGAAAATTTCCGCCGCCGACTGCGAAGCGGATTCGATGACCACCTGGTGTTGGCTGATGACGACCCCCGTCCTCGGCTGCGGCCGCCCCCGACGGGGTGCCACTCCCCGGAAGCTACCGCGCGGAAGGCGTGGTGATGGATGGAAAGCGGTAAATAGTCGGCGACTTCGACCAGACAGGCACGAACACCGGGTCGCGAACGCCCTGTGGGCTCGTACGGTCAAGTCGCTTTCACGGAAGACGCGGTAGGTAGGACCCGGGTGCCGGGGGCCGATCCATTGCGCACGAGCCACGGCTCGCTCCTGGCCTTCAGCGACCCGGACGGCACCGGCTGGCTCCTCCGGGAGATCGCCACCCCCGCCCCGCCTCGATGCCGCGACCGCGACGTTCGCCTCCGCCGAGGACCTGGCGAGCGCGCTGCGGCGTGCCACGGCCGCGCGGTGCGCCGTGGTGGGCGGAGGCGCATGCTGAAAGGTGGAGCGTTTGGGATGCGTACGGAACGCCGCGGACGGACGACGTCCATCTCGACCCAGGGAGCAGGTCATGCCATCGCTGCACTTCCACGTGAACTCCTCGATGAGCCCGGACGAGGTCATGGGTGTGCTGACGAACTTCAGCCCCTCCCGTGTCGAGGAGTGGCCCTCCATCGACGCCGAGCACTTCCAGGTCCACGAGCGGGGCGATACGTGGGCGGAGGTGACCGAGGGGAACGGCAAGTCGTGGGAGCGCGCACGCTACGAATGGGACCCGTCGGCGAACAGGGTCACCGTCACCACGCGTGACTCGGTGCCCTTCGGCTCCGGGGGCTGGCAGTTTCAGATGACCCCCACGGACGACGGCACCCGCGTCGACGTCAGACTCGAACGGCACCCCGCCTCGTTCAAGTCGAAGATGATGTCCTCGATCATCCCCTTCGCCGGTCCGGTGTTCCGCAAGTCCTTCAAGGAACCCCTGCACACCACGTAGTCGTACAGCGCCTGCACCGCCCCGAACACGGCGCCGCCGGCAACCGAGACCTTCCTGCATAATGGTTGATGTGACAACTGGAGTGTGTGGGAGGTGCTCTCGGTGAGCAACGTGGAAACCGACCCCCCGGCGCTGCGCTGTGGTGCGCCCGTCGACGGTGAGAGGACGGCCGGGGCGCCCCGGGTCGACGTGCTGCCGGCGCGGGACGTGCCCCTCGGCGGTCCGCGTGCGATGCACGTGAGACGGACGCTGCCGCAGCGGGACCGTACGCTGATCGGAGCCTGGTGCTTCGCCGATCACTACGGGCCCCACGACATCACCACGTCCGGGAACATGGACCTCGGACCCCACCCGCACACCGGGCTGCAGACGGTGAGCTGGCTGTTCAGCGGGGAGATCGAGCACCGTGACACCCTGGGCAGCCGTGCCCTGATCCGGCCCGGTGAGATGAACCTCATGACCGGTGGGTACGGCATCGCCCATTCGGAGGTCTCCACCCCGAGGACCACGATCATCCACGGCGTGCAGCTGTGGGTGGCGCTGCCGGGGGAGCATCGCGACGCCGGACGGGCCTTCGAGCACTACGTCCCCGAGGCGACGCACCTCGACGGGGCCGAGGTGCGGGTCTTCCTGGGCTCGCTCGCCGGAGCGGTCTCTCCGGTGCGGACCTTCACGCCGCTGCTCGGTGCGGAGATCCTCCTCGCGCCGGGGGCGTCGGTCGCCTTCGACGTGGACCCGGCCTTCGAGCACGGCCTGTTGGTGGACAGCGGGGATGTCCGCCTGCTCGACACCGTGCTGAGGCCGGCCGAACTCGGCTACGTCGCCTGCGGCGAGGACACTCTGACGCTGGTCAACGAGTCGGAAGGCGCGGCGCGGACGATTCTGCTCGGCGGACCTCCGTTCGGGGAGGAGATCGTCATGTGGTGGAACTTCGTCGTGCGCAGTCATGACGAGATCGTCAAGGCGCGTGAGGAATGGGAAGCCTCCTCCGACCGCTTCGGCGTCATCGAGGACTTCCCCGGGGGCCGCATCCCCGCCCCGTCCCTCCCCAACGCCGTCATCAGGCCTCGCGGCAACCGGCCGCGCCGCTGACCTCTCCCGAGAAGGGCATCCCTTGAGCCAGTCCTCTGCCGCGCCGGTCGTCGAGCGAGTGCTCAAGCGCCATGACGAGTTCGCCGAGATCACCGATCCGGTGACGTCCGACGTGCTGCGGTGGCTGGAGTCGCAGCGCGGCTGAAACCCGTGAGAGGCGGGCGCCGTTCGACCACCGGCGCCGGTCACTGCGTCCGCTTGCGGGTCTGCTTCACTTCCCGGTCGACGGCCCAGGCGTCGGCGACCGGCCCGAGGTGGCCGAGCTTGTCGGGGTTGATGACCGAGCGGATGGTCTGGATCTGCCCGTCGAGCACGTCGAGGGCGAGGACGTGGAGGACCTTGCCCTCCCGGTCGCGGAATACGGCGCCCGGCTGGCCGTTGATTTCGTGCGGCTCGAACGTGACGTCGACCCGGGTCATCAGCGGGTGGACGATGGCGAGCAGCCTGGCCACGTTCTCGGAGCCGATGACGGCCCTGGCCAGCTGCGGGGCCTTGCCGCCGCCGTCCCCGACGAGCTGGACATCGGCGGACAGCAGTCTCCGCAGACCGTCCACGTCCCCCTGCGACAGTGCCTCGAAGAACCGCTTCGCCAGTTCCTGCCGCTCCTGGCGGTCCGCCTCGAACCGGGGCCGTCCCTCGTTCATGTGGCGGCGGGCTCGTACCAGTAACTGACGGCACGCCGCCTCCGAGCGCCCCACCGTCGAGGCGATCTCGTCGAAGCCGAAGGCGAACACCTCCCGGAGCACGAACACCGACCGCTCCAGCGCGCTGAGCCGCTCCAGGAGCAGCAGCGCGGCCATCGACACCGAGTCGGCCAGCTCCGCCGCACGTGCCGGGTCCTCGTACGGATCGCTCAGCAGAGGCTCGGGCAGCCACGGTCCGACGTACTCCTCCCGCCGTACCCGGGCGGAGCGCAGCACGTCGATCGCGATCCGGGTCACCGTCGCCGACAGGAACGCCTTGGTCGACACGGGCCTTGTCGGCGAGGAGTCGAAGCGCAGCCATGTCTCCTGCACCGCGTCCTCCGCCTCGCCCACGCTGCCCAGAATCCGGTACGCGATCGAGAACAGCAGAGGCCGCAGCTCCTCGAACTCCTCGATTCTGTCCACGCCGTCTCCCTCTTGCGGTCCGTGTGTCCGGCCGGATCGGTGCCGACGAGACATCCTTCGTGGATCATCCGACCTCGTAGTCCCCGGCCGGCTGCCGGGTGATGACGTTCAGCCGGTTCACCGCGTTCATGAACGAGATCAGGATGACCAGCGTGGTGAGCTGCTCCTCTTCGTAGTGCTCGGCGGCCCGTGCCCACACCTCGTCGCTGACGCCGTCGGCCGCGTCCGCGACCCGGGTCCCCTGCTCCGCCAGCTCCAGCGCGGCACGCTCCGCCTCGGTGAAGACCGTGGCCTCCCGCCACGCCGAGACCAGGTTCAGCCGCACCGAGGTCTCGCCCGCGGCGGCGGCCTCCTTGGTGTGCATGTCGAGGCAGACGGCGCAGCCGTTGATCTGGCTCACCCGCAGTGCCACGAGTTCCTGCGTGGTGGCCGACAGTGGTGACTCCTTGAGCTCCCGGCCTGCCGACATGAAGTACTTGAGGGTCTTGCCGGCGGCCGGGGCGGCGAAGTAGTCGAGTCGCGCGTCCATCGTGTGCTCCTCCGAGTTCGTCGGTGTCGTCACCCCCGAGACGAGACAGCCCGCGGCCCTGTGACACGGGGAGCTGTGACCCACGTCTCCTCACTGACCGGGTTCGGACATGCCGCAGCCGAGGCGCCCACGCCGGGTGAGAAGTCCTCGGCCCAGGCCTGATCGGACTCGTTTGGTGAGCTGTCAACCACGTCTACACTTTCCGCATGGAGGAAGAAGTGCCTTGGCTGACGGCGGAGGAGCAGCATGCCTGGCGGAGTTTCGTCCGGCTGCACGAGAAGCTCGGGGGCCGTCTGTCGCGCTTGCTGCAGACGGAGTCGAGCCTGTCGGCCGCCGACTTCGGGGTGCTGGTCAATCTGACGGACGCGCCCGAGGGGCGGCAGCGTTATCAGGACCTGGCTCGGGCCCTGGAGTGGGAGAAGAGCCGGATGTCCCACCATATCGCGCGGATGGCCGGGCGGGGTCTGGTCGTCCGGGAGGAGTGCCTCGAGGACGCGCGGGGTGCATTCGTGGTGATCACGGAGCAGGGGCGCTCGGCGATCGAGGCGGCGGCCCCGCTCCATGTGGCGGCCGTGCGTGCGCTGTTTCTCGACCATGTCACCCCGGCGGAACTGCGCACCCTGGGTGAGATCTCCGCGCGGGTGGTCGCGAAGCTGGACGAAGACGCCTCCTGATCCGACGGCGCATCCTCAAGAGTAGGTGATGAGTCAACGATCGGGTATCCTCGTCATGTGGGGGCGCCTGGTGTGGTGTGCGGTTCGGAATAGACGTCGACCGCGGCTCATTATGACCTACTAGTTGATGCATCAACCTCATGGAAAGGCTGAAGGCGATGCAGTTCGGCATCTTCACCGTCGGCGATGTGGCCCCCGACCCGGCGACCGGGCGCGCCCCGAGCGAGCATGAGCGCATCAAGGCCATGGTCGCCCTCGCCCAGAAGGCCGAGGAGATCGGTCTCGACGTCTTCGCGACCGGTGAGCACCACAACCGGCCGTTCGTGCCGTCGTCGCCGACCACGATGCTCGGCTACATCGCCGCGCGCACCGAGCGGATCCTCCTGTCCACGTCCACCACCCTGATCACCACCAACGACCCGGTGAAGATCGCCGAGGACTACGCCATGCTGCAGCACCTGGCCGACGGCCGGGTGGACCTGATGATGGGCCGCGGCAACACCGGCCCCGTCTATCCGTGGTTCGGCAAGGACATCCGCGACGGCATCAACCTCGCCGTCGAGAACTACGCCCTGCTGCGCCGGCTGTGGCGCGAGGACGTCGTCGACTGGCAGGGCCGCTACCGCACGCCGTTGCAGGGCTTCACCTCCACGCCCCGGCCCCTGGACGACGTACCGCCGTTCGTCTGGCACGGCTCCATCCGGTCCCCGGAGATCGCCGAACAGGCGGCGTACTACGGTGACGGCTTCTTCCACAACAACATCTTCTGGCCCAGCGAGCACACCCGGCGGATGATCGAGCTGTACCGCGAGCGGTACGCGCACTACGGGCACGGCACGGCCGAGCAGGCCGTCGTCGGGCTCGGCGGGCACGTCTACATGCGGCACAACTCGCAGGACGCCCTGCGCGAGTTCCGCCCGGTCTTCGACCAGTCACCCGTGATGGGCGGCGGCGTCTCCCTGGAGGAGTACATACGGCAGACCCCGCTGACCGTCGGCACCCCCGAGCAGGTCGTCGAGAAGACACTGACCTTCCGCGAGTACGCCGGCGACTACCAGCGCCAGCTGTTCGTCGTGGACGGCGGTGGCCTGTCGCTGAAGACCGCGCTGGAGCAGCTGGACATGCTCGGCGAGGAGGTCGTGCCGGTGCTGCGCAAGGAGTTCGCGAAGAACCGGCCGGCCGGTGTTCCCGACGCGCCCACCCACGCCTCGCTGCTCGCGGCCCGCGACGCCGGACGCGCCGAGGCCGCCGACCCGGTGGCCTGAGACGGAGGACTGAGACGGAGGACTGAGGACTGATGAGCGAGAACTTCAACACCTACCCGGAGTACGACGGGGTGGCGCCCGACCGGTGGGCCAGCGCGCTGCACCTGTTCGACAACGGCGCCGGAGTGCCGCACGAGGAGACCACCATCGAGCGCTGGGAGCGGGCTCAACGGCTCTTCGACGCCAAGGACTACATCGGCGCCGCCCGGTTGCTGACCGCCGTCGTCGAGGAAGTCCCGGAGCAGAACGGCCCCCGGCTGCTGCTGGCGCGCGCCTACTACCACTCCGCTCAACTGGGGCGCGCGGAGCAGGAGTTGCGCGAGGTCATCGACCGTGACCCGGTGGAGCACTACGCCCACCTGATGCTGGGCCGCACCCTGGAACGCCAAGGGCGGCACGACGAGGCGGGTCCCTGGCTGCGCCTGGCCGCCGCTTTCGCGGGTGACTTCCCGGAAGACGACCGGGCGGGCGGGGTGGCGTAGCCCCTCCGGCACGCTTGCCGCGCGCTCGAGGCCCGGGGTGCGGTGTGGGCGGTGACGACCGACGCATCTGAGTCGAGCCGGCGCGGCCGGACTCGCCGTTATCGTCTCATCCCCCCGGGTGCGACCGGAGTACCCGTCTTCTCGCGGAGTTCGTCGAGGGTGACGCCGGGTGCCAGTTCGACCAGTCGGCAGCCCTCGGGCGTGAGGTCGAGCACGGCCAGGTCGGTGATGATCCGCTGCACGACCCCCTGCCCGGTGAGCGGCAGGGTGCACTCCGCGACGATCTTGTGGGAGCCGTCCTTGGCGACGTGTTCCATGAGGACGATGACGCGCTTGGCACCGTGGACCAGGTCCATCGCGCCGCCCATGCCCTTGACCATCTTCCCGGGCACCATCCAGTTGGCCAGATCGCCCGTGGCGGAGACCTGCATGCCGCCGAGCACGGCGGTGTCGATGTGGCCGCCGCGGATCATGCCGAAGCTCCGGGCGGAGTCGAAGTACGACGCCCCGGGACTGACGGTGACGGTCTCCTTGCCGGCGTTGATCAGGTCGGCGTCGACCTCGTCGTCGGTCGGGTACGGGCCCGTCCCGAGGATGCCGTTCTCGCTGTGCAGGGTGACCCGGACGCCCTCCGGGAGGAAGTTGGGGATGAGCGTCGGAAGCCCGATGCCGAGGTTGACGTACTCGCCGTCCCGGAGTTCGCGCGCGGCGCGCGCCGCCATCCGGGACCGGGACCAGCCGGACCGCTGCTCGCTCGTGGGCTCGCTCATGCCGCGTCCTCCCGGACGGTCCGCTTCTCGATGTGCTTGGTCTGCGGGCCGGTGTGGACGATCCGCTGGACGTAGATGCCGGGCAGGTGCACTCCGGCGGGGTCGATGGCACCGGGTTCCACGAGCTCCTCGACCTGCGCGACGCAGATCCGCCCCGCCATCGCGGCGAGCGGGTTGAAGTTGATCGTCGACTTGTTGAAGACAAGGTTCCCGTCGGTGTCGCCGAGCCGGGCGTGCACGAGCGCGAAGTCGGCCACGATGCCCTCCTCGAGCACATGGCGACGACCGCGGAACTCGCGGACCTCCTTGCGCGGGGAGGCGACGAGGACGTTCCCGGCCCGGTCGTATCTCCACGGCAGACCGCCCTCGGCGACCGGCGTGCCCACGCCCGCGGGGGTGTAGAACGCGGGAATGCCGGAACCGCCCGCGCGCAGTCGCTCGGCCAGAGTGCCCTGAGGGGTGAGCTCCACCTCCAGTTCACCGGAGAGGTACTGGCGGGCGAACTCCTTGTTCTCGCCGACGTAGGACGCCGTGACCCGGCGGATCCGGCCCAGGTCGAGCAGGATGCCCAGCCCGATGCCGTCCACGCCGCAATTGTTGGAGAAGACCTCCAGGCCGTCGGCCCCCTGCTCGGCCAGTGCCTGGATCAGGAGGTCCGGGATCCCGGAGAGCCCGAACCCGCCGACGGCGAGCGAGCTTCCCGGGGTGATGTCGGCGACCGCCTCCGCGGCCGAGGCCACCGTCTTGCTCATCGGACCTCCCGCTTGCTGCTGACGATCCGGCCGCGGGCCTCGCCGAAGCCGATCCGGGTCCCGTCGGCGCCCGGGGCGGTGGCGGTCAGGACGATCTCGTCGCCGTCCTCCAGGAACGTCCGCTGCTGACCGCCCACGGTGACGGGCTCCCGGCCGCCCCAGGTCAGTTCGATGAAGGCCCCGCGCTGCTCCTTCCCCGGGCCGGAGATGGTGCCGGACGCGAAGAGGTCACCGGTGCGCGAGGGAGCGCCGCCCACGGTCTGGTGGGCCAGCATCTGGGCGGGGGACCAGTACATGGCGGCGTACGGCGGCCGGGAGACGACCTGGCCGTTCCAGACGACCGTGAGGTCGACGTCGAGGCCCCAGGGCTGTCCCATCCGCAGATACGGCAGAACGGCGGGTTCCTGGACGGGGGTCGGGACGCGGGCGGCGTCCAGGGCGAGCAGCGGCACCACCCACGGCGAGATCGTCGACGCGAACGACTTGCCCAGGTTCGGGCCGAGGGGGACGTACTCCCAGGCCTGGATGTCGCGCGCGGACCAGTCGTTGAAGAGCACCACACCGAAGATGTGCCGCTCCGCGTCCTCCGCGCCGATGGACTCGCCCATGGCGTTGCCGGTCCCGAGGACGAAACCGAGTTCGGCCTCGATGTCGAGGCGGGTGGAGGGCCCGAAGACCGGTGCCGGGTCCTGCGGGCCCTTGCGCTGCCCGGCGGGCCGGACGATGTCGGTGCCCGAGACGACGATCGACGCCGCCCGGCCGTGGTAGCCGACCGGCAGGTGCTTCCAGTTCGGCATCAGCGGGTCCGGGTTGTCGGGCCGGAACAGCCTGCCCAGGTTCGAGGCGTGATGCTCGGAGGCGTAGAAGTCGACGTAGTCGGCGACCTCGATCGGCAGATGCAGCGTCACCGCGCCCAGGTCGTGGACGGCCTCGGCGGGGACCTCGCCCCGGAGCCGCTCGGTGAGGGCGGCGCGTACGGCGACCCAGCGGGCGTGGCCCTGCGCCATGAAGGCGTTCAGGTCCGGCCGGGCGAAGACGTCGTCGCCCAGCAGCAGGGCCAGGTCGACGACGTGGTCGCCGTAGCGTGTCGCCACGCGCGGCTCCCGGCCGGGCACGGAGTAGACGCCGTACGGCAGGTTGGTCGGGCCGAAGAGCGAGTCGGCCGGGACGGTCAACTGGGTGGTGCTGGTCATGCGGACACCTCGGTCAGGTCGGCGATCGTCGCGGCGGGCAGCAGGCCGAGACCGGCCGACTCGGTGGCGGGTTCGGCGACGGAGCAGGTGCCGAAGGAGCGGAACACGTCACGGACTTCAGGCGTGAGGGCGCGCACCCGCCCGGCGACCGCGTCACCGTCGCGGTCGGCCAGCAGCCGGACCAGCTCGTCCTCCTCGGCGCCCCGCAGAGCCGCGTCGGTGGCGGTGAGCAGGTTGAGGAAGCCGTGCTGCTCGAAGCCGGTCTCCGGGTCGGTGTTGCGCAGCGCGTGGTGCAGCCCCGCGGTCGCCTTGAAGGGGACTCCGGCCCGCACCGCGGCCAGGACGGCCGCCGCGAGCTCGCGCTCGTCGGGGTAGAGCTCGGCGCGTACGCCGCCCGTCCGGAACTTGGCCAGGTACGGCGTCCCGGCCAGTGCGGCCAGCAGCGGCTCGCGCCGGGCGTCGCGCGGCACCTCGACGTAGACACTCAGGTCGCTGTCCGCGTCGATCGCCTCGGCCAGTGCGGGGACGACCGCCTCGGCGGCGATGCCGTCCGGCACGGCGACCTCCAGCCCGGCCAGCCGTACGGCCGGGATACGCCGGGCCGCGGCGACGGCGTCGGAGACACCCGGCAGCGCGACGGTCACCGAGAGTCCGAAGGAGCCCTCGGGCAGGCCGGCGGTCGGTTCGGTGAGCCGGTCCACGTCCTTGGCGGCGAGGACGAACGCCCCGACCAGTCCGGCGTGGGCGCTGCGCGTGTGCGCCACATGGGCCGGGACCGCCTCCTCGATCGGCAGGCTGCCGGGCGGGAAGACCGCCGCGTCGTCGAACAGGCCGGCGAGGACCGGGGGGACCTCCGGTGTCGGCGGGGCGCTCATCGGTTCTGCTCCCAGGAGTAGGCGTACACCCCGTCGTCCGTCGCGCGGGCGGCCTCGCCGAGCCGGAGGGGACGGAAGGTGTCGACCATGACCGCGAGCTCGTCGAAGAACTCCGCGCCGATCGACCGCTCCGTCGCGCCCGGCTGGGGACCGTGGGGGTGGCCGCCCGGGTGCAGGGAGAGGGAGCCCTGGCCGATCCCGGAGCCCTTGCGCGCCTCGTAGTCCCCGCCGCAGTAGAACATCACCTCGTCGGAGTCGACGTTGGAGTGGTAGTACGGCACCGGCACGGCCAGCGGGTGGTAGTCGACCTTGCGCGGTACGAAGTTGCAGATCACGAAGTTGTGGCCCTCGAAGACCTGGTGGGCCGGCGGCGGCTGGTGGACCCGGCCCGTCAGGGGCTCGAAGTCACGGATGTCGAACACGTACGGATAGAGGCAGCCGTCCCAGCCGACCACGTCGAAGGGGTGGTTCGGGAGGGTGTGGACGGTCCCCAGGACACCGCCCGGCCCGCGGTGCTTGATGTACACCTCGACGTTCTCGCCCTCGACGGTCCGCGGCCCGACGGGGAGGCGGAAGTCGCGCTCGCAGAACGGCGCGTGCTCCAGCAGTTGGCCGTTCTTGGACAGATAGCGCCGTGCGGGCCCGATGTGCGAGTTCGCCTCGACGGCGTAGATCCGGACGGCCCCGTCGGGCACGATCCGGTAGGTGGTCGCGCGCGGGACGACGACATAGTCCCCGTCACCGACTTCCAGGTCCCCGAAGACCGTCTCCACGCGCGCCCGGCCGTCCTCGACGTAGAGGCACTCGTCGCCGATCGCGTTGCGGTAGTACGGGCTGACCGTGTCGGCCACGACGTACGACAGCCGTACGTCCTCGTTGCCCAGCAGCAGCCGGCGCCCGGTCACCGCGTCGATGCCGGACCCGCCGTCGGAGAACAGCTTGTGCGTGGAGAGATGACGGGGGATCAGGGGGTGGTTCGGCACCAGGGACTGGTCCCCGAGGTCCCACACCCGATACTCCCGCACCGCCGAGGGGATGTGCCGGTGGTAGAGCAGCGAGGAGTCCGAGGAGAACCCCTCCTCGCCCATCAGCTCCTCGTGGTAGAGGTTCCCGTCCGGGGCCCGGTGCTGGGTGTGACGTTTCGGCGGAACCGCTCCCGCCCGGTGGTAGTACGGCATGTCTCTCTCCTCAGGAGTCGGAGTCGCGGTGCCGAACGTGCCGTGAATGTGCGCTCAGCGCACATTTTTGTGCGTTGGTAGAAACAACGTGAAGTTAGGTCCCGGGTGGCGGTGCCGTCAAGGTCGCTTCCCCGGCTCCCGCGCGCCGCTCGTGGGTGTGAGGTGGCCTAACGTGGCGCCCGAAGAAGATCTGTCGGTTTCCGCGGGCGCCGTGCGCGGGCCGCGCGATCAGGAGGTGTCGATGGCCGCCCTGCAAGGTCTGGATCGTGGGCTTCGGGCCCTGGACCTGATCTCTCTGACGGCCGACGGTCTGACGGTGGCGGACCTGGCGGCGCAACTGGAGATCGACCGGGCCGTCGCGTACCGGATCGTGCAGACGCTGGAGGAACACGCGCTGGTCTCCCGGCAGGGCAAGCGGGTACGGCTCGGGGCCGGCGCCGCCACCCTCGCGGGGCGGTTCCGGCAGCAGCTGGTCCTGGCGGCCCAGCCGGTGCTGCAGGAGCTCGCCGACACCACGGGCGCCTCCGCCTTTCTGACGCTGGCGCACGGCGCGCGGGAGTGCGTTCCCGTGGCGGGTGCGCAGCCGGCCGTCCAGCACGGTCCGGTCCAGGTGGGCTACCGCATCGGCGTCCGGCATCCGCTGGAGCGGGGGGCGAACGGCATCGCCATCCTCGCGTTGCAGCCGCCCCTGCCGGACGAGCCGGAGGGGGTCGTGCGGGCGCGCGAGCTGGGCTACAGCGTCACCTCGGGACAGCTCCAGCAGGGTGCCACCGGGATCGCGGCGGGGTTCGAGGTCCCGGGCGCGGCGGGCGCCTCGGTCGGTGTCGTGGCCATGCACGCGTTCGACATCGAGTCGGTCGCCGCCGAGGTGAAGGAGGCGGCCGCGCAGCTGGCGTCGCTCGGCAAGGCCTGACGACGCCCGGCGTCCGGTCGTCGAGCTCCCAACTGGGCAGATTGTATATATGAGGCGGCCTTGAGCGGGGCAGACTGAGCAGCCTGAACAGCTCGGAAGGCCACTCTTGTGCAGCTGACGGGACCCGGTGTGTTCTACCGCCACGCGCTGGAGACAGCACACCGAAAGGGATGACGCATGAGCATCGATCAGACCCTCACCAGCCAGGAGCGCCTCGCGGAGCTCGACCTGCAGCAGCTCAAGCAGCTGGTCGGGCTCGTGGAGTACGACGCCGACGGTGACCCCTTCCCGGTGACCGGGTGGGACGCGGTGGTCTGGTCGGTGGGCAACGCGACGCAGGCCGCGCTGTACTTCCAGGTGGTCTTCGGCATGGAGCTGGTCGCCTACTCCGGCCCGGAGACCGGCAACCGCGACCACCACGCGTTCGTGCTCCGTTCCGGGGCGATCCGGTTCGTGCTCAAGGGCGGCGTCGACCCGGACAGCCCGCTGCACAACCACCACCGCCGCCACGGTGACGGCGTCATCGACATCGCCCTCGAGGTCCCCGACGTCGACAAGTGCATCGAGCACGCCCGCGCGGAGGGCGCGACCGTGCTGGTGGAGCCGCACGACGTCACCGACGGGCACGGCACCGTGAGGATCGCGGCCATCGCCACGTACGGCGACACCCGCCACACGCTCGTGGACCGCTCCCGCTACACCGGCCCGTACCTGCCCGGCTATGTCACCCGGACCTCCGGGTACGTGAAGCCCGAGGGCGAGCCCAAGCGCATCTTCCAGGCGCTCGACCACGTCGTGGGCAACGTGGAGCTGGGGAACATGGACGAGTGGGTCGATTTCTACAACCGCGTCATGGGCTTCACCAACATGGCCGAGTTCATCGGCGACGACATCGCCACCGAGTACTCGGCGCTGATGAGCAAGGTCGTCGCCAGCGGCAATCACCGGGTGAAGTTCCCGCTCAACGAGCCGGCGGTCGCCAAGAAGCGTTCGCAGATCGACGAGTACCTCGACTTCTACCGCGGCCCCGGCGCCCAGCACCTCGCCCTCGCCACCAACGACATCGTCCGGACCGTCGACATCCTGCGGTCCAAGGGCATCGAGTTCCTCGACACGCCGGAGAGCTACTACACCGACCCCGAGCTGCGCGCCCGGATCGGCAACGTCCGCGTGCCGATCGAGGAACTGGCCTCACGCGGCATCCTCGTCGACCGTGACGAGGACGGTTACCTGCTGCAGATCTTCACCAAGCCGATCGGTGACCGGCCCACCGTGTTCTTCGAGTTCATCGAGCGCCACGGCTCGCTGGGCTTCGGAAAGGGCAACTTCCAGGCCCTGTTCGAGGCGATCGAGCGCGAGCAGGAGAAGCGCGGCAACTTCTAGGGCTCCGTGACCGGTGGGCCGTCAGTGCTGGAGCCGAAGCCGGAGCCAGAGCAGCAGTGCCTCGTCCGGGTCCTGAAGGTCGATGCCGAAGAGCTCACCCGCCCGCTTGATGCGATAGCGCAGGGTGTTCGGGTGCACGTACATCTCGGCCGCTGCCCGGGCGGTGTCGCCCAGGCAGCGCAGGTAGGCGTAGAGGGTGTCCGTGTACTCCGTCCCGTTGAGCGCGTCGTGCTCCCGCATCGCCTCCAGCCCGCCGAGCCGCACCTCGTCGAAGGCGGCCGGATCCGCGCGCAGCCGCAGGAAGAACAACTCCGCGCGCACCTCCTGGAAGTCCGCGACGGCGTGGTCCTGGCCGCGATGGGCCAGCACGCTCAGTGCGGCGTCCGCCTCCTTGCGTGAGCGTTGCACCGCGGACAGGGTGGCGGCGGGGCCGCCGATCCCGGCACGCAGGCGCACCCCGAGCAGAACCCGGATGCGCTCCAGCACGCTCTCCGCCAGTTCCCTGCCGACCGCGCCGGCCGTGGACGGGTCGGCCGGCAACAGCGTGTAGACCACCCCGTCGAGCTGGACGGTGCTCGCCCTGACGTGCTGGGCCTGGGCGTGACCGGTGATCAGCTCGATGATGTGGGCCATCTCCGGTTCGCTGACGTCGTTCTCCGTCTCCGCGTGCTCGAAGGCGGCGACGACGAACCCGGGGCCGTGGGAGCCGAGGGGGCCGGTGCGGGGCAGGTCCTCGCCCAGGAGGGCGCCGCGCAGCGCTTGTTCACGGGCCCTGCGGGCCAGGTCACGGGAGTTGCGGTGCCGTAGCAGACGCAGTGCCGCGAGGTCGGCGGCGTCCTGCAGCGTCCGCTCCTCCTCCGGCCCCAGACTGCGGTCGGAGTCGATGACCCAGAGGGACCCCAGCACGACGCGGCCGGCCAGGATGCCGACGGCCACGCGTGGCAGGGCACCGTGTCCGGTGAACCGCACGGGGCGGGGGCGCTGCCGCAGTCGCGGGTCGGCGTGCAGGGCCCGGAAGGCCTGGGGGACCTCCCGGCCGAGAATCCCCTGGCGCCGTGCTTCGTCGGTGGGCTGACCGGAGATCGTGGAGTACGCGATGATCCGGTAACGATCGTCCATGATCGCCACCGCGCCGTGGAGCCGCGCGGCGGTCACGTTGGCGAGGTCGAACAGGTCGTCCCATCCTCCGCCGTCGCCCGTCGTGCCCGGTCCGGACCGGGTGGTGAGAACCGCGGAGAGAAGGCCGTCGAGGTGGCGCCAGTCGACCTCGTCGTCCGCCGCCAGCAGAGCGATGCCCTGCTCGCGCGCGAGCGAGCGCAACGCGGCCGGGTCCTCACCGTGCAGCTTGACGACCAGGGCGGTGTACCCGGCCTTCGCGGCCATGCCGAGGGCTGTTTCCGCTTCCCGGGACGCAGGGCCGATGCCGATGCCGAAGAGCATCGTCCGCGGGACCGCGCCGATCGGGTGGGGCGGATCGAGGATCTCCAGCTCGTCCACCGGGACGTCCAGGCCGAGGGGGGCCTCCAGCGGTCGCAGCAGGGTGTCGCCGACCGCGCCCAACAGGGAGGCGAGGGTCGCTGAAGTCGACGCTACTTGTGTCATTCCCTCAATCAACCCCCCACTCTTGAGTGAACTCAACATAGCAGCGAGGAAATCCCGGAGACAGACTCGAGGAACCGCACGAAGATCTCAGGAGGGACGACATGAGGAAACTGGCTCGGCTGCGCGCCGCGCTGCCCACCGGTCGACAGGCCGGGGGAGTGGACGACACCCCTGTCGGCACCCCGCAGTGGCTGCGTGACGGGCTGGTCGCCCTGGTCGGCGCGGAACAGGTGCTCTCCCGTCCCACCGATCTCGCCCGTTACGCCTCCGACGCGAGCCCGTACCGCTACGTGCCCCGCGTGGTCGTGATGGCCCGCGACGCGTCGGACGTCGCGGCCGTCCTGGGCTTCGCGTCCCGCCACGACCTGCCGGTGACCTTCCGTGCCGCGGGTACCAGCCTCAACGGACAGTCCCAGGGGTCGGGCATCCTGGTGGACGTGCGCCGGCACTTCGCCGGAGCCGTGGTCGAGGAGGACGGCCGGGTCCTGCGCTCCCGCCCGGGGACCGTGATCGCGCGGGCCAACGCGCAACTCGCCCGGCACGGCCGGATGCTCGGCCCCGACCCCGCCAGCAGCGCCTCCGCCACCCTCGGCGGTGTCGTCGCGAACAACGCCAGCGGGATGTCGTGCGGAGTGGCGCGCAACGCCTACCACACGGTGCGCTCCCTGCGGGTCGTCCTCGCTTCGGGCACGGTCGTGGACACCGCCGACCCCGCAGCCGACGCACACCTCGCGAGCGCCGAACCCGCCCTGGTCCGCGAGCTCATGGCCATCAAGAAGGAACTCGAGTCCGACCCGGAGCTGTGCGACCGCATCAGAAGCAAGTTCTCCATCAAGAACACCAACGGCTATCGACTGGACGCCTTCCTGGACGCCGACACCCCCGCCGCGATCCTGCGCGGGCTCATGGTCGGCTCCCAGGGCACCCTCGGCTTCCTCGACGAGATCGTGTGCGACACCGTGCCGTTCGGACGCCATCACGCCACCGCGCTGCTGCGTCTGCCGGGTCTGAACGAGGCGGCCGCCCTCGTCCCTTCCCTGGTCGAGGCCGGCGCCCATGCCGTGGAGCTCCTGGACGCCCCGTCCCTGCGCTCCACCTCCACCGTCACCGGAGCCCCCGGCTGGCTCGCCGAACTCACCGAGGACGCGGAGGACGCCGCCCTTCTGGTGGAGTTCCGGGCCGCCGATCCGGACGACCTGCGAGCCCGGCAGGAGCGCGCCGAGGCCGTGCTGGCCGCCTCTCCCGTCCCCGTGGTGGGGGAGTTCACCCGGGACTCGGCCACCGCCGGCGGGTACTGGCGGGTCCGCAAGGGCCTGCTCACCGCCGTCGGCAGCACCCGGCCGCCCGGGACCGTGCTGCTGGTCGAGGACGTCTGCGTCCCCCCGCGCCGCGTCGCCGACGCCGCCCGGGACCTGTTCCTACTCCTGAAGTCCCATGGCTTCGCCTCACCCATCGCCGGGCACGCGTCCGCCGGAAACCTGCACTTCCCGCTCATGCTCGACCCCTCCTCACCGGAGGACGTGCGCCGCTACCGCGCTTGTATGCAGGACCTCGCCGACCTGGTGCTGAACACCTACGGAGGCGCGCTCAAGGGCGAGCACGGCACCGGACGCAACATGGCCCCGTTCGTGGTCCAGGAGTGGGGAGGCGTCGCCGTCGGGCTCATGTGGCGGCTCAAGACCGCCCTCGATCCGCACGGCATCCTCAACCCGGGTGTGATCCTGGACGACGACCCGGACGCCAACGTCCGCAACCTCAAGGCACTGCCCCCGATCGACCCGGCCCTCGACCCGTGCATCGAGTGCGGCTTCTGCGAACCGGCCTGCCCCAGCCACGACCTGACCACCACGCCCCGCCAGCGCATCGTCCTCCAGCGGGAGATGGCCCGCCACCGGGCCGACTCCCCGCTCGTGCTCTCCCTCACCCGGGACTACGCCTACGACGCCGTGGACACCTGCGCCGGGGATGCGAGCTGCGCCGTGAGCTGTCCCGTCGACATCGACACGGGCGCCGCGATGAAGAAGCTGCGGCACGCCCGGCACGGTCCCTTCGCCGAACGCGCCGCCACCTGGGCCGCCCGGCACTTCGCAGGTCTGGAAGGAGCCGCCCGGCTCGCCGTGGGCGTCGCCCGGCGCACCGCGGACGTCGCCGGTGACGCGCCGCTGCGTGCCGTCACCTCCGTGGCCCGCGGCGTGCTGGGGGCCGAGCAGATCCCCGCCTGGCTGCCCGAGGTGCCGCGGGCCGCCCCGAAACGCCTGCCCGCCACCCGCCGGGAGACGGCGCACGCCGTCTACGTACCCGCCTGCGTCAACCGCGTCTTCGGCGTCCCCACGGGCGGGAGCGGGCCCACGGTGGTGCAGGCTCTCGTCACGCTCGCGGAGCGGGCCGGGCGGCCGCTGTGGATCCCCGACGACGTGGCCGGCACCTGCTGCGGCACCATCTGGCACAGCAAGGGCTACGAGAAGGGGCACGACACCATGGCGGCGGTGCTCGTGGACCGGCTGTGGCGGTGGAGCGAGGAAGGACGACTGCCGGTCGTCATGGACGCCTCCTCCTGCTCGCTCGGCGCCCTGCGCGACGTGGTGCCCCACCTGAGCACGGCCGACCGGCACCGCCACGGCCGGCTGACCATCCATGACGCCGTCGACTGGGCCCGGCAGGAACTGCTGCCGCACCTCACGGTCACCGAACGGGTCCCCACCGCGGTGGTGCACACCACCTGCTCGATGCATCGGACCGACCACGGATCGGCGCTGCGGGCGGTGGCGGAGGCGGTCGCCGACACCGTCGTCCAGCCGATCGACGAGTCCTGCTGCGGATTCGCCGGCGACCGCGGCTTCCTGCACCGGGAACTGACGGAGAGCGCCACCGCACCCGAGGCGGCAGAGGTCGCACAGCTCGACGCACAGGCCCATCTCAGCGCGAACCGCACCTGCGAGATCGGCCTCCACCACGCCACCGGCGAGGCGTACACCTCGGTCATCCAGCAACTGGAACGAGCCACCCGGCCGCCTGCGACGCGGTGACGTCGAGCGAGGCGAGCAGCGTTCGGCGACGGCGCCCAGGGTGCAGTGGAAGGGGGGGACCCGTGCCGCGCTGTGCGCCTAGGGCGATCTGCTCGGTGAGCGTCGGCGGTTCGGGGAACCGGAGTGCGCCGGGGGCGGCGGGCTCGGGCGCGGCGCCGTGCGAACAGCGGGATCACCAGCGCCCGCCCGTCAACGGCATGGGTGTCCCGGCGGCGGTGTCCTGGGACGGCGCGGGGTGCCCAGGGGCGCGGCACGTGCGCGAGGCCGACGCGCCGCGGCTGTTGTGGCGGTGTGCTCGCCCCCGTCTGCGGGAAGTCCTGTGCGGGGCGGGGCGGGGCGAAGCCGATGCCGGCCGGGGAGGCGGCACGGGCCTACGCCTGCGGCTGGCCCGCCTGTCGTCGACGGCCGGAGCAAGGCCGACGCAGGCCGGACCGCGCCACACCAGAACGGCCACGACGGCCGGCAGACAGGCCCCGCAGCCGACCGTCACCCACAGGGGAGCCGCTGCCCCGCCGATCAGCCGAGGCCGTCGGCGCCGACCTGCACGGTCGACTCGTCCAGCAGTCCGTCCGTCACCGGCTGGAGGGCGCCGTCGAGGCCGCGTACGGGGGTGGCCTCCTTGTACCAGGACTCGATGACGGCGTTGCCCCAGAAGTCCCGGCGCCGGTCGTCGTGGACGTTCCATCGGTACGTCTCGTGGTCGGGGTCGCCGGTGTAGTAGTCGGAGGTGTAGATCTCCACCCGGTGACCGTCGGGGTCCCTGAGGTAGAGATAGAAGGCGTTGGAGACGCCGTGCCGGCCCGGACCGCGCTCGATGTGGTGCTCCTTGCGCACCGCGCCGAACAGGTCCGCGGCACGCAGGACCTGGTGGGACTCGTGGGTGGCGACACCCAGGTGGTGCAGACGGGGACCGGGACCGCAGGTGAAGGCGACGTCGTGGACGGTCTGCTTGCGGTACATCCAGGCCGCGTACAGCTCGTGTTCGTCGCCCTCGATGGTCTCCGAGCAGCCGAAGCCGAGGGACCGGTAGTGGGCGTAGGCGGCGGGGATGTCCGGCGTGCAGAGGTTGAAGTGGTCCAGGCGGGCGACCTCGGCGCCATGGCGCAGGTCGTAGCGCTGGATGAGGCGTTCGGCACGCTCGATGTCGTGGAAGAACTCGACGGGGAAGCCCAGCGGGTCGATGACGCGGACCGCGTCGCCGACACCGGGCGCGCCCTCGCCCCTCGGTACGCGTTCGACCGGTCGGCCGAGGTCGGTGAAGAACTTCTCGGCGTTGTCCACGTCGTCGGGGGTGCGCACCCGGTAGGCGATGTGGTCGAGGGCGGGCTGCTCGCCGGTCCTCAACACCAGGGAGTGGTGGGTGAGTTCGTCACCGCCGCGCAGACAGAGGGTGTCGGCGTCCTCGTACTGGACATGGAAGCCGAGCATGTCGACCCAGAACCAGCGCGAGGCGGCCAGGTCGGTGACGACGAGTTGGGCGTAGGCGGAACGGATCACGTCGGGCGCGGTCATGCGCCCGCTCCGAAGCGGGGCGTGTGCACGTCGCCGAGCGCGACGTGGACGATCTTCGACTCGGTGTAGAAGTCGATGGAGTGGGCGCCGCCCTCCCGTCCCACACCGGAGGCCTTCACCCCGCCGAAGGGAGTGCGCAGGTCACGCACGTTGTGGGAGTTGATCCAGAGCATCCCGGACTCGACGGCGTGCGCGATGCGGTGGCCGCGCTTGAGGTGGGAGGTCCAGATGTAGGCGGCCAGACCGAACTGCGTGGCGTTGGCCAGCTCGATCGCCTCCTCCTCGGTGTCGAAGGGGGCGACGGCGACGACCGGGCCGAAGATCTCCTCCTGGAAGATGCGGGCGTCGCGCTCGACGTCGGCGAAGACGGTCGGCTGGAGGTAGTTGCCCTCGGCCAGGTGGTCCGGGCGGGTGCCGCCCGCGACCAGGCGGGCCTCCTTCTTGCCGATCTCGACGTAGTTCAGGACGCGTGCGTAGTGCTCGGGGTGGACGAGCGCCCCGACCTCGGTGGCCGGGTCGGACGGCTCACCGACGCGGACGGCCGCGGCCCGCTCGGCCAGGCGGCGCGTGAACTCCTCGTACACCGGGCGCTCGACCAGCACCCGTGAACCGGCCGTGCAGCGCTCCCCGTTGAGGGAGAACACGCCGAACACCACGGAATCCAGGGCGGCTTCGAGGTCGGCGTCGGCGAAGACGATCGCCGGGGACTTGCCGCCGAGCTCCATCGAGGTCGTCTTCAGATGCCGGGCCGAGGAACGGATGATGTGACGGCCGGTGTCGGTGGAGCCGGTGAAGGAGATCAGCGGCACGTCCGGGTGATCGACCAGCGCCTGACCGGCCTCCTCGCCGATGCCGTGCACGATGTTCACCACGCCCGCCGGGAGCCCGGCCTCGGCGAAGATCTCCGGCCACAGGGAGGCGGACAGCGGGGTCCACTCGGCCGGCTTCAGGACGAGCGTGCAGCCGGACGCCAGAGCCGGGGCCAGCTTCCAGCTCTCCAGCATGAACGGGGTGTTCCACGGCGTGATCAGCCCGGCCACCCCGACGGGGGAGCGCACGACATAGCTGAACTGGTCGTCGCCCTGCCGGAAGGCCTCCTCGCCGAGGGCGACGATCACGTCCGCGAAGTAGCGGAAGTTCTCCGCCGCGCGCCGCGCCTGCCCCTTCGCCTGGGTGATGGGCAGTCCGGTGTCGTAGGTCTCGAAGGCGGCGAGCCGGTCGTGGCGGGCCTCGACCGCGTCCGCGATCCGGTACAGCACGCCTGCGCGCTCGCGGTTGGAGATGCCCGACCAGGCGGGGAAGGCGGCCCGCGCCGCCGCCACGGCGTGATCGACGTCGGCCGCCGCACCCCGCGAGGCCTGCGCGTACACGGTGTTGGAGACCGGATCGGAGACGTCGAACGTCCGCCCGTCGGCGCTGTCGACCGGTTCGCCGCCGATCCAGTGCCGAAGGGCCGAGGGCAGGTTCTCGATGGTCATGGTCAGGCTCCGATCGGTGCGGTGAGGTCGCCGCCCTCGGCGAGCAGCGCGCGGATCCTCGTCAGACCCGCCTCGGTGGGAGAGGTCAGTGGCGGGCGGACGTGAGCGGAGGAGATACGGCCCTGCCGGGCGAGCACCCACTTCACCGGCGCCGGGTTGGTCTCGACGAACAGCAGGTCCACCAGCGGGTGCAGCCGGTAGTGCAGGTCACGGGCCGCGTCGAACTCGCCCGCCTCCCACAGCTCGTACATCCGCGCCACCGCGCCCGGCGCCAGGTTGGCGACGGCGGAGACGAAACCGGCGCCGCCGAGCGCCATCAGCGGCAGGCACAGCAGCTCGATGCCCGACCACACGAGCAGCGACCGCCCGCAGGCGTGCAGCACACGGGAGAAGTGCTCGAAGTCCTTCGTCGTCTCCTTCACGCCGACGAAGTTGTCGAAGTCCGTGAAGAGCCGCCTGACCGTCTCCGGCGCGATGTCCACGGCCGTGCGGGAGGGCACGTTGTAGGCGACGATCGGCAGGTCGGGGAACTCCCGGGCCACCGTCGCGTACCACGCGTACAGGGCCTCCTGGGTGGGGCGGGCGTAGTACGGCGTGATGACCAGGGCCGCGTCCGCACCCAGTTCCTGTGCGGCGGCGGTCATCCGAAGGGTCTCGTCGAGCTTGTGCGAGCCCGTGCCCGGTATGAACGGGACCCGGTCCTCGATCACCTCGACCGCGGTCCGCATCCCCGCGATCCGCTCGGCCACGCTCTGCGCGCTCGGCTCACCGGTGGACCCGCCCAGCGAGATGCCGTGCGTGCCGTTCTCCAACTGGAAGCGGATCAGCCCGGCCAGGCTGTCGTGGTCGACCGCACCGTCGGCGGTGAAGGGCGTCACGACCGGGGCGATCGAACCCCGGATCGTCGACGGGTCGCTGCGGAACTTCACTGTGTCTCTCCCTTGCACCAGTTCTCGTACACGTCCCGCCAGGCAGGGCCCAGCGGATACAGGCCGTCGATGCTCTCGCCGCCGGCGACCTGCTCAGTGATGAAGCGCTCCTGCCGCTCCTGCTCCCGGCAGTCGGCGACCAGCTCGGCGGCCAGGTCCGGGGGCACGACGACCACACCGTCCGGGTCGCCGACGATCAGATCGCCGGGCTGGACGAGGGCGCCGCCGCAGGCGATCGGTACGCCGGTGTCCCAGGGGACGTGGCGGCGGCCCAGGACGGACGGATGGCTGCCCGCCGCGAAGACGGGCAGGCCCATGTCCGCGACGGCGGCGCTGTCGCGGACGGCTCCGTCGGTGACGACTCCGGCCGCGCCCCGCCCGGCCGCCCGCAGGGCGAGGATGTCGCCGATCGTGCCGGCGCTCGGGTCGCGCCGGGCGTCCATGACGAGGACGTGCCCCGGGCGCAGTTCCTCGACCGCCCGCTTCTGGGCGTTCATGCCGGTGCCGTACCGCTGGAACAGGTCCTCGCGCAGCGGCAGATACCGCAGGGTGTGCGCGACACCGACCATGGGCGCCGAGCCCGGCCGCAGCGGCCGTACGCCGTCGACGGACATGTGGGGCAGGCCGCGGGCCCGCAGCTGCGCGCTCAGGGTCGCGACCGCCACCGACTTCAGGCCCGCTTCGAGGTCGGGGTCCAGCAGCGGCCCGACGGTGCCGTGGGCGGCGTCCCGTTCGGTCGGGTCGGCCTTGGGCATGGCGCCGTACGGCGCCAGCGAGGGCCCGGCGGCGACCGTGTTGCGCAGTCGTCCGGTCGACAGTCCACCGCCCCTGACCTCGACCTCGACCACGTCGCCGGGTGAGACCACCGAGGCCCCGGCCGGCGTTCCGGTCAGGATCACATCCCCCGGTTCCAGGGTCGTCAGCCGGGACAGGTCGGCGATCAGCTGCCCGAAGGGGAACAGCAGTGTGTCGGTCGTGTCGTTCTGGACGAGTTCGCCGTTGACCCAGGTCCGCAGCCGTAGGGCGTCGGGGTCGAGCAGGCGGGTGTCCAGCAACCGCGGGCCGATCGGTGTGAAGCCGTCGGCGCCCTTGGAGCGGAGGTTGGAACCGCGGTCGGCGTAGCGCAGGTCGTACACGCCGGCGTCGTTGGCGGCCGTAAGCCAGCGCACATGGGACCAGCCGTCCTCCGGCGACACATGCCGTGCGCGCGCGCCGACGACCAGCGCGATCTCGCCCTCGAAGCCGAGGAGTTCGCAGCCGGCGGGCCGGACGATCGGCTCGTCCGTGCCGGACAGCGACGACGGCGGCTTCAGGAAATAGGAGGGATGGGCCGGAGCCCGTCCGCGCTCCCTGGCCCGGCTGGGGTAGTTCAGATGGACAGCGATGATCTTCGATGGGGAGATCCCCAGGGGATGGGGCACGGGGCTCCTTCAGGTGCCGGGCGTCCGAGCGGTGCCGGGCGTGCGAGCGGTGCCGCGGACGCGCTCGCGCAGGGCGAGCAGTCCGTGCACCGCGTCCAGAGAGGGGGACCGGACACCGGTGCGGCGCGCGAGTTCGCGCACCGCACCGACGAGGGCGTCGAGTTCGAGGGGCCGGCCGCGGTCGGCGTCCTGCAGCATGGACGTGCGGAACCCGCCGAGCCTGCGGGCGATGGCGAGGCGTTCGTCGGCCGTCATGGCGCTGTTGATGCCCAGCGCCGCGCCCACGGCGGCCGTCTCCTCGAACATCGCGGCGCAGACCCGCCGTACGTCCGGGTCGTCGAGGATGTCCAGGACGGTGGCGCCGGTGAGCGCGCTGACCGGATTGAGGTTGACGTTGCCCAGCAGCTTCTCCCAGATGTCCCGGCGGATGTCCGCGCTGGGTTCCGGGTGGACGGGTCCCGCGGAGAGAGCCGCGGCGCATCGCGTGACACGGTCGGAGACTCCGCCCTCCGGATCACCGATGATCAGCCGGTCACCGCTGACGTGTGTCACTTCGCCGGGGCCGTCGACGATGCTGCTGAAGTGCGCGACGCCGGCCATCACGCGCTCGGCGGGCAGCAGGGCCAGCAGCTCGCCGTCGGGGTCGACCGAGCGCAGGACGGGGTCCGCCCCGGTGTCCTCGGCCGTGGACGGCAGCCACCAGGGCACTCCGTTGGCCACGACCAGGACGTCCGTGCCGCGTGCGATCCAGGTGCGGACCGAGCGGGCCGCGGGCAGCATGTGCCGGCTCTTCACGCAGAGGACGGCCAGATCCGGGACGGGCAGCCGCCCGGCGTCGTGGGCCGTGGGGAACCAGTACCGTTGCTCGCTCCCCTGCTCCTTGCCGCGCAGGGCGAGCCCCTGTGCGGCGATCGTGTCCAGGTGCGGGCCCGGCCTGCCGAGGAGGGATACCTCGGCGTCCGATGCGGCGAACGCCGAGGCGAGGGTGGCGCCGACGGCACCCGGCCCGACGATGGTGATGCGTTGTCCCATGGCAGTGAGCATGCGCTGCCCCACAGACGGCGACAATGTCGCCGCCTACACTCGTGGCCACTCACTGATGTACGTTCCGACATTCATGTGGGGTTTCCGCGCGAGAGGAAGAGGCGTGACCGCCATGCTCCTGGAACAGCTGGTCGAGGCTCTGCAGGACGACGTCGTCAGCGTGCTGTCGGAAGGCGCCGCGGCCGAGCCGAGGATCGCCGGTGTCGAGCTGTTGGACTCTCACGAGGTCGTGCGCGCGACCGCGTCCGGACACCTGCTGCTCGGTGTCGGCGTGGACGTCGCGGACGCCGATGCCCTCGACTCCGCCCTGCGGACGGCGGCGGACACGTGCTGCGCGCTCGCCGTCAAGTGTGAGGTCCCCGTCCGGGAGGACCTGCTGGCCCGGATCCGCCCCAGCGGGGTCCCGGTGCTGGCAGTCAACCCGCAGATGCCGTGGACACGGGTCCAGCGTCTGGTCACCACGGTCATGGCGGCGCGCGCGGCGGACTCCGAACCCGGTGGCTCGCCGACGGGGGGTGATCTGTTCTCCCTGGCCAACGCGGTGGCCGGCATCGTCGGCGGGGCCGTCGCGATCATGGACACCCAGCAGGTGATCGTCGCCTACTCCAATCTGCCCGACCAGCCCATCGACGAGACGCGGCGGCGCGGGATCCTGGGCAGGCGGGTGCCCGAGGACGCGATCGCCGACCACCTGGACCGGAAGGTGTGGACGAGCGACACGGTCGCCCGCCACCAACGGCCCGGGAACCTGCCGAGGCTGGCCGTGGTGATCCGGGCGGGCGAGGACGTCCTCGGCTCCCTGTGGGTGGCGTTTCCCGACGACGCCCCGGTCCCCGAGTGCGGGCCCACCCTGCAGGAGGCGGCCCGGGTCGCGGCGCTGCACATGCTGGCGCTGCGCCGCCAGGTCGACGCGGAGCAGGAGAGCCGCGACCGCGCGCTGCGCTCCCTGCTGGAGGGCCGGGCAGGACAGAGCGGCCTGCCCGACAGCGTGTGCCTCCCCGGCGTCCTCGTCGGGATGACCGAGGTCACGCAGGCGGCGGGCGACGAGGCCGCCGACGCCGGCGCCGCTGCCCGCCGACGCGCCGCTCTGCTGCGCCTGGTGGACCTCGCCGTCCTCGACGGCCGCTCCCTCGGCTACGAACCGGCGGCCGCCCTGCTCGGCGACCGCGTGTACGTCCTGCTGCCCACCGCCGGTTCCGGGCCCGTGTCCACCGGCGTCCTGCTGGACCACCTCCTGGACCGGGCCCGGCACAGCCTGCACCGCTCGTTCGTCGCGGTCAGCTCACCCGCCGTGGGTGCCCTGTCCCCGTTGCTCCGGGCCCGCCGCGACCTCGATGCGGCCCTGGACCACCTCCGGGAACACGGTGCCGGTCCGGGCGCCTACCGCACCGAGGAACTGCGGCCGGAGCTGGTGCTGCGGCGGCTGGTCGGCGCGGTGCGCGGCGACGCCGAACTGCGCACCGGCATCGGCGAACGCCTGCGGGCGTACGACACCGAGCACGACACCGAGTACGCGACCACCCTGGCGGCGTATCTACGGCACTTCGGCGACGTCGTCGCGGCCAGCGGCGAGCTTCACATCCACCAGAACACGCTGCGCTTGCGACTGCGGCGGGCCGAGCAGCTGTTCGGGGTCGCGCTCGCCGATCCGACCCGCCGCCTGCTGTTGACGCTGGAACTGGCGGCACTGACCCAGCCGTAGTGTCGGCTCTCACAGCGCTCGACCATTTTTCATGGCGGCCTCGACATTGGCTGCCGGGTGTTCCCCCACCCATGCTCCTGGACACCGAGGCACGCCTTCCCGCAGAGGCGACGCCCGTGAAGCGATCGAGGAGCACAGCAGTGACCGTTCTGGACACGCGGACGCACACGACGAAGCCCACGAAGCCCGTGGACATGAGCGGGGCGGAGTGGCAGGCGCGGCTCGAACTGGCCGCGTGCTACCGGATCTTCGACCACCTGGGCTGGGTCGAGATGGTCTTCAATCACATCACCGTGCGGGTGCCCGGCGAGGACGGGCATCTGTTGATCAACCCGTTCGGTCTGATGTACGACGAGGTCACCGCCTCGAACCTGGTGAAGATCGACCTCGACGGGAACGTCCTGTCCGACTCGGAATGGCCCATCAACGAGGCGGGGCTGCTGATCCACTCGGTGATCCACGCCCAGCGGCCCGACGCGCACGCCGTCATGCACACCCACACCACCGCCGGCACCGGCGTCGCCTGCCTGCGCAGCGGGCTGGACCGGGACAACTTCTACGCCGCCCAACTGCACGACATGGTCTCGTACCACGACTTCGAGGGCGTCACCGTCGACCCCGAGGAGAAGCCACGCCTCGTGGCCGACCTCGGCGAGCGGAACTTGATGATCCTGCGCAACCATGGTCTCCTTGCGCTCGGCCCGACACTGCCCGCGGCGTTCTCCGCACTGTGGACGCTCCAGCGGGCCTGCGAGATCCAGCTCGCCGCCCAGTCCTCCGGCGAGCCGCTCATGCCGGTGACCCTGGACGCGGCCGTGCGCTCCACCAAGGAATCCTTCCAGATGGGCGACCGCACACAGGCGGGCCGGACCCTCTTCACCGCGCTGCGCCGTCGCATCGACCGCATCGCCCCCGACTACGCGGTCTGACCACGTCCCCGCGGCACCACCCCCGCACGGTCACGCCCCCACCCTGATCCCCACCCCCCATTCGCTCATTCCTTCCGCTCGTCTCTTCCGCTCATCCCTTCCGCTCCGGGCCAACGATGACCCGACTACGAATCGGACGTGCCATGTCCCAACCCTCGACGGCACTCGGCCGCCGGCACCGCACGGTCGCACTCGCCGCCATGGCGGGCACCACCATCGAGTGGTACGACTTCTTCATCTACGCCCTGAGCACCGGCCTGGTCTTCAACCAGCTGTTCTTCGAGGGTTTCGGCGAAGACTCGATGATCATTTCCTTCGCCACCATCGGCATCAGCTTCTTCTTCCGGCCGGTCGGCGCGGCCCTCGCCGGCCACCTCGGTGACCGGATCGGCCGCCGGGCCATGCTGATCGCCACCCTGGTGCTGATGGGTGCCGCCACGACCTTCATCGGTCTGGTGCCCACCCGGGCCTCCATCGGCATGGCCGCCCCGGTCGTCCTGGTCTTCCTGCGCATCCTGCAGGGCCTGTCCGCCGGTGGCGAGTGGGGAGGCGCCGCCCTGATCGCGGTGGAGCACGCACCCACCGGCAAGCGCGGCCGATTCGGCGCCTTCCCCCAGCTCGGAGCCCCCCTGGGCCTGCTCCTGGCCAACGGCGTCCTCGCCCTGATCACCGCCCTCACCACGGACGATCAGTTCCTCGCCTGGGGCTGGCGCATCCCCTTCCTGCTGAGCGTCGGTCTCGTCGCCGCGGGCTTCGTCATCCGCCGCAAGGTCGAGGAGAGCCCGGTCTATCAGGAGCTGAAGGAGTCCGGGAACGACGCGCGCACTCCGCTCGCCGCCCTGTTCAAGAGGCACTGGCCGCTCGTCATCGGCGGTGCGCTGCTCTTCGCCGCGAACAATGCCGTCGGCTACATGACCACGGGCGGCTACGTCCAGGCCTACTCGGTCAACCACCTCAAGATGGACAAGACGACCATCCTGATCTGTGTCATGGTCGCCGCTGCCGTCTGGCTGACCAGCACCATGATCGGCGGAATCCTGTCCGACAGGATCGGCCGCATCCGCGTCTACCGGATCGGCTTCGTCATCCAGCTCGCCTGGATGTTCCCCTTCTTCGCCCTGCTCAACACGGCCGAACCCGGCCTGATCGTGCTGGCCCTCGTCCTGTACAGCGTCGGCCTGGGCCTGACCTACGGTCCGCAGGCCGCCCTGTTCTCGGAGATGTACCCCACCGCCGTCCGCTACAGCGGCGCCGCGCTGTCGTACGCCATCGGAGCCGTCCTCGGCGGCGCCTTCGCCCCCATGATCGCCGAGGCCCTGCAGACCAGCACCGGCACGGTCTACTCCGTGGCCGTCTACCTCACGGCCGTCACCGTCGTGGGCCTCGCCACGTCCTTCTTCGTGAAGGAGCGCAAGGACGTGCCGCTCGGCGGCGCCGTGACCGACCAGCGGGACGGGCAGGCCACCGTCAACGCCTGAGGCGCGGTCGGCCTCGGCCCTCCAGCTGGTTGATCCATCATTCATCTACTTGATGCATCATCCGTCCTCTCGGCCGCCGGGCCGGGAGGACCTTTTCGGCAGCCCGGAAACAGTCCCCGCCCCCTGCCCCCCGATCGCAAGGAGCCCCCATGAACGACCCGACGACCGGCACCACCCAGGGCCCCCGCCACAGGTCCCTCACGCGCCGCCGCTTCTGGCAGTTCGGTACTGCCGCGGCGGTCACGGTCGGCGCGGGCACGCTGCTGCGCGGTCAGTTCGCCGGTGCCGCGGACGCCTCGACCGCACAGGACTACTTCGACCGGGCTGCCGAACGTGCCGGTGACAACCCCGTCCTCACCGACCTCGTCGCCGCGCTCGGTTCCGGCTTCAGCGTTCCGCGGCCCGCCGCGCCCGAGCCGCTGAAGATCTTCGACGACGTCGCGGTGGTGAGCATCGGCTGGGTGTCCGCCACGGCGATCCTCACCTCGGACGGCATCGTCCTCATCGACGCCCTGACCTCGCCCACCGACGCCCAGCAGACCCTCGTGCCGGGCCTGCGCACCCTCGGTGCCGACCCGGCGGCCATCAAGTACGTCGTCGTCACCCACGGCCACGGCGACCACTTCGGCGGTGCCCAGTACCTCGCCGACACCTACGGCGCCCGCGTCCTGATGGCCCCGGCCGACTGGGACGCGCTCGCGTCCACCCGGCCCGCCAACGCACCCACCCGCGATCTGGACATCACCGACGGCCAGGAACTGACCCTGGGGGACACCAGCATCACGCTCCACTACACGCCGGGTCACACGCCCGGCACCATCTCGCCGATCTTCCCCGTCCACTGGCATGGCACCGCCCACACCGCCATGCTGTGGGGCGGCACCGGCATGCCGACCGCCACCGCCGACAAGCAGACCTACCTCGCCTCCGCCCAGAACTTCAGCTCCCGGATGAAGCGGGCTGGGGTCGACGTCGAACTGAGCAACCACGCGTTCTGCGACCACGGCCTGGAGCGCCTGGAGGAACTGCGCGGCGCGCCGGACCGTGCCGACAACCCCTTCGTCGTGGGCGCCTCCGACACACAGCTCTTCATGAAGGTGCTGAAGGACATGGTCAACGGTCGCATCCTGCAGGACCAGGAGTCCGCCGACTCCGCCGCTGCGGGGAGCGCCGCCACCAAGGCGGTGGCGCCGGCCACGACCACCCCGCGCACGGGCTGCGGCTGCTGACGGCAGCGGTCAGGAACGGTCGAGCCGGGCGCACGACGAGCGCGAACAGGGGTGGAGCGGGTGCGCTCCCTCATCCGGGTGTACAGCGGGGCGCGGTCGGAGGAGAAGGCCGGCCGCGCCCCGTCGTCATCTCGTCCGTCAGCAGCCGCAGCCCGCGTGCGGGGCCGTGGCGGCCATCGCCGCGGCCGTGGCGGCGGCGTCGGCGGACTCCTGGTCCTGGGCGATGCGTCCGCGCAGCATGTTCTCCATGACGTCCATGAAGAGCTGTGCGCCGGAAGTGCCCAGGACGAACGGGTTGTCCGTGGTGTTCGGCGACGTGCGCAGCTCTGCCATGCGCTCCAGGCCGTAGTCGCAGAACCCGTGGTTGCTCAGCTCGACGTCGACCCCGGCCTGGCTCATCTTGGAAGCGAAGCTGAGGACCGAGCTGAGGTAGGTCTGCTTGTCCGCGGTGGAGGTGGGTGGATTGGTGCCGCCCCACACCATGGCGGTGTGGGCGGTGCCATGCCAGTGGACGGGGAAGATCGGCGAGATGGTGCCGGGCGTGTGACCCGGCGTGTAGTGGAGCGTGATGCTGGTGTCCCCCAGGGTCAGTTCCTGGCCGTCGGTGATGTCCAGGTCGCGGGTGGGTGCGTTGGCGGGCCGGGTGGACGCGAGCGCGTCCCAGTCGGCCGGGGCCATCAGGACGCGGGCGCCGTAGGTGTCGGCGAGGTACTGGGCACCGCCGAAGTGGTCGCCGTGGCCGTGGGTGACGACGACGTACTTGATGGCCGCCGGGTCGGCACCGAGGGTGCGCAGGCCCGAGACGATGTAACGCTGGGCCTCGGTCGGATTGTTCAGGGCGTCGATGAGGATGATGCCGCCGGAGGTGAGGATCGCCGTGGCGGACACCCAGCCGGCGCTGAGCACCGCGACGTCGTCGAAGATCTTCAGCGGCTCGGGCGCGGCGGGCCGCGGAACGCTGAAGCCGGCCGTGAGTGCCTTGACGAGGCTCGTGAGAACCGGGTCGTCACCGGCCAGTTCGGCAGCCGTGTCGAAGTAGTCCTGTGCTGCCGCGGCGGCGGTGCGTCCCGGAAGCAGGGCTGTCGCGCCGGAGGTGAGCGCCACGGCGGCGCCGAGCTGCCAGAAGCGCCGGCGGGTGAGGGAGCGGTGGCCTGCGGAGAACGCCGGGTGGGCCAGGTCGTGTCGCGGCTCGTTCATGTGTGCGGCTCCTTGCTGGGAGATGTGACGCTTTGCAGCAGGTGTGAAGGAGCATGGGCGTGGGGCCCCTGGAGGACCAATATCGAGGCCGATAGTGATGACGTTCTTCCAGTGGCCGACGCGACATTGGAAACGGTCGGGTTCTGGGACGCGCCAGAAGAAGTTGACGCATCACTCAAAGCCTGCTTTGGTTGATGCGTCAACGATAGTTTCCGAGGCAGGGGTAGCCGGCATGAGTGAGAAGAAGGTCATCGCGGTCGCTGGAGCCACGGGCGCGCAGGGCGGCGGTGCCGCACGCGCGATCCTGGCCGATCCGGACTCCGGATTCACGGTGCGCGCGCTCACCCGGAACCCCGACTCGCCCGCCGCCAAGGAACTCGCCGAACTCGGTGCCGAGGTCGTGCAGGCGGACTTCTATGACGAGCCGACCCTGCACAAGGCGTTCGAGGGTGCCTACGGTGCCTTCCTCGTCACCAATTTCTGGGCGCACGGATCGGCGGCCAAGGAGACCGAGGAGGTCGAGAACCTCGTCCGCGCGGCCAAGGCCACCGGTCTGCGGCACGTGGTGTGGTCGACGCTGGAGGACACCCGTGAGCTGCTGCCCCTGGAGGACGAGCGGATGCCCGTTCTCCAGGGCAAGTACAACGTGCCGCACTTCGACGCCAAGGGCGAGGCCAACGAGCTGTTCCGCCGGGCCGGAGTGCCGACCACCTTCCTGAACACCACGTTCTTCTACCAGGGCTTCCTGTCGATGATGGGTCCCAAGCGGGCCGAGGACGGCGTGCTGACGCTGACCCTGCCCTTCGAGGACGGCAAGCGGCTGTCCGGCGTGGACGTGGACGACATCGGCCGCACCGCCCTGGCCGTCTTCAAGGGCGGCGAGCGCTTCATCGGCCACACCGTCGGCCTCGCGGGCGACCACCTGACCGGCGCCCAGTACGCGGAGAAGATCGGGGCCGCGCTGGGCGAGCGGGTGCGTTTCCAGTCGGTGCCCTACGACGTCTTCCGCTCCCTCGGTGTTCCGGCGGGCGACGAGATCGCCAACATGTTCCAGTACTACGGCGACTTCGACCGGGAGTTCACCGGAGCCCGCGACCTGGACGGGATCCGGGAGATCCACCCGGAGCTGAAGAGCTTCGACACCTGGCTGGCCGAGAACGCGGCCCGCATCCAGACGAACTGATCCACCGCCGTCCACCGCGCGATCCGTCATCCCGGCAGGCCGGCCCGGCCCGCCGGGATGACATGGGGCGTTCGGCACGGTGTCGCACAGCGCCTCGAAGGAGTAGGGGGACGGGGCCAGAGTGCGGCGCACGGCGACGTGGCCGCGACGACGGGCCTGTTGGCGAACATCCCGTCCGTCGGCCTCGCATCCAGGTCACGCCACAATTGTGGCCAATTTCAGCCGTCAACGAGCACGGAATGCCACGGTAGTTGACACCTCACGCCCCCGGGCAGCAGGATCGGGTCGCCGCGTGAAGGCGGCACGGGCAAGAGGGGTGACCTCCCGATGGCGTTTCAGGCAGGAGGGCAGCGGTCCGTACCGCGGCCCGTCCCCGACACTCTCGAGGCCCAGGCGTATCTGCAGGACTACGCCGCCTACCTGGAGGCTGTTCCCTTCCCGTCCGTGGTCCTCGACCACCGCTGGGACGTGGTCCAGGCCAACACCGCTTTCGAGACACTCTTCGGGAACGTGAGCCCGCACCCCACGGCCTTGCCCTGGGACAACTTCCTGCGATTCGTCCTCTTCCACCCGGACGCGTCGTCCGTCCTCGCGGACCACGAGTCAGGCTGGTGCCTGCCGATGCTCGCCTGCTTCTCGGCGGCCGTGGAGCGGCACGGGCACGACGCCGGGCTCCAGGCGATCCGCCGGGAGATCGCGCAGGACCCGATCATGGAGGCCGCGTACCGGCAGGGGCTGCCGCACTGGATCCGCGCGGTCGGTGAGGTCGCCGTCGAACTCGACGGCGCGGTCCGCTCGTTGCACCATCCCGACGCGCGCAGGGGTGACACCCGGTGCCGTATCGTCGTCGAGACCCCGACGACGCTCCTGGACATGGGGTACAGGCGGCTGACGCTGGTGCTGCGCGAGCCGCGCCCCGTGCCCGCGCCCCGCGGAATCCGACGTGGCACCCCCCGGCGCGCAGCGGGCCACCTCAGTGTGGTGCCCGCCCCCCGGGCCTGACCGGGCACCGTCGGCGTTCAGGTCGCCGACGGCGCCTGGTCGGCGCGAACTTCGCCCAGGCCTCGCCGCATGGTCGCGTGTGGGCTGCTGACCTGCGGAAACAGCCTCGAAGTGCTGCGGAAGCGGATCGTCGGCGTGCTGCCGCGCTCGGCGAACCTTCTAGGGGTGGATGGTTGCCCCCGGCGGTGCGGGGTCGGGGCTGATGATGAAGTCCTCCGGCCAGACCGTGAGTTGAATGTCCTGGCCCGCGGCGTCGATCACGTCGTGCAGGTTGCCGTACTCGCCCCGGTCCAGCAGGAAGAGGGGATCGTCGCGGTGGACCGGGTCGCTCCGCAGCCAGGCGTCGAAGCCGTTGAAGTCGGTGGCCCCCGCCGCGAGGTAGGGCACGATCCGCCGGAACAGCTTGGGCCACATCACCAACCGCTGCAGCGCGTCGAGATCCGGGACGTCGGCCTTGCCGTTCGGGTCGGCCTTCGAGCGGGGCCACACCCCCGCCCCCGCTGTTCGCGCCGCCCGGGACGTCGTCGTCAGGTGGGTGCGGAGCGAGGCGGGCAGGGTCGCGTAGAACGCCGGGTAGGCCAGACCCTCGGTGAGCAGTGTCGCGTTGGCGGACCGGTCCACTCCGGCCTCGTCCAGGAATACGTCCGCCCCGTCGGGCTCGGCCGGGTCACCCGGGTGGACGAACCCGATCATGCGGCCGTTGGCGTCGATCCCGTTGGAGAGGACGTATCCGCGCACGCTGTCCTGGTCGGCCGACTCGACCTTGTTCGGATGGTCCTCGAAGAAGGTGACGTTGGTGAACCCGAGGAGCTGCAGCAGCCTGTCACGGGCCTTGTCGGCGCCGTCCAGTTCCTGGTGGGTCTCGCCGAAGTGCGTCTCCAGTGCGTCGATCGCTTCCAGCCGCACGGAGATGCCCCGGGCGTTGATGTCCGGCGGTGTACCTGACGGCCGACGCAGGCCCTCGACCAGGGCGGGTGTGTCCGGATGGAACTTGACCGTGTCGCCGTCGGGCTCCGGCCCCTGCCGCGGGAGGTCGGGATAGCGGATGACGAACAAGCCGCGCAACAGCGTGTAGCTCATGGCACTCCTCCCGCCGATGACCAATCAGATAGTAACTCAAAGAGAGTGGGCGTGCACTCTCTGTGGCGAGTGGGCTTGTCGGGCTTCCGTGCGCCGCCTTCCGCACCGGTACGCAGACGCCCGACGCCCTCGCCGACATCGGCTACACGATCCCCGGCCAGGCGTGGACGTACTGGCACCTCGGCCCCGGACCGGGCCCTGACTCCCGCGCCGGCTGCGTTCGTCAGTGGCGCCGGGTCAGGTCCCGAGGCGGCGGTGGTCCTCCTCGTCCCAGGTCCGGGTGTCGCGCGGCTCGACGTACGGCTCCTCCTCGGCCGGGTGGCCCCCGGCGACCGCGCGTTGACGAGCCAGCTCGGCGTCACACTCCAGGCCGAGCAGGATCGCCAGGTTGGTGATCCACAGCCACACCAGGAAGATGACCACGCCCGCGAGAGCGCCGTAGGTCTTGTTGTACGAGGCGAAGTTCGCCACGTACAGAGCGAACCCGGCGGAGGCGGCCATCCAGATCAGCAGCGCCAGGAAGCTGCCCGGCGTGATCCAGCGGAAACCGCGCAGGCGCGCGTTGGGAGCGGCCCAGTACAGGACCGCGATCATCACGGTGACCAGGAGGATCAGCACCGGCCACTTCGCGTACGACCACACGGTCAGCCCCGTGTCACCGACCCCGAGCGCCGTGCCCGCCTGCCGGGCGAGACTCCCGGTGAAGACCACGATCAACGCGCTGATCACCGCCATCACCATCAGCACGACGGTCAGGCCGACCCGTACCGGCAGCACCTTCCACACCGGCCGGCCCTCGGGGATGTCGTAGACCGCGTTGGCGCTGCGGATGAACGCGGCGACATAACCGGACGCCGACCACACCGCGAGCACCAGGCCCACGACGGCCATGAGCGAGCCGAGCCCTCCCCTGCCCTGCATCTGCTGCACCGCGCCCCGCAGGATGTCCTGGGCCGCCCCCGGGGCGAGCTTCTGGATGTTGTCCAGGACCGCCCGCGTGGCGGACTGCCCGACGACTCCCAGCAGCGACACCAGCGCCAGCAGCGCCGGGAACAGCGCCAGGATCGAGTAATAGGTCAGTGCCGCAGCCCGGTCGGCGAGCTCATCCCTCTTGAACTCCTTCAGGCTGCCCTTCGGCACCGCTACCCAGGAGCGCTTCGGCAGATCGCTCGGTTTGTCCGGGGCCCGCCGCTCCGCACGCTCGCCCGGCCCGTCGGCGGCCGGGGCATGCTCGTCATGGCGTCTGTGCGGCTTCAGCGTGCGTACCATTCCGCACGAGTTTCCGTATCGCTGCAACTTATACATAAATTACGTAAATGTGCCATCCAGGTCCCGCGCCGGGACGAGCGAAGTTGATCTTCGCTGCGGTGGTGATCAGGGCGCCCATGTTGCGCTCCATCATTTCCAGCGCGGCGGACTCCAGTACAGGACGCGCTGTTCGGTGACCTGGCCGCTCAGTACGACGTGCCCGACGGCAGTCGCCACAGCAGATAGGCCAGTGGGGTTTCGTAGAACTATGAGCAGCTCGGCGTCCTCGTGGTCGTACGTGTTGATCATGTCGATCACGAGGAGAGCGAGCCCCGTCGTGTCTGCCGTTCGTTCCATGGTCTTCGCCGCCCGTCCGGTTGGCGAACGCCGAACCCGGGCGTCGTCCCTTCCGGTGGCGCCGTGGTGAGGACGCGCTGCCGAGTACCCGGTGGCCTGCGGGCCTAACGAGGGAGGTGACCGGTGTGGCGTGCCTGTGGTCCTCGGACTGCTCACCCGCGTCAATCCCCTCGTCCTGACCACGAGGGGCGCCTCCGCTGCGGTGCACAGCGCCACCGCGCCGTACGACGTGTCACTGGCCACCGGAGAGCGTGAGATCCGCCCCGTCGAGCAGCACGCTGCCCAAGGAACGTCCTCTGTCGGCCGCGTACCTGGCGGGGCTCGCCGGGGTGATCGGGGTGGGCGTGCTGGCCGGCCGCGTGAGCCGTGGTCCATTGGTTCTCGCGTGGGAGGGGCATGGCCCTCACGGTGGTCGTGGGCGTCGTGTGCCTGAGCGCATGCAGCACCCTCGGTGAACGGGAAGCTGCCGGCACTCGGTCTCGGGGACGGACGCGCCGGTCACCAGGTCGCGGCCGTACGTCTCGCAGTCGTCGGGAGCGGCCCACCGGATGCCGCCGGCGCCGCGCAGCCGTCCGTACGTCATGCCGGTGCGGTCGCAGCAGGATGTCCAGGTCCGGTCGGGGAGTAGTCCTCCAGGAACAGCTGGCCGCTGGTGCAGAAGCCGATCGAGCCGGGTCCGCTCTCGTCCAGCAGCTCCCTTGCGCGGGCGGTGATCCGGTGCATCGCCTTGTCCAGCCGCACGGAACCAGCCGTCCGCCGTCCCGGACCAGGGGAGTGGTCAGCCGGTCCTCGGCGTGGTTGGCCTGCCGGCCGAACAGGTCCTTCGGGCCCAGCCGACCGTGGTTCGCCCGGTCACCGGGCCGCCCGCGCACCCCGAGTTCCGCCCGTCGGCGACCGCGACGTCCACCGCGTCTCCGTCGGAGTGCAGCAGTGACGCCGTCGGGACCCATCGCTCGACCGTGTCGGCGCTGACGCCGGGGGCGAGACAGGAGTCGACCTGCACCGGCCTTACCCTCACCCTCCCCCTCAACGGCCGAGCGCGTTCTGCAGCTGCTCCTTGGTCATCGAGGAGCGGCCGTCGATGTTGCGCTTCCTCGCCTCCGCGTACAGCTGGTCCTTCGTCGGACCCTGCGCGCTGCTGTGCCAGCGCTGCCCGCCGCGCTCGGAAGCGGACTTCGGGTCACGGGTGGACGTCCTGCTCGCGGTCCTCGACTCGCCCGACCTCGCCCGCTCCTTGTTGACCGTCCGCGCGGCGATCTCCTTGGCCCGCCCGGCGGACTCGCGCCCCGGTCCTCGGCGCTCTTCCTGATGTGCTCGTACTGCCGTTCCCGCTTGGCACTCGATCCGGCCGGCATGGCGTTCCTCCTTACCCTTCTGCCCCGGGTTCCCCGAAGCTGTCGTCCGACGCGCCGGTCCTCCCGCTCCGCGTCAGCCGGCCAGCAGCACCTGCCGGACCGCTCCGACGCGCAGCTCTTCCAGCGTGCTCATCTGCCGCCCGGCCCGTGCGATCAGCCCGTCGAGCTCCTGCTCGTCGAGGCGGTCGTCGCCCTCGGCCAGGGTGCGCAGCGTGCGCCAGCCGAGTTCCTTGCCCTTCACCCCCAGCCGGAGGAACTCGAGCTCGATCACCAGCGTCAGCGGTGAACGCCGGTAGAGGCGCCCATTGCTCTTGAGCCGTCCCAGTCGCTCGACCGCACCCGATGCCGCGACCTTGTAGCGGCGCTCCGGCACGCCCAGGCTCCGCATGATGCGCAGCAGGCTCGCCCGGTCCTCGGCGACCTCACCCGCGAGGTGACGCAGTGGTTCCGCGTACGGCGGGTCGCGATGCGATCGGGCCATGAACGCGGAGCGTCCGGCTCCGACCGTGGCACCTGCAAGATGGTCGTTGAGGTAGATCCCGAGCAGGTCCGTGCGGATCCTGCGGATCTGCGGGCGGGTGCCCGACACCGGTGTCGTCATGGTTTGTGCCCTCACTTCCCTCCACCCCGCCCCTCTCCGCCGTGGCCGTCCGGATGCAGGACCACCTTGGTCCAGCCCTCGTCCCGCCGGTCGAAGTGTTCGTAGGCCGACGGCGCCTCGGTCAGGGGCAGTTCGTGCGAGACGACGAAGCCCGGCTCGGCCCGGCCGGAGGCGATCAGGTCGCGCAGGGCGTGGGTGTAGCGCTTCACGGGAGCCTGGCCGGTCCCCATGTGCTGCCCCTTGAACCACATCTGCCCGTAGTCGAACGGAATCCTCCCCTGGGCCTCCTGCTCGCCCTGCGCCTCGGCGCCGCCCGGGTCCTCGGGCAGGAACACGCCGACCACTCCCAGCGAACCGGTGAAGCGGACGCTGTCGATCAGCCCGTTCAGGGTGAGCGCGGCGTCCTCCTGCCCGCACGGGTCGTGGGCCTGGTAGCCGACACACTCACAGCCGTTGTCGGCGCCGAGCCCGAGCGTGGCCTCCTTCACGACCTCGGCCGGGTCCTCGGTCGTCGTGTCGATCGCGAGGGCGCCGATCTCCTCGGCCTTGCGCAGCCGGTCCTGCTGGTGGTCGGCGACCCACACCCGGCCGGCGCCCCGCAGGATCGCCGAGCAGGCGGCCATCAGCCCGACCGGGCCGGCGCCGTGGACGATGGTCTGGTCGCCGGGCCCGACACCGGCCATCTCGGTGGCGTGATAGCCCGTGGGGAAGATGTCGGCGAGCATCACGTAGTCCTTCTGCCGCTCGACCGCGTCCTCGCCGAGGCGCAGCGCGTTGAAGTCGCCGTACGGGACCCTCAGATACTCGGCTTGGCCGCCCTCGTACGGTCCCATCTCGGCGAATCCACGGGCGGCCCCGGCCAGGGCGGGCTCCGGCTGCATCGTCAGGCAGTAGTTGGTCAGGCCCTGCTCGCACTGCTTGCAGAATCCGCAGGCGACGTTGAGTTGAAGGGGAGGACGACGTAGTCGCCGACCTTCACCTTGCGGACGGCCGATCCGGTCTCCACCACCTCGCCGAGGTTCTCGTGCCCCATGCTGCGGCCCGTCTCGAACGACGTCCGGCCCTCGTTCGTATACCGCGGCCTTCACGGTTGCTCCTCTCCTGCCGCTCCGGCTGCCGACCGGAAGACGGTTGGCGTGCTGGTGCCGTGCGTGCCGGGTCCCCACATGTGATTCGGGTGAAACGGAAGAAAAGGATGAAGTGCGGGACGGCGCGGAGCGGGCTGCCGGATCCCGACCGGCGATGTCTGCAGGGGGCCGCGTGCGTGTCCGCGGCAGGACATGGCCGACACCAAGCAGGGAACCGGGCGAAAGTACGAAGCCCCGTCGGCGGAGGACACGACCTGGCTGCCCGACCTCACCGGTGTGGGCCCGATAGTGAACGTCGTGGATCGGGGCACCGAGGATTTGGACGCCGTGTACTACGACACGGACGACCTGCGCCTGCCGGTACCTCGGCCGTGCTCAGGCAGAGGACGGGCGGAACCGACGGACACGGCCCTGCACGAAGCCCGTAAGGCGGCCAAGAAGACCCGGTACGCCACGGAGCCGGCGCGTGATGTACTCGGCAAGCCCGCCAAGCGCCTGGGCAAGCGCGCCAAAGCCTGTTGTACGGACAGGAACAACCTGCGGCCGACAGGAGCGAACGCGAGCTGCCGACGGTGCGGGCCGACGCCGCGGCGCGATCCGCGCAAGACGCTCACCTAGACCTCAACTGCCGTCCGGCCACCAGGTGCGGGCAATGTCCTTACGCACCTCGGCGCGCTCGACAGGACGTTCGTCGGCTTCCTCGCGGATGCGCCGACTGTCCGTCTTCAAGGTCCTGTTGCTCACACGGATACGGCGCATGTCTGCCTCCTTCGGCGTCCGCCGGGTTTCGCGATCTCACGAAGCCGGACGCGTGGGGGAGAGATGTCCGCACCGGCCCGAGCACAAACGTCAGGAACGCGGCGAGAGCCTCAGGGTGCGGCCCCAGCCGTTCACGGGGCCGCGACGTCGTCCGCGACCCGCTTGTCGAGCGCCGATCGCACGAGTGCGGCCGCAAGTGCCGGGTATTCCTTCTCCTTGATCAGACGGGCGAGGGCACCGGGCGACTTCGGGAGACCGAGCCGGTCGGCGCCCTGGAGGGCCTTGGCGTCGAAATACGGCTCGACCTCGGGCCACACGCCCTGGGCTTCCCGTAGGAAGATGTCCGCGCCGGCGGGCCCGATGCCGGGCAGTTCGCGCAGCAGGCGCTTGCCTTCCTCGACGTCGCCGTCGGCGGCCTCACCGAGCTGGGTGGCGGTGCGCTCGTCGTACGGGCGGTAGTGGCCTTTGCCGAGGGCGTCCACCCACTGCTGCCAGGTGGCTTCCCTCATGCGTTTCGGTTTGCGCATCCCGTCGTCGAACAGGGCGCGCGCGGCGTCCGTGGCCACGGACGCCCTGATCCGTGCGCTGAGCAGGTGGGCGAGCACCAGCAACTGGTAGAGCGGCTGCGGCGGGTCACGCAGTTTCACGCCGGCCTCTCGCGTAGATCTGCCCGTGGCCGGTGAGCAGGGCGTCGGTCCTGGCTCGTTGTGTCGCGGTCGGCATGATCGCATCACTCCTTCCGCGGCCCAGGCCCGTCCAGGGACCGCCGACCTGGGCGAGGCGGTTCGGGAGGAGTGCGCAGGGGCCGATGCCGGGGCTCTCCTGAGGCAGGGGCACCGCGATCGGCGCGCGCAGCCGGGCCGTTGAGCTGTCCATCCACCCGCCGGGTGCCCCTCCGGCGAACGGGAAAACGGCGACGGACCAGTCGGCGGGAGCGGCCTGAGGTCGTGGACGATTTCGAGGTCGACGACGTGGTGCAGCGGGCACTGGACCGGCTGACACTGCCGACCGAGGCGACCACCGCGTTGTCCAGCGCGCTCGACCCGCGAAACGGCTTGAGCCGGGTGTGCCGGTTCCTGGTTCCGCAGCTCGGCGGACTGGGCCGCGGTGGATCTGCTGGAGGACGGCGGCCGGCCCTTCCTCGTCAGCGTCGTGCACCGCGATCCCGGGGCGCTGCCTCCCGTTCCGGAGGTACCCGTGGGCCCGCTCAGCCGGTTTCTGGCCGGTGCCGGTCCGCTCCTGCTGACGTCTGTGGACCCGTCCGCCGGTGAAGTCACCGGTCACGACCTGTCGGCGAACACGACGACGCCAGGTGGACGCTGGAGTTCTCCAGCGCAGGACACCCACCACCGTTGCCGATCACCCAGGACGGCGACACCCGCTGTCCGGTCGGCGGCCACGGCCTCCTCCTCGGCGTCGACCACGACGGTCTGAACGAGCGCCGCGGCGAGATCGTCGTCTGCGGGGTGCTCATCACGGCCGCCCTGGTGTGGGCGATCCGCTTCGGCACCAGAGTGCGGGCCCGGGAGCAGACTCCAGGCCGCGAGGCGACGCGTTCCGGGCCGCGGCGGCGCGGAGGGCACGGACTCAGAGCCCGGCCGGCAGATCGTTGTCCGACACATCTGTCTGGAACTTGGCTGTGGGGGTGTTCTAGGCCACGAACAACGCCGACCTGTCAGGCAGGGGAAAATACCACCAAGTTGCCATTGACGGAGCAGCGGATGTTCCCTTCCGCTTGGCAGCTGGTACTGGGGCCTGCAATTCCCCCGAAATAGGACGTTGAGATCGTTGCTTCGTAAGTGCCGTTATCAGACGTGATGGTGGCCTGGCCATTTCCGAGTCCGTTGACTCGATAAACAGGCATGTTCTGAGCACCTACGGGGATCGGTGTATCGGGGGTACCTGAGATGGGGCCACTCAGGCTGGCCAGCACGAGATCGAAGCCCGCATTGTTTGTCACGGCAATCGGCCCGAAGTCCTGGACCTGTGGAAGTCCCACACTGTGGTTCTGTCCGGTGGTCGCGTTGTCGCCGTAGGTGATGCTTCCGCAGGCGCTGGTGTTGTGGTGGCCGACGACGCTGATGAAGCAGGGCTTGCCCTTGCCGCTGTCCGTGTTGTAGCCGTCGGCGTGTGCGGTGGTACCGAGTCCGGTGAGGGTGAGGAGTGCCGTGGCGGCTGTGAGTGCGGTGCGGGTGAAACGCATGGGGTTTCTCTCCTTGTGGTCGTGGCTTTGTATGGTGTGGGTGCTCGGGCGTGGGGGTGTGGGAGGCTGGCCGGGGGGCCGCTTGGTTGGGGTAGGCATTTGGGTGGCTCTCCGGAGCGACAGCCAAGCCAAAGGAAACGGGCAGCGGAGAATCAAACGCTCACTGAACTTTTGCGCCGACTTTTCGGCGCCGTCCCGGCCCGCGGTGCCCGCGAAGCACATTCTGCGCTCGACGACCTGCGCGACCCGGCCCATAGGCCCCGCAAGCGGATCCGCCTGTCCGCATATCCGACACGAAGCCAGCCCGGACAATCTCATTCCGCCTGTCGGCGCCGGCCCTTCGCGGGTGAGTTCGCTTTGCTGCCTGAACAGCGAACAACAAGGGCGCCTGACGGGAGATTTCCCAGGTCAGGCGCCCTTTCGGTGCCTCTAGTACTCCAGCCATGGATGTGATCTTGCCGGTGGGGTCCGGTGCGATGAGGGTGAGCGGGCTCCTGTCCTGTTGCGGCGCCGCTCACTGGTGACTCGTGACGCCCTCCGCGAGTGGTGCGAACAGCATGTTCCAGTTGCCTGGCAGATGTTGTGTCGCCGCGGTCAGGTGGAAGCGCGCGACTGTCCACTCGTCAGGTCGCGTCTGTGCCCCATGTTCCCGGACAGCCTGAAGACGGTGGTCGATGAACTCCGAGTCCTCGTCATCGAACCCGAGACGCTCGCACGCCTGCTGTACCTCCGGCGCCTCCTCGAACCAGTCGTCCCATCCCGTAGCCGCGCCCAGAAGGTGGAGCAGGTAACTCTCGGTGTCCGGCCCGGCACATCCCCACGCAAGTCCCGCGAGGCGATGTCCCGCTCCGCATCGTCGCAGTCCAGCTCCGTGCCCTCGGCCGCTGCGTGGACCAGGCCCTCCCAGTAGGTCACGTCATGCCCGCCAGTGGTCTGACGCATGTACTCGCTCGCGAAGGCAGCCATGGCCTTGGGATCGTCGATCAGCGGAGAGAGAACCACGTCGCTCTTGTAGTCGAAGCCGAAGTAGTAGCGGTGCCCATCCAGAGTGAGTGACTCGATGCTGCCTACCTGGCCGGTCCGATCCGGCAGAGGAGCAAAGTGCTTGAGGAGATCCTTTTCCATAGCGAGGGCGATAGCGCCGTCCACCGACACTCACCTGGGTCCAAGCCACCCCGATGCGAACAGAACTGCCACATTCGGCAGTTCTACGGCGTGATCTTGCTGGTGGGGCCCGGTGCGGAGACAGCTGCGGCCACTGACGATCATCGTCAGGTGTGTGGACTGACGATGAAGCGGTGGCCTCGGGCCACAGCGTAGTGCCCGCCTGCTGGAGGGCGATGTTCGAGGGCTTGATGGACCCGGATCGCGGATCGCTTCGCGCGGGTCGAACCCCATCTGCGCGCCTTCGTGCTGGAGCACTTGGCTGACGACCAGGCCGTGTTGGTGGTCGACGAGACCGGCGACCTCAAGAAGGGCACGCACACGGTAGGCGTCCAGCGCCAGTACACCGGGCACCGCCGGACGGATCGAGAACTCTCAGTCGCCGTCACCGCCGCCTCTACGGCTGGAGTACCAGGGGTGCCGTGCGCCAGTGGCGGCGTCCGTCGTCCGTCAGTGCCGCGCTCCCCTCGCCTCGACGACTCGTGAACAGGTGCCGCCCTGCCAGTCCGCGGGATTGACTCGGCCGCGCGCATCAGTGTTGCGGCAGGCACGACTGCATGGTCGAGGCACCCAGCGGACCGGCCGCTTTCACTCGATCGGGGTAGAAGCCGTCACTACCGTCCCGTGGACGGAAGCCGCCGCGTAGCTTTCAAGACGACATCATCGAATGACCATCCAGGTGCCATGCCAGCAGACGGGCCACCAACTCTTCAGAGCTGGAGCCCCGACACTGTACAAGTTGCCGTGAGGGGGCTGTGGACACTCGTCACCATAGGATCGGTCCGCTGGAGTCCGGCAGCAGGGTGCCAGCCTCGCGTCTGCAGGCTCCCGGCAGCGGATTGCCGTGGTACGCGCTGCTCGTACTCGTCATGGTGTGCGCGGGATACGCCGTCGGTTCCGCGGTCGGCTGGGGGTCGGGCCAAGCCGCCTTGGTCGTGGGTGATTTCGGGTTGGGCGCCGCCTCCGGCGCGGCGGCTGTGTCCTGTTTCCTCTACGCCCGTCGCCCCCCTGTCCAGCTCCGGCCGGCCTGGCGGCTGTTCGCGCTCTCCTCAGCCATGGCGGCCCTGGGCTACCTGGTCCGGGGGTGGTACGAGGTGGTTCTGCAGCGGCCCGTACCCGGTTTCATCTACGCGGACGGGTTCTTCCTGTGCTTCGCGCCGCCGGCCATCCTGGGCTTGCTGGTGCTTGCCAACCGGCCCGTGACGAGGGCGGGCTGGGTCTGTCTCGGGCTGGACGCCTGGCTCTTCGGCGGCTCGTTGCTGACCCTGTCGTGGAGTTTTGCCCTGGAGGTGAAGTTCGAGGGACTCAGCGTGGCGCATACCGCGCTGTCCTTGGCGAACCCGCTGTTGGAAATCGCCCTCGTCTCCATGGTGCTCACCCTGCATTTCCGGCGCTCGGCTGTCACACGCATGGCGATCAGCACCTCGATCGGCACGCTCACGCTGACCGTGCTGTGCGACCTCCTGTTCACCTCGCCGCTGCTGCACAGCAGCTACCACTCGAGCCAGGCCCTGGACGCGGGCTGGTTCACCGGCTCGCTGCTCCTGTCGTATGTCCCCTGGGCCGCGCCTCGGAGTGGGCATCCGAAGGCAGCCGTTCGTGTGAGCGGGGGTCCGGGGCATCGGGATAGCCACGACCATGACCATCGTCACGTGGGGTATCCGGCCACTCAGCGCATCACCGGCTCGGCGGCCGCCCTCGCGCCCTATCTCGCGGCCGCCGCCTGCACCCTGGGGATCCTCTACAACGTCCTCAGCGGCCGCAGCGTGGACCGCGTGGTGATCCTGACCGGTGGCACCGTGTTGCTCGCCCTGGTGGTACGTCAGGGCATCACGCTCATCGACAACATCACGCTCACCCAGGAACTCGCGCAGCAGGAGAGCCACTTCCGTTCCCTGGTGCAGGGTTCCAGCGACGTCATCATGATCGCCGCGCCGAGCGGGGTCCTGCGGTACGTCTCCCCGGCCGCCGCCGGGGTCTATGGACGGTCCGCCGAGGAGTTGGTGGGCACCGAGCTGGCCAACCTCATTCACCCGGAGGATCTGGGCCAAGTGGTGCACGAGGTGCGTCGCTTCCTCGCCGCCGGCCTCCAAGAGGAACCCACCACCCGCATCGAGTGCCGCTTCCGCTCGGGAGACGGCGACTGGCTCAACGTCGAGTCCACCGTGAGCCGTCATCACGGCGGCCTCATCTTCAACAGCCGGGACGTGACGGAGAGAGTGCGCCTACAGGCGCAGCTGCAGCGCAACGCCGAGCACGATCCGCTCACCGACCTGCCCAACCGTGCTCTGTTCACCAGACGTGTCCAGCAGGCACTCACCAGCCGCCACGCCTCCGATCGAGGCACGGCGATCCTCTTCATCGACCTGGACGGCTTCAAGGCCGTCAACGACACGATCGGGCACCAGGCCGGAGACGAACTGCTGGTTCAAGCCGCTCGCAGGCTTCAGCAATACGTAGGTATCGAAAACATCGTGGCCCGGCTTGGCGGCGACGAGTTCGCTGCCCTCGTCGCGCACAGCAGCAGCCGCGACTACTCGGTCCACGAGCAGAACGTTCTCGAGCTCGCTCACCGGCTGAGAATCGCTCTGTCCCAGCCTTTCGCCATCGATGGCGAAGACGTCAAGGTCACCGTGTCGATCGGAGTCGCCTTCGCCGAGCCGGGGCTTGCCGCGAGCGAGTTGCTGCGCAACGCCGACCGAGCCATGTATCGCGCCAAGAGTTGGGGGAAGGACCGGGTCCAGCGATACGCACCACATATGCAGGACGAGACTCCTGCGATGGCCAGGGCTGCCGGCGAGACGCTGGAGCACACCCTCGCCCGACTGCTTGTACGGCTCGGGCCGCCTCCCGAACCCACCCCACTCGAATACGCCCCAGCAGGAAACGGCGACGGAGGCGCCCGGCAGTGACTACGGACGAAGACAGCAGTGCTCTGCCCCTCCCGCAGGACGATCCCGTCGTCGCAGCGGGTCTGGACATCGCCATGAAATGGGGCGCCGCCCTGGGCGGGCCGGAGAAACTCAAAATTGCGCTCGAAGCGCTGGAACCCCAGCTGAAGCGGGAGCACCAAATCCGCCTGAGGCAGCTGGACATGCAGCGTGATGCCACCGTACGGGCTGAAGAGAACGCCAAGGCCGCTGCGGACGGCATGCTGCGACTGGAGCGGGAGAAGCGTCTGCACGCACTCCGGATGACCGGTCTGTACCTCAGCGCCGTGATCAGTGTCGCCATGCTCGTCGTCGGCGTTTACGTGGCCAAGGACATGTGGTGGCTTTCGCTCTTTCTCTGGGGTCCCAGCCTGGTGGCAATGGGTAAGCTGTACGCGCTGCGCCGCAGTGATCCTGATGACATGAAGGCTCTGTCCCTGGGCACCAGGACCGCGACAAACGCAGCCCAGCAGCCGCTTCCTCCCTCCGTCCCATAACAGGTCGTCACTGGCTTTGACGCATACAGTTGATCGTTCTGCGGTTGGACGTCTCGGTGCACGACGCCGACGGCATGGATCGTGGCGAGGGCTTGGGCGGTGCCGGTGACGAAGGCGGTCGCCAGCCAGGGGGAGTCGGCTTCGGGGTCGGCGGCCTGTACGGAGTGAACCACCTTCGCCGCGACCCGTTCTCCGCTGTCGGCGAGGGCGGCGTACACGGTTCCCATGCCGCCCGCACCGAGCCGGCCCACCACGCGGTAGGGGCCGACGCGGGAGGGATCACCGGGGCGAGCGGGCTGGATCCGCTCGCCGGAGCCGGCAGCACTCACGAACTGTCCGATCGTCGACGACAACTTCGGTCGAAGATCGGGAGGCCTTCCCTGACTCGGCGGAGTCGTCGGAACGCGGGTGAACGCGCCCTAGGATCCTGTGGCAGCAGCCATGACGCACAGGGGGGGAACCGTGGATACCGAACCGGCGGACTTCTGCCTCGGTGTGAGCGGCTTTCAAGCGGTGACGGAGCCCATCACGGGCAAAGTCACGGAGGTGAGCTGGCGTTGGGTCCTGGAGGCCGACGGTCTGGTGATCGAGGAGACCGACGTCCATCTGAACGGGTCCGACTGGCAGGTCGACGCCTTCCGGGATCTGCAGCCGTATCTGCGATGGCGGGCGGACCCGAGTCGGCGCCTGGAGCATGAGAGCGAACTCCTCGACGAGCTGGGCCGGTGGATCACCCGGACGGCGTTCCGGGAGATCGGCCGCATCCTGGCTGACGAGGGCCCCTGCGTGGTGCGGATGAAGGTCCCCGTCGAGGCCCGCTTCGTCGCGGCACTGCCCTGGGAAGCGGCGGTAATCGACGGCAAGGCCCTGCCGCTGCACCGCGTCAGCCTTGTCCGGGATCTTGCGGCGTCCTCGGACAGGCCGGCACGGAAGAGGAAGCGGCCCATCAGGGACGCCCTGCGGGTACTCGCTCTGTTCAGTCTGCCCGACGGGACCTCCGCGCTGAACCTGAGGCGGGAACGCCTGCAGCTCGCCCGCCTGCTCGACACGGTGGCCAAGACGGGTGAGACCGCCATCGAGCTGATTGTCCTGCAATACGGCGTGACCCGTGAGCGGCTGAGCGAATGCGTGGAGCACGGGCACGGCTGGGACGTTCTCGTGCTGTCCGGCCACGGTGGGGAAGGCGTCTTCGTCCTGGAGAAGCCGGACGGAAGCCGTGACCCGATCGGCGGGGACGCTCTGGTGGAGTTGCTGGCGCCGTTGCGCCGACGCGTCAAGTTCGTACTGGCGGCGGCCTGCTCGTCAGCCGACACCCTGACCGACCAGCGACTGGAGGCGCTGGGGATCGGCTCCGCGCACCGGTCCGCCGAGTCGTCGCGACACGACGGGCCCACGGAGCTGGAGCGGTCGGGTGCCTCCCCGCACGTGGGTACCCTCGCCGAGGTCCTCGCTGATCGCCTCGACTGTGCGGTGCTCGGTATGCGTCACACCGTTACCGACGACTTCGTGACCGAGCTGAACGGTGCCGTATTCAAACTGATGGTGGAACAGGCGAACTCCCTGGGACGCGCGGTGGCGCTAGCCCTGCCCCGAGTGGTCGAGACGCCGGCCACCGAGGCCAGCCCGCCCCTGGCCGCCAGCTCGCCCGCGCTGTTCGGCGGCACCGCCGTGGACCTCCTGCTCGAACCGCCGAAGGGCCGCGCCCTGATCTTCGACAGGAGTGCACTCAAGCTGGCGGGCTTCCCCGATCAGCCCGCACGGTTCGTGGGCCGAGGCGCCCTGATGTCCGCGGCGAACCGTTGCCTGGCGCCGCACAGTGGAGGGTCCGGCATCTTCCTTCAGGGCATGGCTGGTGTGGGCAAGACTGCGTGTGCGCTCGAACTCGCCTATGGACAGGAGGACAACTTTTCGGCGCTCGTCTGGTATCGGGCCCCCGAGGAGACCGACGGAGATGCTGCGGACATCGCCCCCTCCCTCGCCGAATTCGCCCAGGCCCTGCAGCAGCGCGTCGATGGACTTCACTTCGTCGAACTGCTGGACAAGCCGGAAGAGCTGTCGGCGTTCCTGCCGATGCTCACCCAGTTCTGTAAGCAGAGGCGGGTCCTGGTCGTCCTCGACAACGTGGAGTCTCTGCTCAGTGCGTCAGGCCAATGGCGCGACCCGAGATGGGAGCTTGTGGTCGACGCCTTGACCGGGCACCGCGGCTTCTCCCGGCTGATCATGACAGGGCGGCGCGCCCCCCGCTCCCTGGATCCCGGTGTGTCCGTGCACCAGGTCGATGCCCTGTCGCTGCGCGAGAGCGTGCTGCTCGCTCGTGAGATGCCGCAACTCAGGGCGCTGCTGGACGGGGACCTGGCCGGGTTGCAGCCGAGCCTGTGCCAGACCCTCGCGGTGGGGGTTCTGACCTCGGCACAGGGGCATCCGACCCTGGTCGAACTGGCCGAGGGCGAGCTGTCCGACCCGGCGCGCCTTGCCGCGCGGCTCGCCGAAGTGAACCGTTCCTGGGAAGAGCTGGGCATCGCCCCACGCAGCTACCTCGACATCGGCGTCGCCACCCGAGCGGACGCCACCGCCTACTCGACCGTCCTGACCAGGTGGACCACGGGTGTGGTGGCTGCGCTGTCCGGGACCGCCCGCCGTCTCTTCCATGTCCTGTGCTGTCTGGAGCCTGCCGACCGCAGGCCCGCGCTCTTCGAGGACATCGGGCCGCTGCTTCACGAGACGGAGGCAGACAGCACCGAAGACGGTGACACATGGTGGCGGGACTGGTCCGAGCTGGCCGAGAGCAGCCTCGTCACCGTCGACCGAGGCGCCGATGAGGACATCGTCGTCCTGGTCGTGCACCCCGAGGTCGCGGAGGCCGGCCGACAGAGCGGCGAGCGCCTGCGGGAGGCCGTCGACCGGCAGCTGGCCGCGTACTGGACCGGCCGCGCGATGGAGAGCCTCTCGACGGAACACGACGGCGGCTCCGGCCAGGTCGTCGACACGGCCCGCGCCGCCCTGCCGTACCTGCTGCGCCAGGGCCACTGGAGCCAGGCAGCCCTCCTGCTCGAACGCGTGCTGTTCCGCGACCCCTCGCCCAGGACCGCCGCCACGCTGCTGCCCGCTCTACGGGACATCGTGCGCCGCGCCGAGGACAGCGACGACGAAGTGGCCGCCAACCGGATCCTCGCCCGAGTGCTCGAACACAACGACCCGGAAGAGGCCCGAACCCACCTGGAAGGGCTGCTGGAGGTCGCCCTTGCCCGCGGTGACCACCTCGCGGCCACCGGGCTCACGGGTGATCTCGGCTCTCTTGAAAATGGCCTGAGTTGATGCGCGTTGGTAGAGGTCAAGCGGTCTCTTCTCGCGGGGTGACGGTGATGTCGAGGCCGAGGGCGGCGA
>NZ_JBEXXK010000026.1:0-101082 GCF_040630405.1 Streptomyces sp. NPDC005811
AGCCGACCACCGGCCGAACCACGCCCCACGCAACCCCGCCGCCGCCCGCCCCACATCAGTCGCGGACCAAGCCCCAGCCGGCCACCGACCGAACCCCGCCCCACGCAACCCCGCGGCCTACTCGACACCGAGGGACCGCAGGCCTGGGCCGCGGCGAAGTGGCCCGCCGCCGCCCGCTCCGCCTCAGTCGCGGGCCAGGCCCAGGCGGGCTCTGAGGCCCGGGCCGCCTCGGTCGTCGTCGGTGGCGGCGACCGCTGCCGCGCCCGCCGTGACCGTCTCGTACACCGACAGGATGTCCGCGCCGACGGTCGACCAGTCGAAGCGGCGGACGTGGGCGCTGCCCCGCTCCCGCAGCTCGGCACGGCGCTCCGGGTCGCCCAGGAGCCGTACGGCCGCCTCGGCCAGCGCGTCCGCGTCCTCGTTGGCGAACAGCTCGCCCGCCGCGCCCTGGTCGAGCACCTGGGCGAAGGCGTCCAGGTCGGAGGCGAGGACGGGGGCGCCCGCCGACATGGCCTCGACGAGGATGATGCCGAAGCTCTCGCCGCCGGTGTTGGGGGCGACGTACAGGTCGACGCTGCGCAGGAAACGCGCCTTGTCCTCGTCGCTGACCATGCCGAGGAACTCCACGCGCGCGTGCAGTTCCTTGGGCAGGTCGGCCACCGCCTCCTCCGCGTCGCCGCGGCCCGCGACCAGCAGCCGGGCGTGCGGCCGCTCGGCGAAGATTTTCGGCAGGGCCTTCATCAGCACCGGCAGGCCCTTGCGGGGCTCGTCGATCCGGCCGACGAAGCCGATCGTGTCGCCCTGCCACTCGGACTTGGGCTCGGCCCGGGCGAAGAAGTCGACGTCGACGCCGTTGGGGATGACGACCGCGTCCCCGCCGAGATGCTCCACGAGCGTGCGGCGGGCGTACTCGCTGACCGCGATCCGCGCGCTGATCTTCTCCAGGGCGGCCTGGAGGATCGAGTACGCGGCGATCATCGCGCGGGAGCGGGGGTTCGACGTGTGGAACGTGGCCACGATGGGGCCCTGCGCCGCCCAGCAGGTCAGCAGGCCCAGCGACGGTGACGTCGGCTCGTGGATGTGGATGACGTCGAACGAGCCGTCGTGCAGCCAGCGGCGCACGCGCGCGGCGCTCAGGAAGCCGAAGTTCAGCCGGGCCACCGAGCCGTTGTACGGCACCGGGACCGCGCGGCCGGCCGAGACGACGTACGGCGGCAGCGGGGTGTCGTCGTCCGCCGGGGCGAGGACGGACACCTCGTGGCCGAGCCGGATGAAGTACTCGGCGAGGTCGCGGATGTGGAACTGGACGCCGCCCGGCACGTCCCAGGAGTACGGGCAGACGATGCCGATCCTCACGCGGTCCCCCCGGGACCGGGGCGCGCGGGGTCGAGATCCGCGCGCCACAACCGCTGAAGCATGTGCCAGTCCTCCGGATGGTCGGCGATGCCCGAGGCGAAGGCGTCCGCCAGCGCCTGTGTCATGACAGACGTCTTCTCCGGCCGCGTACCTGACTGGGGTACCTCGACCGGGGGATGGACGCGGCCCTGCATGACGGGCGAGTCGTCGTACCAGAGCGTGACGGGGAGCAGGAGGGCGTCGGTCTGCTGGGCGAGCAGGGCCGGGCCCGCGGGCATCGTCGCGGTGTCGCCGAAGAAGTCCACCGCCACGCCCGAGGCGGACAGGTCGCGCTCGGCGACCAGGCAGACCAGCCCGCCGTCGCGCAGCCGCCGGGCCAGGGTGCCGAAGGCGGTGCCGCCGCTGTGCGGCAGGACCTCCATGCCGAGGCCCTCGCGGTAGGCGACGAAACGGTCGTACAGGGATTCGGGCTTGAGGCGTTCGGCGACCGTGGTGAACGGCGTCTCCAGCGCGGTGGTGACCCAGGCGCCGGCGAGGTCCCAGTTCGCCATGTGGGGCAGGGCGAGGATGACGCCCCGGTCGGAGGCGATGCCGTCGGTGAGGTGGTGGACGTCCTTGGGGTCGAAGCCGGTCCTGATCCGCTCCTCGCTCCACGCGGGCAGCCGGAACGACTCCATCCAGTAGCGCAGGTACGAGCGCATGCCCGCGCGCGAGAGCTCGGCGAGCCGCTCGGGGCTCGCGTCCGGCACCACGCGCGCGTAGTTGGCCTCCAGCCGCCGTACGCCCTTGCCACGCTTCTTCCAGGCCAGGTCGGCGACGGTCTGCCCGAGGCGCACCGCGGCCGGCTCGGGGAGCTTCTTCACGGTGCTCCAGCCGAGGCCGTACAGCGCGTCGGTCAGGCGCTCCTGGGGGCTCACTTCGCGGCCTCGCTCCCCTGCGAGGCATCGTCCTGCACGGCCGCCGCGGCCTCCGCCTCGGCCGACTCCCGCCGGACCGTGACGACCCGCTGGATCAGCGTGACCAGGCTGCCGACGGCCACGATCCACAGGGCGACGGGCAGCAGGTACTGGATGCCCGGCACGCCGAAGGTGTGCAGCCCCGCGAGCCCGGCCGCGACCAGCGAGACCACCAGGCGTTCGGCCCGTTCGACGAGCCCGTTGACGGCGACCGGCAGGCCGATCGACTCGCCCCGGGCCTTGGTGTACGACACCACCTGGCCGCTGGCCAGGCAGAAGATCGAGACGGCGCACAGGACGTTGTCGTCGCCGTTGCCCGCGTACCAGAGGGCGAAGCCGCCGAAGATCGCGCCGTCGGCCACCCGGTCGAGGGTGGAGTCCAGGAAGGCGCCCCAGCGGCTGGACCGGCCGAGCTGGCGGGCCATGTTGCCGTCGACGAGGTCGGAGAACACGAACAGCGTGATCACGATCGTGCCCCAGAAGAACTCGCCCCTGGGGTAGAAGACCAGCGCTCCCGCGACCACACCGGCGGTCCCGAGCAGGGTGACCGTGTCCGGGCTGACCCCCCGCCGGATGAGAAATGCGGCGAACGGCGTGAGGACACGCGTGAAAAACGCACGCGCGTACTTGTTCAGCATGGCCTTCCCGAGGGTCGGTGTGGCCGCGTGGCCCCTGCTGGCCACCGGCTGGCCCATCGTAGCCACGCGCGCGTGTGTGCGACGGGCGGGCACCCGCACCCCGTGTCACAGCACGACGGCATCCGGGTCACGGCCCGGTCGCGGCGGTCCCCTCCGGCGTGCGGTCCGCCGTATGGACGCGCGGTGACGGGAGTGGAAAGCTCGAAGGACCGCGGGCGTCGCCGGAGCCGCCATCGCACGCGGGGCCGTCGTGCCCGCGCCCCCAAGGACCTCACCGTGCACGGGAGGCAAGAAATGGGCGACAAGGTACACACCCACCCCGGAGCCGCCGGCAGGGCTACGGCGGCCGACCATCCCGCGTCCGTACGGAATGTGGTGCTGGTCGGCCACTCCGGATCGGGCAAGACGACATTGGTGGAGGCTCTCGCGCTGACGGCGGGAGCGGTGAACCGGGCGGGCCGCGTGGAGGACGGCGGCACCCTCTCGGACTACGACGCGATCGAGCACCGGCAGCAACGCTCCGTACAGCTCTCCCTGGTGCCGGTCGACTGGGACGGCATCAAGATCAATCTGCTGGACACCCCCGGATACGCCGACTTCGTCGGGGAGCTCAGGGCCGGTCTGCGCGCCGCGGACGCGGCCCTCTTCGTCGTCTCGGCCTCGGACGGCGTGGACGGCTCGACCCGCATGGTGTGGGAGGAGTGCGCGGCGGTCGGCATGCCGCGCGCCATCGTCGTCACGCACCTGGAGGCCGCCCGCGCGGACTTCGAGGAGCTGACGCCGCTCCTGGCGCAGGCGTTCGGCGGCGACGACCCGGACGCCGTGCTCCCGCTGTATCTGCCGCTGCACGGCGCCGCGGCGCCCGACGGGCACGCGCCCGTGACCGGGCTGACCGGGCTGCTGTCGCGGAAACTGTTCGACTACTCCTCGGGCGAGCGCAAGGAGGCCGAACCGGACGAGAACCAGCTGCCGGACCTGGAGGAGGCCCGCAACCGGCTGATCGAGGGGATCATCGCCGAGAGCGAGGACGAGACCCTCATGGACCGCTATCTCGGCGGTGAGCAGGTCGACGTGAAGACGCTGATCGAGGACCTGGAGCGGGCCGTGGCACGCGGCACGTTCTTCCCCGTCCTGGCGGCCGCTCCCGCCGCCGAGGGCGCCCGGCAGGGCATCGGCACGGTCGAGCTGCTGGAGCTGATCACCAGGGGCTTCCCGACGCCTCTGGAGCGTGCGGCGCCCCAGGTGACGACGGTCGACGGCAGGCCGCGCGAGCTGAAGCTCTGCGACCCGGCCGGGCCGCTGGTCGCGGAGGTCGTGAAGACCTCGTCCGACCCGTACGTCGGCCGGGTCTCGCTGGTGCGGGTCTTCTCCGGCACCCTGCGCCCCGACGAGACGGTGCACGTCTCGGGGCACGGGATGGCCGACCGCGGTCACGAGGACCACGACGTCGACGAGCGCGTCGGGGCCCTGTCCGCGCCCTTCGGCAAGCAGCAGCGGGCACTGACGCACGCCATCGCGGGCGACCTCGCGTGCGTGGCGAAACTCAGCCGCGCCGAGACCGGCGACACGCTCTCCGCAAAGGACGACCCGCTGCTGATGGAGCCCTGGCAGATGCCCGACCCGCTGCTGCCGCTCGCCATCCAGGCGCACAGCAAGCCCGACGAGGACAAGCTCTCGCAGGGCCTTTCCCGGCTGGTCGCCGAGGACCCGACGATGCGCCTGGAGCAGAACCAGGACACGCACCAGGTGGTGCTGTGGTGTCTGGGCGAGGCGCACGCGGACGTGGCCCTGGAGCGACTGCGGGCCCGCTACGGCGTGCAGGTGGACGTCGTACCGCACCGGGTCTCCCTGCGGGAGACGTTCGCCGACCGGTCGGCCGGGCGCGGGCGGCATGTGAAGCAGTCCGGCGGGCACGGGCAGTACGCGATCTGCGAGATCGAGGTGGAGCCGCTGCCGGGCGGGGCGGGCATCGAGTTCGTGGACAAGGTCGTCGGCGGCGCGGTGCCGCGGCAGTTCATCCCGTCCGTCGAGAAGGGCGTACGGGCGCAGGCGGCCAGGGGGGTCGTGGGCGGGCATCCGCTGGTCGACGTGCGGATCACGCTGCTCGACGGCAAGGCGCACTCGGTGGACTCCTCCGACGCCGCGTTCCAGACGGCCGGCGCGCTGGCGCTGCGCGAGGCGGCGGCCGACGCGCGGATCCATCTGCTGGAGCCGGTGGCCGAGGTGAGCGTGCTGGTCGGCGACGACTACGTGGGCGCCGTGATGAGCGATCTGTCGGGGCGGCGCGGGCGGGTGCTGGGCACCGAGCAGACGGCCGGCGGGCGCACCCTCGTACGGGCCGAGGTGCCCGAGATCGAGATCGGCCGGTACGCGGTCGATCTGCGCTCGCTGTCGCACGGCACGGCACGTTTCCACCGGGCGTACGCCCGCCACGAGCCGATGCCTCCGCAGGTGGCCGAGAAGGTCAGGCAACAGGCGGCGGCCGGCTAGCGGTTGGGGCCGCGTGAGTCTCAAGTGACCAGAGGGGAAGGTGATCCTCCGGTTCGGCGGGCGGCTTCGGCCGTCCGCCGACGGATGTCGGTGGCTGGAGATACGCTGATGACCTGATCAACAGGTGTGCGGAGTACGGAAGTCGGGAAGGCCGCAGGAGCGGGATCGCGGCGAGTGGGGGCGGGAATGACCGTGGAGGACTTCTTCGGGCCACAGGTGCCCCGGACGGCTGGAGCGGGGCAGGGCCCGACGCTCGCGCTCGCCTCGGCGGCGTACCGGGACACCCCGATGGAGGAGATCAAGAAGGCCGACAACGAATGGCACCAGTCGACGGTCAACGAGGGCCGCAAGTGGGCGAAGATCTTCCGGCCGAACTTCGGTGAGGCGTACTCCCAGGCGGTGATCGACCGCATGCTGGGCGTCGGCCGCAAGCCGCTCATCCAGTCCTTCGGCAGCGAGCCGCAGGTCGTCGTCGAGCACTGCCTCGCGGCCACCCGCATCCGCCGGCAGCGCGACATCACGCTGACCGGCATCATGCTGCTGTGCGGGGTGCTCTTCCTGCCCGGCCTGCTGGTGTGGCTGCTCGTCTTCCAGCTCCGGGCCGGCATGGCCAAGACGGACAACAAGCGGATGTCCGGACTCGGCACCGGCCTCCTCGTCGCGGTCGCCGCCCTCGCCGTGATCTTCCTGGTCCGGATGCCGTTCACCGGCTTCTGGGGCTGGTACGCGCGGGGCTGCATCGTGGCCCCGGTGGCCGGCTGGTTCCTGGCCCAGCGGGTCTGCGAACGCACCGCGAAGGATCTGCGCGAGCGCTGGGGCGGGCTGCTGTCCGGCGGCAGTATCGGCGCGAAGGTCCCCGAGGCGGTGCCGACCAGCCCCGACCAGGCCGCGGCCGAGCAGCTGCGCCAGTCCCTGGCCCGGCTCAGCGCCGAGCAGCAGTCCAACTCGGTCTTCTACGCAGGCCCCAAGGGCATACTCGGCATGGGCACCCGCTGGGGCTCGTGGTCCCTGGCGGAGGAGCTGACCCCGGTCGACCCCGTGAAGGGCGTCCACGAGTTCCGCAGCTGGACGGTGGTACGCGCCATCCACGAGGAGCTGACGGTGCTGCACCGGCAGCGCCTGAAGACCGGCGGCTTCCCCGAGCCGCAGGTGCGGCACTGGATCGTCACGCATGTCGGCGAGGGCGCCAAGGAGGTCACCCGGCCCGAGGGGACCGACGTCGAGGCGTACCAGGTCAAGCCGCGGGCCGTGGAGGACATCTGCAACGGCAAGCAGTTCGACGGCGGCGACCGTCACTACCTGGGCGTGCAGTGGCCGCATCTGTACAACGGCAGCCTGGTCCTCACCATGATGGTCACGGTGACCGTGCTCAAGGAGACCCTGCGCATCGAGGTCACCGGGCATGCGCTGGGCCCGGTCAACGGTCTGTTCGGCGGCAAGCCGGAGGCCCCCACCAAGGAGGTCGCCAAGACCGTCCGCTTCTGGGAGACGCGGACGATCAAGCTGCCTCTGGTCACCACCGACGAGGTGGTCCGGCTGGCCGCGCGTGCCACGATCAGCTGGTACCCGCCGCTGCTGAAGTGGCTCGGCGGCTCGATCGGTCTGCCCGAGCCGTTCGGCCTGCGGCACGCCTGGGCCGACCAGCCCTGGCGGCACCGCTTCATGGCCGACGACGCGCTGCGCACGGCCACGCCGGTGCTGCGCGCGGTGCACCGGGCCGCGTTCCGGGTCCTCAAGGAGCACGACGTGGACCTGGAGAAGTTCACCTCGCGCTCGTCGGTCATGAGCGGCGGCGTACAGGAAGTGTCCCCGCGCAAGGCCGACACCTACGACGCGTGAGCCTCCGGCGGTCAGGCCGAACCGTGCGGGTGATCCGGGCGGCCGACCCCGGGGGCTGCGCCCCCGGACCCCGCTTCGGCCCTGAAGGGGCCTCGTCCTCAAACGCCGGCCGGGCTGACACTCACGCCGGCCAGGCCTCCGCCAGCATCTTCCGGGTGTCCGCCAGCAGCTGCGGCAGTACGCGCGTGTGGCCGACCACCGGCATGAAGTTCGTGTCCCCGCCCCAGCGGGGCACGAGGTGCTGGTGGAGATGGGCGGCGATGCCCGCGCCCGCCACGGTCCCCTGGTTCATGCCGATGTTGAAGCCGTGCGCGCCGGACGCGGTGCGCAGGGCCGTCATCGCCTGCTTGGTCAGCTCGGCCAGTTCGACGGTCTCGGGACCGGTCAGCTCGGTGTAGTCGGCGACGTGCCGGTAGGGCACGGTCATCAGATGCCCGCCGTTGTACGGGTAGAGGTTGAGCACCGCGTACACGTGCTCGCCCCGTTTGACGATCAGCCCGTCCTCGTCGGATTTCGCCGGGATCGAGCAGAAAGGGCAGCCGTCGTCGGCCCCCGGGCCGGTCGGCTTGTTCTCACCCTGGATGTAGGCCATCCGGTGGGGCGTCCACAGGCGCTGGAACGCGTCCTGCGTCCCCACTCCGATCTGCTGCTCCGGCTCACTCGTCATGCAAGGCAGCATATGGCTTCGCCCGTTCGCGGCGTGTCGCCGGGGCTGGGGGAAAAGCCCGGCGGGCCAAGCTGGCCCGATGGACGAACTCAGCCGTCAGGCCCGCTGGGAGCAGCGCACCGAGCTCCCCCTCGCCTTCGCCTCGCTGGTGTTCCTCGCCATGTACGCGATCCTGGTCCTCGCCCAGGGTCTGCCGGAGGCCTGGCGGGACCTGTGCACGGCGGTGCTGTCCTTCACCTGGGCGCTGTTCGCCGCCGACTACGGGGTGCGCTGGCGGCTCAGCGGCCAGGGGCTGCGGTTCGTCCCCACGCACAAGCTGGACACGGTGGTCGTCCTGCTGCCCCTGCTGCGCCCGCTGCGGGTGGTCAAGGTGTACGAGGCCGTCCAGCACCGGCACGGAGAGCCCCGGCTGTCGCTGTACGCGCGGGTGATCACGTATGCCGGGCTGACGACGGTCCTGCTCGGCTTCGCGTGCTCGCTCGCCGTCTACGACCGGGAACGGGACGCTCCGGGCACCGAGATGCACACCTTCGGGGACGCGCTGTGGTGGGCGTGCGCGACGCTCACCACGGTCGGCTACGGCGATGTCGTCCCGGTCACGACCGGCGGCCGGACGATCGCGGTGGGCCTGATGGCGTGCGGTCTCGCGCTGCTGGGCGCGGTGACGGGCTCGTTCTCGTCGTGGCTGGTCCAGGTGTTCTCCCTGGAGAGCGACCGGGAGAACGGCGGAGGGCCCCCGGAGAGCTGAACTCCCCGGGGGCCCTCCCACGGCCGGATCAGACCTGGGTCCGCTCCTCGACGACCTTCGCGATCTTCGCGATGGCCTCGTCGAACGGGATGCCGTTCTCCTGCGAGCCGTCGCGGTAGCGGAAGGACACCGAGCCGTTCGACATGTCCTCGTCGCCCGCGATGACCATGAACGGCACCTTCTGCTTCTGGGCGTTGCGGATCTTCTTCTGCATCCGGTCGGAGGAGGAGTCGACCTCGACGCGCAGCCCCTGCTTGCGGGCGGCCGCGGCGAACTTCTCCAGGTACTCCACGTGCCCGTCGCCGATCGGGATGCCGAGCGCCTGGACCGGCGCGAGCCAGGCCGGGAAGGCGCCCGCGTAGTGCTCCAGGAGCACCGCGAAGAACCGCTCGATGGAGCCGAACAGGGCGCGGTGGATCATCACCGGGCGCTGCTTGGCTCCGTCGGTGCCGGTGTACTCCAGGTCGAAGCGCTCGGGCAGGTTGAAGTCGAGCTGGATGGTCGACATCTGCCAGGTGCGGCCGATGGCGTCCTTGGTCTGGACGGAGATCTTCGGCCCGTAGAAGGCAGCGCCGCCCGGGTCGGGCACCAGGGGCAGGCCCTGCTTCTCGGCGACCTGGCGGAGGGTCTCGGTGGCCTCCTCCCAGACCTCGTCGGAGCCGACGAACTTCTCCGGGTCCTTCGTGGACAGCTCCAGGTAGAAGTCGGTCAGACCGTAGTCGCGCAGCAGGCCGAGGACGAAGGTGAGCGTCTTGTCGAGCTCCTCCGACATCTGCTCACGGGTGCAGTAGATGTGCGCGTCGTCCTGGGTGAAGCCCCGCGCGCGCGTGAGGCCGTGCACCACGCCCGACTTCTCGTACCGGTACACCGTCCCGAACTCGAACAGGCGCAGCGGCAGCTCGCGGTAGGAGCGGCCCCGCGCGTCGAAGATCAGGTTGTGCATCGGGCAGTTCATGGGCTTGAGGTAGTAGTCCACGCCCTCGTCGAGCTGCATGGGCGGGTACATGCCGTCGGCGTACCAGTCCAGGTGCCCGGACGTCTCGAAGAGCTTCCCCTTCGTCGCGTGCGGGGTGTAGACGAACTCGTAGCCCTCCTCCTCGTGGCGGCGGCGCGAGTAGTCCTCCATCACGCGGCGGACGATGCCGCCCTTGGGGTGGAAGACGGCGAGGCCGGAGCCGATCTGCTCGGGGATGGAGAACAGGTCGAGTTCGGCGCCCAGCTTGCGGTGGTCGCGCTTCTCGGCCTCGACGAGGAAGTCGAGGTACGCCTTCAGCTCGTCCTTGGACGGCCAGGCGGTGCCGTAGATGCGCTGGAGCATGGGGTTCTTCTCGCTGCCGCGCCAGTAGGCGGCCGCGTTGCGCATCAGCTTGAACGCCGGGATGAGGCGGGTGGAGGGCAGGTGGGGACCGCGGCAGAGGTCCTTCCAGCACAGCTCGCCGGTCTTGGCGTCGAGGTTGTCGTAGATCGTCAGCTCACCGGCGCCGACCTCGACGTCCGCGCCGTCGTCGGAGGAGGCGGAGCCCTTGAGGCCGATCAGCTCCAGCTTGTACGGCTCGTCCGCGAGCTCCTCGCGGGCGGCCTCGTCGGTGACGACCCGGCGGGCGAAGCGCTGACCGCGCCGCTGGATCTCCTGCATCTTCTTCTCGATGGCCTTGAGGTCCTCGGGCGTGAACGGCTTCTCGACATCGAAGTCGTAGTAGAAGCCGTCCTTGACCGGCGGGCCGATGCCCAGCTTGGCCTCGGGGAAGATCTCCTGCACGGCCTGGGCCATCACGTGCGCGGTGGAGTGGCGCAGGATGTTGAGGCCGTCCTCGGAGGAGATCTCGACGCCCTCGACCTCCTCGCCCTCGGTGAGCACGTACGACAGGTCCTTGAGCTCGCCGCCCACGCGCGCGGCGATGACGGAACGCTCGCCGGCGAAGAGGTCGGCGGCCGTGGTGCCCGTCGTCACCGTGCGCTCTTCCCGCTCGGAATCGCGTTGGATGATCACACGGACGTCTGACACCGGTCTCTCCTGACTGCAGGTGGGTGCGGCGCCATACCGGGAGCGCGCGCAATAGGGGATCGTACCGACCGCGACCCCCCGACCGCGAAATCAGCCCCTGTCCTCCCTGCCCCGCAGCGGGCTCAGTCCCCGTCGTACTCCCCGCCGCAGGCCTCCTCGAAGAAGTCGAGATGTTCCTGGAGGGACTTCATCAGCCGGTCCCGCTCGGCGTCGTCGACCTGGACGGGTACGACCCCGCAGGCGCCGGTGAGCCTGCGGAAGCCGCCCCGGCTCTCCAGCCGCCCCTGCACCCGTACCGGCAGTCCGACGAGGTGGGCCTGGCCGGCGGTGCGGTAGTCCTCCTCGTCGAGGGTGAGCCGGACGTGCGGGATCTCGGCGCCGGCGAGCACCCGCAGCCGTACGCTGCCCTCTCCGCGCGGCCCCGACCGGCGCAGCCGGACCACGGTGCCGGTGATCCGCACGGACACGGCGGGTTCCTCGCGCAGATAGCGGGCGCCGGCCTCGCGCAGCACGGGCAGGTCGCCGGGCGAGAACTCGACGGGCTCGTTGGTGGCGGCGCAGTCCTCGGGCACTCCGGCGGCCGGGGACCACTCCACCGCGACCCGGGCGCCCTCGGTGCCGCGCACGAGGGCGATCAGCGCGTCGGTGAGCTCACGGCTCGCGCCGGCCTCCACGGCGCCGTCGAAGGCGTCCATGCCGCCGGTGGCCCGCTGGTAGTCGATGGCCTCGCGGACCGCGTAGAGGGCCTGGTGGAGACGGACGGCGAGGGGGCGGATCGCGTCGGCCGGCACGAAGGCGGTCAGCCGGCGCCCGCCGCTCCCGGAGCCGACCAGGACCTGGTCGAGCAGCGCGGACGCGGCCCTGCGGTGCCGGGCTCCGTAGTAGCCGGCCCGCGCGCGGGTGGCGAGCGCGCCGGCGAGGAGCATCTGGCGGGCGGCGCCGCGCAGCTGTTCCTCGACGGTCCAGGGCGCGGCCCCGGCGGGCCCGTGCGGGGTGTCGCGCCACCAGCGGATCTCGTCGCTGGGCACGGCGAGCCCGACGAGCACCTCGCGCGCGGAGGGCGTGCCGCTGCGGGCGAGCGCCTGGAGCGCCTCGCCGAGCAGGTCGTCGCTGTCGGGGAAGGCCCGGCTCTCGGGCACGAGGAGACTCGTGCCGCCCGCGCCGGGCCCGGGTGGGGTCCAGCGGCCGTAGCGTCCGGCGGCGCCGCCGCGCCGCTGCCAGCCGTGCCGGCGCAGCAGGGCGCCGAGGACGGCCGGGTCGACCTCGCCGGGCTCGGGGGCCCGGTCCCAGCAGAGCTCGGGGTGCGGCCGTACCGCCCTCAGGGGCTCGTCGTGGGGCCGGTGGGTCATGGTCTGCCTCCCGTCCCGACCCGCGTCATGATCTCGCACAGGGCCCGGTCGTCGAAGATGCGTGAGGTCGGTATCCGCACGGTGGTCCGGGTCCGCCCGGTGATCGGGTGGCCGGCCAGATTGACCCAGTAGCAGCAGTGCCGCAGGTCGAGGCGGTCGTGTCCGGCGCGCAGCCACTGGTCCTGCGAGCGGGGCACGATCATCACGACCAGGATCTTGTGCACCGACACCGGGGTGCGGGCGAGCTTGCGCAGGTGGTCGTTGTCGAGGGTGAAGGAGAAGAACCGGCCCGGCGGACCGGGCGGGATCTGGTAGGTGGCCTTGAGCTGCACCTTGATGGTGACCTCGTCGTCCACGGTGTGCCCGGGGGCGCTGTGACTGACGTGCCAGTCGATGCCGTTGTCCGGGAACGGCTGGGACAGCGAGCAGCCGGCGGCCGCCGCGACCGCGTGCAAGTACCCGACCTGCAGTGTCTCCATGCAGGCGGTGGTGGCGAGTGTGCCGCGATGGGGGCCCGTCTGTTCGGGCAGCAGCCCGCCCCGCTCGGGCTGCGCTATCGCCATGACCAACTGCCTTCCACGACAAGTGAGATGCCCGGAACCGGGCCGAGTGAAATCGAATGGAATACCGAGTGAATCCCGCCGCGGGCCGCTGAACTGCAAAGACCCGTACTCCTGTTGTGTCCTTCCGGCGTAGTGCGCAAACAGCCCGGGTATCACCAAACGGGCAGAAGACGGTGCGTCAGCTGCCGTGGGTGAACGAGGGGTTGTGTTGGTATGTCGTACTGGTACGAGGGCCCGCTGGCCGCTTTCGACACGGAGACGACGGGCGTCGACGTGGAGGCCGACCGGATAGTGTCGGCCGCCCTCGTCGTCCAGGACGCGCCGGGGGTACGGCCGCGGGTGAGCCGCTGGCTGGTGAACCCCGGCGTGCCGGTGCCCGCCGAGGCGACGGCGGTGCACGGGCTGACGGACGACCATCTCCAGCGCAACGGCCGCTGGCCGGCGCCGGTGATGTTCGAGATAGCCGAGCTGCTCGCCGAACAGGCGGCGGCGGGACGGCCGTTGGTCGTGATGAACGCGCCGTTCGATCTGACCCTGCTGGACCGCGAGCTGCGCCGGCACCGGGCCTCGTCGCTGGGGCACTGGCTGGAACCGGCGCCGCTGCGGGTGCTGGACCCCCGGGTGCTGGACAAGCATCTGGACCGCTACCGCAAGGGCCGGCGCACGCTGACCGACCTCTGCGGGCACTACGGCGTGTCGCTGGCCGACGCGCATGACGCGGCGGCGGACGCGCTGGCCGCGCTGGAGGTCGTGCGGGCCGTGGGCCGGCGCTTCTCGGCGCGGCTGGAGCGGCTCTCCCCCGCGGAGCTGCACGCGCTCCAGACGACGTGGTTCGCGGCGCAGGCGCGCGGCCTCCAGGCGTGGTTCGCGCGCAGCGGGAACCCGGAGACGGTGGACACGTCCTGGCCGGTCCGCCCGGACCTGCCGGCGGCGGCCTAGCCGGGCCCGGCATGCGAAGAGCCGGCCCGCGATACGCGGACCGGCTCTTTCCCGGTGGGCGATACTGGGTTCGAACCAGTGACCTCTTCGGTGTGAACGAAGCGCTCTCCCACTGAGCTAATCGCCCGGGAACGGACTGAACAATACAGGTCCCCGCAGGCTTCCTTCAAACCGCTTCCAGCCGGGCCGCCAGGGCGCGCCGCCCGGCCCGCATCATCAGCCGGTGATTGGCCCGGAACAGCGCGCGCCCGGGCACGGCGAACCGTCTGAGCAGCGGCTTGTGCACCTCGACCACCTGCTCGTAGCGGGCGAGCGTGCCGGGGCCGCCGGCGGTGAGCGTCCAGCGGGCCCAGCCCTCGATGTCGCCGGACATCGCGATCTCCAGGACGCCCGCCGCCGGATCGCGCAGCGTCTCGCGCGCGGTGAACGTGATGTCGTACGGCAGGAGCGAGCGGATGCGGACGACCCCGGTGGTGTCGTCGAGCCGGTTCACCTCACGGACCTGGCGCCACCAGCGCGGATAGTCCTCGGCCCGCTCCAGCTCGGCGTACACGGCGGCGGGCGGTGCGGGCAGGGCCCACAGGCTGAGGAAGCGGTAACGGGTCCAGTCCATGGGCCGAGTGTGCCGGTACGGGGGTCCGCCGGACGGCATTTGAGTACGGTCTGAGTACCCGTACGCATGCCGTGCGAAAGTGACGCGCCCCACACTCCTGGCATGACGTCCCTTCCGCCCCCGGCCGAGGAACTGCGGATCCTCGATGCCGAGCTGTACCGACTGGACGCCCGGCGCGCCCAGTTGCTGGCCCGACGGGCCTGGCTGGTCTCCGTGCTCCAGCCGGTACGGCCCCTGCCCGCGCCGCTTTCCCCCTCTCCCCGTCCGGAGACCACCGCACCCGGTGTGCAGAACGTCCTGCTGCTGCTCGGCGGGGTGCTGCTCACCGTGGCGGCGATGGTGTTCACCCTGGTCAGCTGGGGCCATCTCGGCATCACGGGCCGCTCCCTGGTGCTGGGCGGGGTCACGCTGGCCGTGCTGGGCGCCCCGGTGGCGCTGCTGCGGCGCGGGCTGCGCTCGACCGCCGAGTCCGTCGCGGGGCTCGGCCTCGCCCTCACGGTCCTGGACGCCTACGCCCTGTACGAGGCCGCGTTCGCCACGGCGGACGGCGTCACGTACACGGCTCTCGCCTCGACGGTGCTCGCGGCGCTCTGGGCGACGTACGGCACGGCCCTCGGCGGGCTGCGGCTGCCCCGTCCGGCCGCCCTGGTGGCCGGCCAACTCCCGCTGCCGCTCTGGGTGGTGGCGGCGGACGGCGGGCCGTACGCGGTGACGGCGGCGCTGCTGCTGACGGCGGCGGGAGACGCCGCGGTCGCACTGCGGGTGTCCGCGCGGCCCCTGCGGCCGGTCGCCCTGGTGTGCGCCCTCGCGGTGGGCGGCTGCGGCGTGCTCGCGTCCGCCGTGCTCTCGCTGGACGCGTCCGGTCCGGGCGCCGCCGCCCGTGCGGCGGCGCTCCTCCTGCTCGCGGCGGCCATCGCCCTGGCTGTCGCGCGGTTCACTCCGGTCGCCACCGTCGCCATGGGTACGGCGACGGCGGCCGGGCTGTGCGCGGTCGCCGGGGCCGGCGGTGTCCTGCGGGTGTCGCTGCCCGGCGCGTGGGTCGTGCCCGCGTATCTGGCCTGCGGGATCGTGCTGCTCTCGGTCGCGCGGGGCACGGCGCCGGTCCGCCGGGGGCTCGCCCTGGCCTCGTACGCCGTGCAGGGCGGCGCCGTGCTGTGGGCGGTGCCCGCGGCGGGTGTCGCGCTGCTGGGACCGGCGGTGTGGCTGGGCCGTGTCTGGGCGGGAGCGCCCGAGGACGCGCGGACGGCGGTGACGGCCGACGCGGTCTGGCCGCCGCACGCGGCCACCGCTCCCCTGGTCCTCGTCGTGGTCGCCGCGCTGCTCGCGGCCCGCGGCGACGCGCGGTGGCGTCCGTACGCGCTCGTGCCGGCCTGGGCGGCGGCGATCGCCCTCCCGGCCGCGCTCGCCCTGCCCTACCCGGCGGGCCTGTCGCTGCTCGGGCTGCTGGTCGCGGCGCTGCTGTGGCGCGGCACTCCCCTGGCCGCCGGTCTCGCCGTGGCCACCTCGCTCAGCCTCGGCCTCCTCTCCCTGGCCGCCGAGCCGGCCACCCTCGGCGTCCTGGCCGCGCTGACCGCCGTGTTCGCGGCGGCCGCCCGGCGCGGACGGCCCGCCCCGGTGCCGGCCGCCGCTGCCCTCGGGTACGCCACGGCACTGGCCTGCGCGGTGGGCGCCTCGGCCGGCTGGCGGCCCGAGCACATCGCCCTGCTGGTCCTGGTGGTCCCGGCGACGGCCGCCCTGCTCGCGCCCCGGATCGCCGACCCCGCCACCACGCTCACGGTGGAGATCACGGGTGCCGTCGCGGGCCTGGTCGCGATCGGCCTGGCGCTCCCCGACCTGCCCCTGCTCGCCCTGGTGCTGTCCCTGTGCGCGGTGATCGCCGCGGGCACGGCCGTCCGTCCGGACCGGCGCCGCGTGGGCCACGCGGCCGTCGTCCTGTTCGTCCTGGCCGCCTGGGTGCGGCTGGCGGCCTGGCAGGTGGGCGTCCCGGAGGCGTACACCCTGCCGGTCACCGTCCCCGCGCTGCTGGTGGGCGCGGTGCGCCGGCGCCGTGACCCGCGGTCCTCGTCCTGGACGGCGTACGGCCCCGGCCTCGCCGCCACCCTCCTGCCGAGCCTGGCCGCGGCCTGGGGCGACCCGGAGTGGACCCGCCCCCTGCTGCTGGGCGCGGCCGCGCTGCTGGTCACCCTCCTGGGCGCCCGGCACCGGCTCCAGTCGCTCCTGGTGCTCGGCGGCTCGGTGCTCGTCCTGGACGCGCTGCACGAACTCGCCCCGTATCTCGTCCAGGCCGCCGACGCGCTCCCCCGCTGGGTGCCCCCCGCCCTCGCCGGACTGCTGCTGCTCGTACTCGGGGCGACGTACGAGCGGCGGCTGCGGGACGTCCGGAAGGTGCGGGAGGTCCTGGGGCGGATGAACTGAGCGCCGGTTACGGCATCTTGTCGCCGAGGAGGGCCAGGTTCTCGATGGCGGCGAGGCCGTAGAGAGCGGTGTCGTTGGTGGACACCCAGGCGGCCTCGCTGCCCGCGACCAGGGCGGCGGGGCCGCTGACCTGTTCCGTCTTCCACGGCGAGGACTCGGTGTAGCCGTCGGAGCTGTAGAACTTCGTCCACGCCCGCTTGGCGAGCGCCTCGTCGCCGGTCTGCACGGCGGCGTACGCGTCGAGGCGGGAGTGGCCCTGGAACAGCAGCAGGGTGCCGAAGTTGGAACCGTAGCGCGCCGCCTGCTCGGCCTTGGTGGCGTTGAAGTAGCGGCAGTAGTCGAAGTAGGCCGCGTTGAAGGCCGGGATGTCGACGAGGTGGATGAGCTCGGCGCACAGTTCGTTGAGGCCGAAGACCGCGGACAGATGGGAGACGCCGACGACCGGGGTGGTGGCCACGGCGAACTTCCCGGTGTCGAGGTCGTACAGGCCGCTGCCCTGGACGAAGCCGTTGGGCTGGGCGGCGATCGTCTCCATCGTGGACAGCACGCGCGCCCTGGCCTTCTCCCACTTGGGGCCCTTGCGCTCCCACTCGGTGAGCCACGCCGAGACCAGACCGCTCCAGTCGGTGCCGAAGCCGATCGACAGGGCGTGCCGGTCGGGGGTGTACGGCTCGGTGCGGATCTTGCGCAGCGGGTCCAGGGCGAGGAACGTCTCGTCGGAGTCGACGTTGGCGTGCATGAGGTCGCCGACGCGTTCGTCCGCGGTGAGGAAGTAGTAGTAGCGGCGGTAGGTGGTGTTGGCGATGCGCTGCTGCTTGGCGCTGTCGGCGTAGTGCTGGACCCCGTGCCGGGTGCCCAGGCCCGCCCACTGGCCGATGTGGTAGACGTCCACCTCGCCGGTGTGCCGGGTCATCGCCTCGGCGAAGCGGAAGATGTCGGCGCGGCCCGAGCGCAGGTACGCGAACCAGAGCCAGAGGTCCGGGGACAGCTCGGAGTTGTCCCAGGCGTAGCCGCCGATGTCGTACCGCCACTGGTGCCGGACCGTGTCGTAGGTGTGCATGATGTCGCCGTAGTCCCAGAAGCCGTACCAGCGGCGCTGCTCCACCTGGCCCTTGTAGTAGGTGAAGAGGAAGTCGAGGTGGTCCTCGATCTTCGCCTTGGCGGGGGTGGAGCGGTCCGGCTCGGAGTACAGGCCCGGGCCGAAGACCTTCGCCTTGACGAGCTGCTTCGGCGGGGCGGCGAGCTGCGGGAGGACCCGTACGGCCTCGACCTGTTCGGCGAGCCGCGCGGGGGTCGGCGTCGACTCGTTGGCCCAGAACAGCAGTTCGGAGGTACGGGCGATCCCGTAGGGGGTGCCGAACTCCGGCTCGTAGTCCTCGTAGGTGATGTTGAGGCCTTCGAGCTGTTCGGCGAAGGTGTCCTGGCCCATGCCGTCGTGGTAGAAGCGCAGGTCCATGGGCTGGGCCTCGGGGGACCAGAGCCAGAGGGTGACCTCGGCGGCGTCGGTGTGCGCGTCGCGGATGTCGAGCTGGGAGGGGTGCCGCTCCCAGAAGTCCCGGAGCCCGAAGGAGAATCCGCCGCCCGCCCCGCCGACGTACCCGAAGCCGGAGGCCCGCCCGCCGCCGCCGGCGCCGATCCAGCCGTGCCCCTTCTTGGTGCGCTTGCGCAGGGTGAAGCCGTCGGCGGAGAGCTGGGAGAGGGTGTAGTCGCCCCACTCGGGGATGTACTGCAGACGGGTGGTGACCCGCTGGTCCCAGGTGGCGGGGTCGGGCAGCTTCTCCCCCGCGTACTGGGCGGCCTGCACGGCGGCGCCGGGGTCGCGGCGCAGACCGGTGATGCCCTTGACGGCCTCGCGCAGCAGACCGGTGCCTTCGCCGCCGATGCGGATGTGGCGGTCGTACGACGCGTCGCGCATCGGCACGGTGAAGCGGACCCCGAGCCCGCGGATGAAGTCGCCGGAGGCCTTGCCGGGCTCCTGGGTGCCGTCGTACGTGATCGTGTGGACCATACGGAAGGAGTCGGCGCCCGCGTAGAAGTAGAGGCGGATCGAGAACGGCAGCCAGCTGCGGCTGCCCTTGCGGTGCTTGCCGTCGATGCGGACGACCGCGCGAACCGGGCCCTCCTGCTCGACGGTGACCTCGCCGATGGCGCCCTCGAAGCGCTCGGTCCTGACCGTGCCCTGGTCCTCGTCCTCGATCTCGGGCTGGCGGATCAGGACCAGCCGCCCGTTCCTGGCGATCTCGGTGGAGCCGCGCTTGACGGACTTGACGAGCGAGGCGCCGTCCTTGCCGATCTTCACCGTGATGACACCGGTGGAGACGTCGATCGTGCCGCCGCTCCGGTCGACGGTGACCTTCTTGTCGGGTGCGGCGGGGGCGCCGGCGGCGAGGGTGAGCTTGCCGGAGCCCTGGCTGACGGCGTGCGCGGTCCACTTGAGGGAGCCGTCCGGCCAGTAGGCGATCGGCCAGGACTGGACGGGGACGTCCTTGCCGTCGGCGTCCGTCAGCGCGAAGGTCTGGTCCTCCTGGAACGCGCCCATCGGCCAGGGCACGCCGAGCGTGGAGCCGGGGGCGGCGCCGAGGCCGCCGTCCTCCAGCCAGTCCAGGGTCACCGGATCCGCGTCGGCCGCCGCGGCCCGGGGCGCGGCCTCGGCGTCCCTGGTCCCGAGCGCCCAGGAGAACTGGGCGGCGGCGCCGGCGACGGCCGCCGCCTTGAGGAGGGACCTGCGGGGGATGGGAGACATCGTCTTTCCTTTCCCGAGTCTGACGGGTCAGCTGATCAGGGGCATGACAGGGGGAGGTGCGGCGCCACCGGAGGGGACGCCGACCTCGGGGGTTCAGCGGGTGCGCCGGCGCTCCTCCACGGCGACGGCGGCGGCCACGACCGCCCCGAGCACCGGGACGGCCAGCGGGGCGACCACCCAGCCGGACAGGGCCACGACGGCCAGTCCGGCGACGAGCAGAAACGATCCGGCCGGGTCGCGCACGGTCCGCCGGGCCGCCTCGGCGAGCAGCGTGCGCCAGGACCGGCCCGGCTCCCACACCGCCGCCGCGCGCAGCCCCGCCACCACGAGCCCGAGCAGCGCGAACAGCCCCACGGCCCCGACGAGCGGCCCGCCGGGGATCCCGGCCCGCGCGGCCTGGACGTCCACCCGGACCGCGGCGGCCGCGGCCCAGCCGGCGACGCCGACGAGCCAGCCGCCGCGCAGGGCGGAGCGGAAGTCGGCGGCGAACTCCCGCAGCCCGCCGTCCTCGTGGCGCGTACGGCGCCGCAGATGCCGGGCGCCGGCCGCGAGGGCCGCGGGGTAGGTGACGAGGCCGAGGCAGGCCACGGCGATCCACACGCCGGTGAGCAGCGTCTCGGCGAAGAGCGCGAAGCGCTCGCCGAACACGGACGCCTTGCGCGCCTTCACTCGTGCCCTCACCCGTGCTTGCGCCATGGCGACCGCCTCAGCCCTTTCACTCAGTTCACTCGGTTCACTTCAGTCCGGACGTGGCCATGCCGTCGATGAGATAGCGCTGGAAGGCCATGAAGAAGGCGATGACCGGCACCAGTGCCACCAGCGACATCGCGATCATGCTGCCGTAGTCGGAGATGCCCTCCTGGTCGCGGAACATCATCAGACCGAGCGAAACGGTGTACTTGGAGGGGGTGTTGAGGTAGATCAGCGGCCCCATGAAGTCGTTCCACGCGTTGATGAAGGTGAAGATGGCACTGGTGATGAGGGCGGGGCGGCACAGCGGCAGCACGACGGACCAGTAGATCCTCAGGTGTCCGCAGCCGTCGAGCCGGGCGGCCTCGTCCAGCTCGCGCGGCAGCCCGCGCATGAACTGCACCATCAGGAAGACGAAGAACGCCTCCACGGCCAGGAACTTGCCCGCCACGAGCGGCACCAGGGTGTCGATCAGCTCCAGTTTGCGGAACAGCACGTACTGCGGGATGAGCAGGACGTGGTACGGCAGCAGCAGCGTGCCGATCATCAGCGTGAACAGCAGGTTCCGCCCGGCGAACCGGATCTTGGCGAAGGCGTACGCGGTCAGCGAGCTGGACAGGACCACACCGACCACGGCGAGGACGGCGTACATCAGCGAGTTCATGAAGAAGCTGCTGACGGAGATGCCGGAGATGCCGTCGGCGAGACCGGAGAAGTTCGCCCAGACCGGCTTGGTGGGCAGCAGGTCGATGCTGGCGACGATGTCCTTGCTCGGCTTGAACGAGGCGCCGAGCACCCAGATCACCGGGTACAGGACGACCGCGAGGACGGCGAGCGCGCCCAGGTGCCAGGCGATCGAGCCGCCGCGCCGCCGCTCGTTCGCGGTGCGCGCGACAGGGCTGGTGGCGGTGGTCACTTGGCGGCCTCCTCGTAGTGCACCCACTTCTTCTGCGACCAGAACAGGACCGCCGTGACGAGCGCCACCGCGACCACCAGCGTCCAGGCCATCGCGGAGGCGAAGCCCATCTGGGCCTCCTTGAAGCCCTTCTGGTAGAGGTAACAGGTGTAGACGAGGGTGGCGTCGGCGGGCCCGCACCGGGTGTCGGAGACGACGTACGCGGAGCCGAACACCTGGAACGCGTGGATGGACTCCAGCAGCACGTTGAAGAACAGCACCGGGGAGATCATCGGCAGCGTGATGTTCCAGAACCGCCGGACGGGTCCGGCCCCGTCCATCTCGGCCGCCTCGTACAGCTCCTGCGGGACCTGCTTGAGACCGGCCAGGAAGATGACCATCGGCGCGCCGAACTGCCAGATGCTCAGGGCCACCAGGGCGTAGAGGACGTAGTCCGGATTGCCGATCCAGCCGCCCACGTCGAGGCCGAAGATCTTCTGCGTGCGGTCCACGATCGCGTCGTCCGAGAACAGCGCCCGCCAGACGAAGCCGACGGAGACGCTGGCGCCGATGAGCGAGGGCATGTAGAACGCGGCCCGGTACAGGCCCTGCCCCCGCCGCTTCTGCGCGAGCAGCAGCGCCACGCCGAGCGCCAGCAGCAGCTTCAGCGGGGTGGCCACGACGACGTACTTCAGGGTGACCTCGACCGACTTCTGCCAGCGCGGGTCCTGGAACATCGTCGTGAAGTTGTCGAGCCCGACCCACTTGGGGGGCGTGAAGAGGTTGTAGCTGGTGAACGCGTAGTACAGCGACGCGATCATCGGCCCCGCCGTGAGCAGCAGGAATCCCGCGATCCACGGCGACATGAAGAGATAGCCGGCGAGGTTCTCGCGGCGCCGCCCGCGGCGCCTGGCGGCGGGAACGGCGGACCGTTTCCCGGCCGGGCGTGCGGGCGCTTCCTTGACGAGCGTCATGGTGGTACGTCCCCTCAGCCCGCGAACGCGGCCTTGGCCTCGCTGAACAGCGCCTTCGCGGCGTCGGCCGGCTTGGTCTTGCCCTGGGCGACCTCACCGCCGATGCGCAGGAAGGCCGCCTCGACGACATCGGTGCCGGACGGGTGCGGGGTGATCTTCCCGAGGACGCCCGCCTTGGCGACCTCCTCCTCGTACGCCTTGACGCCCTTGTTGTTGTCGTCGGTGGGGACGAAGGCGTCGTACTGCTCGGTGGTGGAGAGGATGCCGCGGTCGTAGCCCATGATCTTGCCGACCTCCGGGTCGTGGACCATGAAGTCGATGAACTGGGCGACCTCCTTCGGGTGCTTGGTCCCGGAGAAGCCGCTGAGCATCAGCGAGCCGAGGTACTGGCCGGTGTCCTTGCCGTCGGTGGTGGGGATCGGTGCGAGCCCGTAGTCCGACTCGCCCTCGCCCTCGTAGCGGATCGAGAAGTTGTCCCAGGTGAACTCGGAGGCGGCGAGCCCCGCCGAGAGGCCCGACTTGGGGTTGACCTGTTCGATCTTCTTCGGGTCGGCGACGAGCCCGGACTTCACCCGCTTGTAGCCGTCCTCCCACCACTGCGTCAGATCGTCCTCGGTGAAGCCGAGGGCGGAGTCGGTGAAGAACGCCTTGCCGTTCTGGCGCAGATACAGGTCGTAGAGGTACATGATGCTGAAGTAGCCGGTGTCGCCGGCGATCTTCAGCTTGTCCTGGATCGTCTGGAGCGCGGCGAAGTAGTCGTCCCAGGTCCAGCCGAACTTCGCCTCCACCCCGGCCTTCTTGAAGGCGTTGAGGTCGATGACGAGCGCCATGGTGTTGGCGCCGACCGGAATGCCGAGCTGCTTGCCGTCGACCTGACCGTTCGCCAGAACACCGTTGCGGAAGTTGTCCAGGCTCAGGTTCCCGGCGTCCGCCTGCGCCTTGAGATCCAAGAGAACGCCGCGCTTGTCGTACTTGCGCAGGAAACCGACCGCATTCTGGAAAACGTCCGGCGGATTTCCACCGGAGGCCTGGGTCTGGAACTTCTCCCAGAACGCCGCGTAGTCGGTGAATTCAGGCTTGATTTTGATCTTCGGGTACTTCTTCTCGAAGAGCGCGATCGTCTTCTTGATGGCGATGGTGCGCGGCTCACCACCCCACCAAGCGTAACGCAGTGTCACCGTTCCGTCCCCGGAACTGCCACCGCCCCCACCGCACCCGGTCGTCGCGGCCAGCCCCAGCGTTGCCGCAGTCGCCCCGGCCGCCTTCAGGATCGTTCGCCTCTCAACATTCCTGCTGGTTCCCACAGTCGGGCCCTCCCCGCGGCGTCGTCGCCGCTGCATGAATCGTTTCAAGAAAGCGCTTGCTGGCAAAAGGTACGAGGGGGTTGAGGGAGCGTCAATGATTCGGACAGGAATTTCTTGTGAGGGGGCGAGGCGGGGACGGTGGCCGACGACGCGTCAAGTCGCTTCTGGGACGGGGAAGTTGCAGGTGAGCGGGGTGCGTTCGGGATGCCGGACCGGAGGTGGGGGTGAGGAGAACGGCCCGAGCGACGGAAATCCGCCTGGGTGGGGATGGGGCGTGAGTGGGGGGCGGGGTGGTGGGTGGGGTGGAGGGAGGCTGCTGGGGCGAGGGGGCGGAGGGGCGGGTCGGCAGGGGTGGCGGCGGGAGGGGGTGGCGGGGTCTGGGGGTGGCTCCCGGGGCTCGGGGAGGGCGTGACGGGGAGGGGGGTGGGGGTGGTGCGGGGCTGAGTCGGGGGCGGATGGGGGGTGGGTGGGTGACTGCGTACGGTCACGCTGGGGGCGGGGAGGGGGTGTGTGGCGTGCGTGTGCTGAGCGTGTGCTGTGCGTGCGGTGTGCGTGCGGTGTGTTGGTGATGCTCGTGAGGGGGTGGGACATGGGGGGCGCGGCCGAGGCCGGGTTTGCGGGTGCGACGCCGGGTGCGCGGCGGGAGTGCCTGGTGGCAGTGGGCCGACTGGGGCTACGCGGGGAGTCGGGGCGGGGGCGCTGGGGGGACCTGGGGTTGGCCGGAGGAGGGGGGCCGGGGAGGGCTGGAGGCTGCGATTCTGGTGGTCGTCCGGCTCGGCGGACGTGGGCTGAGCTGCACCGTCCGGCTTGGCGGACGTGGGCTGAGCTGCACCGTCCGGCTTGGCGGACGTGGGCTGAGCTGCACCGTCCGGCTTGGCGGACGTGGGCTGAGCTGCACCGTTCAACTTGAGTTGCGCCGCGCGGTCTGACGTACGGCGGAGACGGCGGTGGGTACGGGCCTGCGGCGCGGCCTGACGGGTCAGGCCCGGCCTGACGGGCGCGGCCCGGCCTGACGGGCGCGGCCCGGCCCGGCCGGTGGAACCGGCGGCCCTGGCCGAGGACGCCTGAGCCGAGCTGACCTGAGCTGACCTGCGTGGCACGGCCGGCTCGTAAAGGTGGCAGCCTGACCCAAGACACCCGGCCCGCAGAGCTCGGGGCCTGGCCCATCACACCTGGACCGGCCGACCTGCGCCTCACCGCCGACCCGCGGAGATGGCACGTCACCCATCACACCCGAACCGACCCGACCCGACCCGCGCACCACGGCCAGCACGCAGAGCTCACGGCCTGGCCCATCACACCCCGACCGGCCGACCTGCGCCTCACGGCCGACCCGTGGAGATGGCAGCCCGGCTCATGGCGTCTGAAGTGACCTGACCTGCGTGGCTTGGCCTGCGGGGGGGGCAGCCTTGGCCGATGGCGTATGTGCGCTGAGCTGTGGCTCAGGGGGCGGCGCGCGGGATCCGGGCGGGGCGCGGGGTGGGGTCCGGCCCCTGTCGCCGCGACGGGGCGGCGCCCTGGCGCGAGGTGCTGGCCGCGGGAGGGGGCCGGAATGCGTCTGGGGGTGTTCGCGTGGCGGAAACGACGTTGGCCCGTCTGCACTGTGTCAGACGGGCCAACGTTCCGGGGTGGGCGATACTGGGTTCGAACCAGTGACCTCTTCGGTGTGAACGAAGCGCTCTTCCGCTGAGCTAATCGCCCGGACGCAGGAAGAACATTACCCCATGTCAGGCGGTGCCTGTGACCACGGCAGCCCGGCTCCCCCGCCCCCGCGGCCGCTCACTGGTCCTTGATGTTCCAGGGCATCTCGAAGCCGAACTTCCACACGTAGATCCCCATGAGCACGCCGATGATCACGAGGCCGATCGAGGTGAGGACGATGTTGCGGCGGCGCACCTTGGGGTCGAGCGCGCGGGCGGTCGCCTCGGTGACCTTGCGCTTGGTCCAGCGCAGCACCAGCTGGGCCCAGACGAACTCGGTCGCCCAGATCGCCATGCCGCCGAAGATCACGATCCAGCCGGGCCCGGGCAGCGGAAGCATGATGATGCCGGCCACCACCACGGCCAGGCCGATCACGAAGACACCGACCTGCCAGCTCAGGTGCAGCACGCGGCGCGCCTTGACGAACTCGGGCGCCCGGGAGCCGAGCCCCTGCTCCTGAGGCGCCTCTCCCTCCCCGCCCACGTTCGCTCCGTTCGCCGCCACGGCTACCTCGCCAGGCTCGTTACTCCCCGTATTCATACGGCCAGACCCTACCCGAGAGATTCAAGTCACCGGAATGGTGGTACTTCGCGAACAGGCTCTCGGCCGGAAGAGTTACGTAAAGGCACGCAAAACACTCAGAGGGGTTTACAACGGCACCGTAGGTGGCATGTCGATTTCGCCGACGTGCGAATCCCCGAGCGCACACTGAGCGAAAGGCCCTGGCGCTTATGAACACCACGGTCAGCTGCGAGCTGCACCTGCGCCTCGTTGTGTCGAGCGAGTCCTCCCTGCCTGTCCCCGCAGGCCTGCGGTACGACACGGCCGACCCCTACGCCGTGCACGCCACCTTCCACACCGGAGCCGAGGAAACCGTCGAGTGGGTGTTCGCCCGCGACCTCCTCGCCGAAGGCCTGCACCGGCCGACCGGCACCGGCGACGTCCGTGTCTGGCCGTCCCGTAGCCACGGTCAGGGCGTTGTCTGCATCGCCCTGAGTTCTCCCGAGGGCGAGGCCCTGCTCGAGGCCCCGGCGCGGGCCCTGGAGTCCTTCCTGAAGCGGACGGACGCGGCCGTGCCTCCCGGCACGGAACACCGGCACTTCGATCTCGATCAAGAGCTCTCGCACATCCTGGCGGAAAGCTAGGGCGGGGCTCATACCGAGCTGCCCGGCGCCGTCCACTCGGGGAGACGGCTCGGGCGGAAAACAACCGCACAGGGAACACGTCGACGCCGCGCCACGGTCCATCGTGGGGCGGCGTCGGCGCGCGCGGGGCCGTACGGGGCTCGGATGCGCCGCGGTCCCTAGAGGGGCACCAGGGGCAGCGCCCCGGTCGCTCTCGGGGGCAGTCACCGGCCGCCCGGGCGACAGTCCCGGACCTCGCGGCGGACAGTCCGCGGCGGGAGCCCCGTGGCTTCCGCGCTCGGGGCGGCTACCATCGGCCAGCATCGGCGGGCGCCCGCCCGACCCCCAGGCCAGGGAGCGAAACGTGCTGATCACCCACGACACCCGGTGTGCGCTTGATGCCGTGGTGGATCTGGTGAACACCGCACCGGAGGACGAGACCACCCCGGACGCGCTGCCGGATGTCGCCACCCTCGCGGAGTTCGTACACAAGCACGCCATCAGTGACGTCGGGACGCTGTCCGAGTTCGACCTCTCCGCGGTGCGCAAGATCCGGGGGCGGTTCGCCGGGGTCTTCGCGGCCCGGGACGCCCGGACGGCCGCCGGCCTGATCAATGAGCTGGTCGCCGCCGCGGGCACCACGCCCCGGCTCACGGATCACGACGGCTACGACTGGCATGTTCACTACTTCGCGCCGGGCGCGTCCGTCGCCGACCATCTCGCGGCCGACTGCGGTATGGCACTGGCGTTCTTCGTGGTGGCCGGGGAGCAGGAGCGGCTGCGGCGCTGCGAGGCCCCCGACTGCCGGCGCGCCTTCGTCGATCTCTCCCGCAACCGCTCCCGCCGCTACTGCGACAGCCGCACCTGCGGCAACCGCCTCCACGTGGCCGCGTACCGAGCCCGCCGCAAGGAAGCGGCGGGCTGAGGACGCCGCGCGGCACAGGAACCAGGGCCGAGGGCAGCACGGAAACCGGAAACCGGCCGCCGGAAGCCACGGCTGAGGCTCGGGGGCTACGGACTGCCCAGGTGCGGGGCCGTACGGCGTCGGGCTGCGCGAAATCAGGCACAGGTCGGGACCGTCCGGGGTCGATGCGGGTCGGGACGGTCTGGGGTCGGTGGACTCCTTGGGTGTCAGGGACGGCCTGCTCGCAGGACGTCTCGGTGCCGACGCGGGCCCGGCGGGTGGCGCCGGGTACCGCGGGTACGGCTCAGAGCAGCAGCAGGTCGTGCAGCGACGCAATGAGCAGAAGACACCCGATCACCGCTAGGAAGATCATCAGCGGTGGCTGGGAAAGGGCGAAGAGGCACCCGCGGGGCTCGTCCTGAGGCGGCGCGGGGTCGCCTTGTTTGGTGTCCAGCATCTCGGGGCCGATGATGACGCAGGCCAGGCGTCCCGCGCGATCAACGCGCCCGGATTGAGCGGGTGTTCGCCGTATTCCGTGACGTCGGTTTCAGGCCGTGATCGTTTCCGCGCACGGACCGGCCGACTGTGTCGTTTCGAGCAGAATCAGACACTTGCCACTTCATATGCCGTGCTTCTTCAGAATCGCCTCGATGTCGCTGAAGTCCTCGGTGGCGGCGGGGCGCGACGTCGGGCGGGGTGCCGCGGGGCCCAGGGACGGGGCCGAGGCTCCGGGAGCCACGGTGTCGGGCCGGGCGGAGCGGGCCGCCGCCTTGCGTTCCTTCCGGGTGCCACGGCCGCCGCCCCGGCGTCGCTCCACCGCGCGGGTGGTCGCGAACAGGGCCCAGGCGCAGCCGAGCACCCCGAAGCCGGCCCAGGCGGTCGGGCTGAAGGCGGTGTCGGCGAGCCACTCGACGACACCGGTCATCACGAGTCCGAGCGGCACGAGCGCGTAGGCGGCGATGCGGGCGGCCGACAGGAAACGCTTGCGGTAGGCCGTGACCGCCGCGATGCCCAGGCCGGCCACGGCGACGGCGGAACAGACGGTCTCGGCAATCATCCGGTCCTCCAGGCGAGGCTCACTCGGGCAGGGACACCACGACTCCGCGCCTCGTGCAGGCAGGCGCTTCGTCCCTTCCATCCTGCACCTTGGGCCCCCTCCCGGGCCATGCTCCGAGCGGGACATCAGGGACATCTCCGGGTCGGCTCCTCCGCAGGTCCCGGTCGGCGCGACGGAGGTCTGGATTGGGGTGGACGGGCGCCGGCTGGGAGACTGGCGTCATGAGCGACTCCTCCCCGGCCTCCGTGTCCGAGCCCGCGTCCGTCCGTCCCGCCGTCGTCCTGGACGTCTGGTGCGAGGTGCAGTGCCCGGACTGCCGCAGTGCCCTCGGCGATCTGCGCGCGCTGCGCGAGCGGTACGGCGACCGGCTGGAGCTGCGCCTGCGGCACTTCCCGCTGGAGAAGCACCGGCACGCCTTCGCCGGCGCCCAGGCGGCCGAGGAGGCCCTGGAGCAGGGCAAGGGCTGGGCGTACGTCGAGGCCGTGCTGGGGCGGGTCGAGGAGCTGGACCGCGGGGGAGAAGCCTTCCTGGTCGAGATCGCCGGTGAACTCGGTCTGGACGCCGAGGAGTTCGACACGGCGCTGATCGACGGCCGGCACATCCTGATCGTGGACGCCGACCAGGCCGAGGGCAAGGCGATCGGGGTCACCGGCACCCCGACCTATGTCATCGGCGGCGAGCGGCTCGACGGCGGCAAGAGCCAGGAGGGGCTGCGGGAGCGCATCGAGGAGATCGCGGACCGGCTGCTGGCGGCCGGTACCGCGTAGGGCGAGGGGAGGGAGCCGGCGCCTCAGAGCAGGTTCTTGTACATCGAGTAACCGACGGTCACGTATCCCAGTGACTCGTAGAGGCGCTCGGCGGGGGCGTTGCCCGCGAAGACGTTGAGGCCGAGCACCGGTCGGCCCGCGGCCAGTGTCTGGGCCTCGGCCAGCAGCATCAGGGAGCGGCCGTGGCCCCGGCCGCGATGCTCCTCGTAGGCCTCGACGTTGTAGACGAACGCCTTGTCGCCGGTGAAGGCCAGCCAGAGGTCGCCGACCGGGACGCCCTCGTGCTCCAGGACGCTGATCCGGACGTTCTCCGTCGCGAGGCCCTGGGCGAGCGAGCGCGCGTAGTCCCCGCGTGCCTTAGCCTGGGCGGGTTCGGCGGGGATCCCCCGGTCGATCCAGTCCTGCGCGTACTCCTCGGTGCCGCGCTCGGCCCACGGGCCGTACTCGGCCTCCGTCATGGGCCGGGCTCGGCTGCCCGGCGGCAGTTCGGGCGCCGTGGTGGCGAGCCGCTTCTCCATGCCGCGGTTGCGGTGGACGTATCCGAGGGCCGTCGCGAGGCGCAGCGCTGGCGCGGAGTCGGCCGGGACCCTGATCTCGATCTGCCGGCAGCCCCAGCCGCGGGCCACCTCCTCGGCGGCGAGCGCGGCCACCGCGCCCCGGCCCCGGCCGCGGTCCGGCTCCTCGATGTGCAGGTCGTCGAGGTGGGCGACGGCGAGCCCGAAGACGGGGTCGGTGGAGAGCCGGACCGCTCCGACGGGGCGGCTGTTCACGCACACCCGGAAGTGGCGGGACAGGGCTCCGTCGGCAGCGCGCTGAAGCGGCTCGGTCGGCCGCAGGGTCGTGGTCATCAGGGGGTTTCTACCCGTGCACGGGGGCCGGAGTCAGCTCGTTTTCCCGGGGCGACGGCCCCGGCCCATGCCCCACCTACTCCCGGGCAGCGGCCCCGGCCCACGCCCCACGCTCTCCGGGCGGCAGCCCCGACCCACGCCGTGCGCACTCCCGGCGCGCGCCCACCCTTCTGCCGGCGGCGCTCCCGGCCCACGCCCCACCTTCTCCAGGCGCCGGTGCCAGCCCACGCCCCCACCTTCTCCAGGCGGCGACCCCGGCCCACTCAGCACGATCTCCGGGCGGCAGCCCCTGCGCGCCCTGCGCACTCCCGGCGGCAGCCCCGGCGCGCCCTGCGCTCTCCGGGCGCAGGTCACCGACCCGCGCCCACCCTTCTGTCGACGGCGCCCCCAGCCCGCGCCCCACCTTCTCCAGGCGGCGACCCCGGCCCAAGCAGCACGATCTCCGGGCGACGACCCCGGCCCGCGCCTGCGCTCTCCGGGCGCCGGCCCACGCACCCGCCCTTCTCCCAGCCGCGCTCCCAACCCGCGTCCCGCCTTTCCCAGGCGCCCACCCCGGCCCGCACCCCACGATCTCCAGGCGGCGCTCCCAACCCGCGCCCCACCTTCTCCAGGCGCCGGTGCCGGCCCGCGTCCCGCCTTCTCCCGGCGCCGCTCCCAGCCCGCGCTCCACGGTCTCCGGGCGGTCGTCCGGGCCGTGGGCTACGGGTCCAGGTCGTCGTCGGCGCGCTCGTCGAAGACGCGCATCGCCTTGGCGGTCACCGGGCCCGGGGTGCCGGGGAGTTCGCGGGTGTCGACGCGGTGGACGGCCTGGACGTCGCGGAGGGTGGAGGTGAGGAAGATCTCGTCGGCGCGCTCCAGCACGTCGAGCGGAAGGTCGGTCTCCTTGGCGCCGGTCCACTCCACGGTCAGCTGGCGGGTGATGCCCGCGAGGCAGCCGGAGGCGAGCGGCGGGGTGTGGATCTCGCCGTCCAGGACGACGAACACGTTCGAGCCGGTGCCCTCGCAGAGCTGTCCGACGGTGTTGGCGAAGAGGGCCTCCGAGGCGCCGTCCTCGTGCGCCCGGGCCAGGGCGACGACGTTCTCGGCGTACGAGGTCGTCTTGAGGCCGGTCAGCGCGCCGCGCTCGTTGCGGGTCCAGGGGACCGTGATCACGGCGGTGGAGTCGGGGCGGCGGGTGGTCTCGCCGAGGGCGACGAGGAGCGTGGGGCCCTGGTCGCCGCGGTCGGAGCCGAGCGGGCCGTGGCCGCCGGTGTAGGTGAGGCGCAGCCGGCCGAGCGGCATCGGGTTCGCCTCCAGGACGGCGGCGCACGCCGCGCGGATCTCGTCGTGATCGGGGTCCGGCAGGCCGAGGCCGCGCGCGGAGCGGGTCAGCCGGTCGAGGTGGCGGGTCAGTGCGAACGTGCGCCCGTCCGTCGCCTTCACGGTCTCGAAGATGCCGTCGCCCACGGTCAGTCCGTGGTCGAAGACGGAGACGCGGGCGGCCGCGCTGTCCTGCAGAGCGCCGTCGAGCCAGATCTTCACCTCAGGGTCCCTTCCCTCGCCTCGTGCGTGCCCGACGCTATCGCGAGCAGGCGCGCCGCCTTCAGTTCGGTCTCCCGCCACTCCGCCTCGGGGTCGGAGCCCCAGGTGATCCCGGCGCCGGTGCCGAAGCGCAGCACGCCTTCGGCGCGGTCGATCCAGAAGGTGCGGATGCCGACGGCCAGCTCGGCGGTGCCGCGGTCGGCGTCCACCCAGCCGATGCCGCCGCAGTACGGTCCGCGCGGTGCCGTCTCCAGCGCGTCGATGATGCGCAGGGCGCTGGACTTGGGGGCGCCGGTGACCGAGCCGGGCGGGAAGGCGGCGTCGAGGAGTTGGGGCCAGTCGGCGCCGTCGCGCAGTTCGCCGCGGACCGTGGAGACGAGGTGGACCAGTCCGGGGTGCTTCTCGACCGCGCACAGATCGGGGACGGTCACGCTGCCGGTGGCGCAGACGCGCCCGATGTCGTTGCGGACGAGGTCCACGATCATCACGTTCTCGGCGTAGTCCTTGTCGAGGAGGTCGGCCTCGGTGCGGCCGGTGCCCTTGATGGGGCCGGACTCGACGACGTGTCCGTCGCGGCGGAGGAAGAGTTCGGGGGACGCGGTGGCGATCTCCACACCGTGACCGGGCAGGCGGATCGTTCCTGCAAAGGGTGCCGGGTTGCCTCGGGCCAGCAGCGCGGTCAGGGCGTCGACGTCGGCGCCGGGCGCGACGGGTGCCGTGAGGACACGGCAGAGGTTCGCCTGGTAGACCTCGCCGGCCGCGATGTGCTCCCGTATCCGACGCACCCCGGCGGTGTACGCGGCGCGGTCGAGCGACGACGTCCAGTCACCGGCGGCGGGTCCGCACCACTCCCCCGGCACGGGCGCCGGCACCGGTTCGTCCCGTACGTCGGCGAAGCGGGCGCAGACGACACGGCCCTCGAAGTCCGCGCAGACCGCCCAGAAACCGGTGGAGTCGAGGGCGGCGGGGTCGTCGGTGACGTCCAGGAGGCCGGTGGCGACACGGCCGCCGAAGCGGGCGAGGGGAGAGAGGTCGAGCACGGTGTCGAGTCTAGGTCGGGTGCCGGCGGGGCGGTTCGGGGATGTCCCCGGCACGACCCTGAGCAGGGCCGCAGTAGGACCCCGGGCAGGTCAGGGGGACGACCCCGGGCCGACCGGGACGTGTCCGGCGCGGGTCCGGACGGGGCCGCAGGGGCGCACGCTGCACAAACGCGTTTTTGTACTGGCCCAGGAATCCGCTAGAGTTCAACTCGTCGCCGGGCCGCGAGAGCGGAACGGAAACGACAAGCGGACGTAGCTCAGTTGGTAGAGCGCAACCTTGCCAAGGTTGAGGTCGCGAGTTCGAGCCTCGTCGTCCGCTCGAAGGAAAGTGGGGACTCCCGGTCCCCTACACTCCTGGTGGAGTGGCCGAGAGGCGAGGCAACGGCCTGCAAAGCCGTCTACACGGGTTCAAATCCCGTCTCCACCTCCAAGGACGATTAGCTCAGCGGGAGAGCGCTTCCCTGACACGGAAGAGGTCACTGGTTCAATCCCAGTATCGTCCACTGGATCTTCGGATCCCCCGCGCGATTAGCTCAGCGGGAGAGCGCTTCCCTGACACGGAAGAGGTCACTGGTTCAATCCCAGTATCGCGCACGCAGTGCTCCCGGACGATTAGCTCAGCGGGAGAGCGCTTCCCTGACACGGAAGAGGTCACTGGTTCAATCCCAGTATCGTCCACACACCGACAAGCCCCCGGCCGTCTCGTACGGCCGGGGGCTTCGTCGTGTGCGCGGTGCGGGTGTCCGGGTCAGCTGGAGAACAGCATGTGGCCGAAGCTCTTGTGACGGTGGTGGCCGCCGTAGTGCCCACCACCGTGGCCGCCATGACCGCCGTGGCCGCCTTGCGGGGCACCCCAGGCCGGGGCCGGGGGCGCGGGGTACGCCTGCGGGGCCGGCGGCGGGGGCGCAGGCTGGGTCCACTGGGACTCCAGACGGGTCAGCGCCTCCAGCTCGCCGTAGTCGAGGAAGATCCCCCGACAGTTGGCGCACTGTTCGATCTGGACACCATTGCGGTTGTATGTCTGCATCTGTCCGTGACACTTCGGGCACTGCATGATTCGGCTCAACTCCTCGCCGGTCGGTCCTGTTTCACCTGCCGCCAGGACAGACTCTGTCCGGCTGCGGTCGGTTGCACCCTACTTCGTGGAGCTTCACGGCAACTGCGGAGGCAGCGAACCCATTCGGGCACACGCGTCGACGACCGACTGCTCGATCTCGTCCAGCGGCCGGTCCTCGGTGGTGGCCTTCGTCACCGCGCGGGCGGCGGTCTGGACGGTGAGCGCGCGGGCGGGGACGTCGAGCGCGGGCCAGGGGTCGCCGTCCACGGGGACCGCGGGGCCGCGGGCCGTGCGGTAGGCGTGCAGGAAACGGGACCACTCCTCGGGCGGCAGCAGACCGCAGGCGTACCAGGCGGCGGGGCGGGCGAGGTCCCAGGCGGGGACCCCCACGCCCAGGTCGTCCACGTCGATCAGGCGCCAGGGGCCGTCGGGGGCGGGGTGGCGGACCAGTTGGCCGAGGTGGAGGTCGCCGTGGCAGAGGGTGGCGGTGTCGGGCAGGGGGGCTTCGGCGCGGGCCCAGGCAGGGAGCGTGGACCAGGCGCGGAGGACCGGGGCGAGGGCGGCGGCGGGCGGGGCGGCCGCCCGGAGGCGGGCCACGGCCTGGGCGGCCTTGACCGGGCCCCGCATCGGCGGGAGGCCGGGCGGGGCGGGGGCGCGGTGAAGACGGGCCAGGAGGGTGGCGGCCTCCTCCCAGGGGGCGGAGTCGGGGTCGTCGGGGTCCACGGGCGTGCCGTAGGGCCAGAAGGTCACGAGGCGGCCGTGCAGGGAGACGGGCGTCGGGGTGAGCGGCGCGAGGAGAAGGTCCGGGTGGCGGGCGGCGACGGCCAGGCGCGGGGCGAGGTCGGCGGGGACGGTGGCGGGGGCATGGGCCTTCGCGACGGTGTCCGCATGGCGTACGACGGTGGCGTCGGGGCGGTCGGCGAGGGTGCCCGCGGGGCACGGGCAGCCGTCGGGGTGGAGGGAGTGCGGGTGTGCCGTGACTCTGGCCCGGGTGGTGAGGGCGGCGAGCAAGGGGGTGGCGGTCACGGTGCTCCCTGGGCGGTACGGGGCTTCGTGGTGAGGGTAGTCACCAGGTCGCATCCGGTGTCACCGGGTCGCATCCGGTGGATCCCGGTGAGGTCCCGGCAGGGTGCCGGTGGGGTCGCGGAGGGGCCTCTGTTGGATCCGGGCTCTCTGTTGGATCCGGGCAAAGCAATGCCGGCGCAGCTCCCCAGCTGCGCCGGCATCATTTGCCGTCCGCCGCACCCCCGTCCCCACGGGGTTTCATGGATGGATGTCCCCGCCCGGACCGCTCTTCCGGGCCTGGGGTCGCCGCTCAGCGCCCCAGCATCACACCCACGGACGACGCCTGTGTGGCCACCGTCTCCCACCCGTCGAAGACGAGGAGGAGCAGGGCCGCCAGAGGAAGGGCCATCAGCGTCGCCACCAACGGGTGGCGACGGCCCGTGCGGCGCGTGCGGGTGCGGAACTGCGTGCGCGGTGCCGTGTGGGCCATGGTCCCTCTCCTGACCGTCTTCGGTTGTTCTGGCAGCGGCGGGTGCCTGACCTCGGGGGACGAGTGCTGCACCCGCCGCTTGACCTCAAATCTAGGCGCGGGGCGGCCGGAGCACGTCATGCCCTCGTACCGATTGCCGGGCCTCCCGGAGGATGAGCCATGACCTGGGAAGTACTCCCCTGGGTGGAGACGCGGCCCCAGGTCTCGGGGTCTTCCCGGAGGGGGTGCCCGCTGCGGCCCGGTTTCTCCCCGCCGTCCGTGACTTCGCTCACTTCCGGCACCCCTCGGCGGACCGCTCTCCGCCCTCTCCGGCCCGCCCGGCCCGCTACCGCCCGGTAGGTGCGGACCACGCCTCCGGCCTCCACGCCCTTCTCCGCCCCGCCCCCCTTCGCCGATCCAATCTCCCTTCCGTGAGCGGTGGTTGAGGTGATCACTCGGCCAAGAGGCGCCTGTTCCCAGGCTCTCTGACCCCTCCTCATGTCTCGCGCCCGGCACGGACAATCGATCGGGACCGGAGGGCGCGGCCTCTGCGCGCGAACGGCCGTGGAAACGTAAGCTGTGCCACGTCACACGGACCGGGCAGCGGGGATGAACATGGCGATGATGCGCCTGAGGCGCGAGGACCCGCGCGTCGTCGGCTCGTTCAGGCTTCACCGACGGCTCGGCGCGGGCGGGATGGGCGTCGTCTACCTGGGCTCCGACAAGAAGGGGCAGCGCGTCGCCCTGAAGGTGATCCGGCCCGATCTGGCCGAGGACCAGGAGTTCCGCTCGCGGTTCGCGCGCGAGGTGTCGGCCGCCCGGCGGATCCGGGGCGGCTGCACGGCCCGCCTGGTCGCCGCGGACCTCGACGCCGATCGGCCCTGGTTCGCCACCCAGTACGTTCCCGGACCCTCCCTGCACGACAAGGTCAACGACGAGGGGCCGGTCGCCGCCGCCGAGCTGGCGGCGATCGGGGCCGCGCTGTCGGAGGGGCTCGTCGCCGTCCACGAGGCCGGGGTCGTCCACCGGGACCTCAAGCCGTCCAACATCCTGCTGTCCCCCAAGGGACCGCGGATCATCGACTTCGGCATCGCCTGGGCGACGGGCGCCTCGACCCTCACCCATGTCGGTACGGCCGTCGGCTCGCCCGGCTTCCTCGCGCCCGAGCAGGTGCGGGGGGCCGCCGTCACCCCGGCCACGGACGTGTTCTCGCTCGGTGCCACGCTCGCCTACGCCTCCACGGCCGACTCCCCCTTCGGGCACGGCAGTTCCGAGGTGATGCTGTACCGCGTGGTGCACGAGGAGCCCCAGCTGCACGGTGTGGCCGACGCGCTGGCCCCGCTGATCCGGGCCTGTCTGGCCAAGGACCCCGAGGAACGGCCCAGCACCCTCGATCTCTCCCTGCGGCTGAAGGAGATCGCCGCCCGTGAGGCCCAGGGGATGGGCGACGCCCGGCCGCCCGTGCCGAGGGCGGCGGAGGCGGACCGGCCCACCGGGCGGCTCAGCCACTCCAGCTATCCGGAGCGCACCCTGCGTCAGCCGGGCCCGTCCGGGACCGGCGCGGGGCAGGGACAAGGACAGGGACAGGGACACGGGCAGGGATCCGGGACCGGCGGCGGTACTCCTCCGCCTCGGGGTGGAGTGCCCTCCCGGGGGTCGGCTCCCTCCCGGGGTGGAGTTCCCTCACGGGGCGGCAGCGCCTCGCGGGGTGGCGGCGGTGCCTCGCCGTCGCGGTCCGGTAGCCGTCCCGCGCCCGCCTCGCGCGGCGGCCGTCCCGTCGGCAGCGGCAGCCGGCCCGCGCCCCGGAGCGGGGCCGGACGGCCCGGGCCGAGGAACACGGGAACCGGCCGCCGGCCCGCCAATCCACGGCTGCTGCGCCAGCGGCTGTTCGTCTTCGTGGTCGTGACGCTGCTGGTCGCGCTGGGCATCGGCATCGTCCAGGGCTGCCAGGGGCCGGCCCGTGGCCTCGGCGGCGAGGACGGCGTCGTACGGCATCAGTCGTCGCACGCGCAGGGGTACGTTCCCCCCGCCGACGCCGTCTAGCGACCCTCAGGTACCCGGGCGGCCCGTCGCGACCGCGTAGAAGGCGACCGCCGCCGCCGCGCCCACGTTGAGGGAGTCGACGCCGTGGGACATGGGGATGCGGACCCATTCGTCGGCGGCGACCAGGGCCTGGGTGGAGAGGCCGTCCCCCTCGGCGCCCAGCATCAGGGCGACCCGGTCCATGCGGTGCGGGGCGGCCTCGTCGAGGGAGCGGGCCTTCTCGTCCGGGGTGAGGGCGAGGAGGGTGAGGCCGGCCTCGCGGACCGAGTCCAGGCCCTTGGGCCAGGTGTCGAGACGGGCGTACGGCACGGAGAAGACCGCGCCCATCGAGACCTTGACGCTGCGACGGTAGAGCGGGTCGGCGCAGTCCGGGGAGAGCAGGACCGCGTCCATGCCGAGGGCCGCGGCGGAGCGGAAGATCGCGCCGATGTTCGTGTGGTCGTTGACGGATTCCATGATCACGACTCGGCGCGCGGTCTGGAGGAGTTCGGCGGCCGTCGGGAGCGGCTTGCGCTGCATGGAGGCGAGGGCGCCCCGGTGCACGTGATAGCCGGTGACGCGCTCGGCGAGCTCCGGGCTGACGGCGTAGACCGGGGCCGGGAGCTCGTCGATGACATCGCGCATGACGTCGACCCACTTGGCGGAGAGCAGCATCGAGCGCATCTCGTACCCGGCGTCCTTGGCCCGTCTGATGACCTTCTCGCCCTCGGCGATGAACAGGCCCTCGGCGGGCTCGCGCTTGCGGCGCAGCTCGACGTCGGTCAGGCCGGTGTAGTCGCGCAGGCGCGGGTCGTCGGGGTCCTCAACGGTGATGAGATCGGCCACAGGGTGATACTGCCTTGTCCTGGGTGCGGTGCCAACGGCTGCGAACGGGTTGTGTTACCCGGGGTTACGCCAAGCCCGGCGGGCGGCGTCCACGGGTCCGGGGTGACTAGGCGCGCGGGCCCACGCCGACCACCTCGCCGATCACGATGACCGCGGGCGGCTTGACCTCCTGTGTCCGCACCGTCTCGGCCACCGTCGCCAGGGTCGCGTCGACGCGTCGCTGGGCGGCGGTCGTGCCCTCCTGGACCAGCGCCACGGGGGTGCCGGCCGGCTTGCCGTGCGCGACGAGCGTCTCGGCGATCTTCCCGATCTTGTCGACGCCCATGAGGATCACGAGGGTGCCGGTGAGCCTGGCGAGGGACGGCCAGTCGACCAGGGAGCGCTCGTCGTCGGGGGCCACATGACCGCTGACGACCGTGAACTCGTGGGCCACTCCGCGGTGGGTGACCGGGATGCCGGCCGCGCCCGGGACGGAGATGGAGCTGGAGATGCCGGGGACGACCGTGCAGGGGATGCCCGCCTCGGCGAGCGCCTGGAGCTCCTCCATGCCGCGGCCGAAGACGTACGGGTCCCCGCCCTTGAGACGGACCACCGACTTGCCCTGCTTCGCGTGCTCGATCAGCGCGTTGTTGATGACCTCCTGGGCCATGTAACGGCCGTACGGGATCTTCGCCGCGTCGATCACCTCGACGTGCGGGGGGAGTTCGGCGAGGAGGTCGCGCGGGCCGAGGCGGTCGGCGATGACGACGTCGGCCTCGGCGAGAAGACGGCGGCCGCGGACCGTGATCAGATCGGGGTCGCCGGGACCGCCGCCGACCAGGGCGACGCCGGGGGTACGGGTGCGGTGGTGGGGGGCGACGAGCGTGCCGTCGCGCAGGCCCGCCACGACGGCGTCCCGGATGGCGGCGGTGTGGCGGGGGTCGCGGCCCTTGGCGTCCGTGGTGAGGACGGCGACGGTGACGCCCTCGCTGGTGCCGGTGGCCGGGGTCCAGGCGGTCGCCCGGTCGGCGTCGTCGGAGCGGACGCACCACACGCGGTGGCGCTCCGCTTCGGCCGAGGCACGGCTGTTGGCGTCCGGGTCGCTGGTGGCGATCAAGGCGTACCAGGCGTCCGCGAGGTCGCCCTCGGCGTAGGGGCGCCGGTGCCAGGTGAGTTCGCCCGCGTCAGCCATCGCTTCGACGGAGGGGGTCGCCTCGGGGGACACGAGGTGGATGTCCGCGCCTGCGGCGATGAGGGCGGGGAGGCGGCGCTGGGCGACCTGGCCGGCGCCGAGGACGACGACCCTGCGGCCGGTGAGGCGGAGGCCTACGGGGTAGGCGGGGTGTTCGGCCATGAGGGTGCGGCTCCTCCGGGGCTTGGCGGTTGCCCTGACGTGCAGATTTTAAGTGTGCGGGGTTTCGGCGGCTGAGGTGTCCGGTGGCTGGGCAGCACAGCCGGGTGCGGGCTGTGGGCGGTTGTGCCACCCGTTGGGCACTGTGGGAGGAACACCTGCCCACAACCGCGGCGCGGTCACGTGGCCGTCAGGCACCTCGCCTGAGCGAGAAAGCACCCGGAACCGTCGTCCCGGGTGCCCCTCACGCCTACTTCTCGGTGACTCCCGCCGAGTCGAAGGTGGCCACCTCGTGCATCGCCCGGGCCGTGCTCTGGACCAGGGGGAGGGCCAGGAGGGCGCCGGTGCCTTCGCCGAGGCGAAGGTCCAGGTCGACCAGGGGGCGCAGGCCGAGCTTGTTGAGGGCGGCCACGTGGCCCGGCTCCGCGCTGCGGTGGCCGGCGATGCAGGCCGCGAGGACCTCGGGGGCGATCGCCCGGGCGACCAGGGCCGCCGCGCCGGCGCTGACGCCGTCCAGGATCACCGGGGTCCGCAGGGACGCGCCGCCGAGCAGGAGGCCGACCATCGCCGCGTGCTCGAAACCGCCGATCGCGGCCAGGACGCCGATCGGGTCGGCCGGGTCCGGCTGGTGGAGTTCGAGGGCACGGCGGACCACCTCGGTCTTGCGGGCGAGGGTCTCGTCGTTGATGCCGGTGCCCCGGCCCGTGACCTCGGAGGGGTCCGCACCGGTGAAGACGGAGATCAGCGCGGCCGAGGCGGTCGTGTTGGCGATGCCCATCTCACCCGTCAGCAGGGCCTTGTTGCCGGCCGCCACCAGGTCGCGGGCGGTCTCGATGCCGACCTCGATGGCCTGCTTGGCCTCCTCGCGGGTCATCGCGGGGCCCGTGGTCATGTCCGACGTGCCGGCCCGCACCTTGCGGGGCAGCAGGCCGGGAGTCGCCGGGAGGTCGGTGGCCACACCGACGTCCACCACGCAGACCTCCGCGCCCACCTGGCTCGCGAAGGCGTTGCAGACCGCTCCCCCGCCGAGGAAGTTGGCGACCATCTGGGCTGTCACCTCCTGCGGCCAGGGGGTGACGCCCTGGGCGTGGACACCGTGGTCGCCCGCGAAGATCGCGACGGCCGCGGGCTCCGGGATCGGGGGCGGGCACTGCCGGGACAGCCCGGACAGCTGTGCGGAGATGATCTCGAGCATGCCGAGCGCCCCGGCCGGCTTCGTCATCCGCTTCTGCCGCTCCCAGGCCTCGCCGAGCGCCTTGGCGTCCAGCGGGCGGACACTGGCGACGGTCTCGCCGAGCAGGTCGTGCGGGTCCTCACCGGGCAGCGCGCGACGGCCGTACGTCTCCTCGTGCACGACCCAGGACAGCGGGCGGCGCTTGGCCCAGCCGGCCTGCATCAGCTCGGGCTCGGGCGGGAACTCGTCGACGTACCCGACGCAGAGGTAGGCGACCACCTCGAGGTGCTCGGGCAGGCCGAGGGCGCGGACCATCTCGCGCTCGTCGAAGAAGCTGACCCAGCCGACACCGAGGCCCTCGGCGCGCGCCGCGAGCCAGAGGTTCTCCACCGCGAGCGCGGAGGAGTACGGCGCCATCTGCGGCTGGGTGTGCCGGCCCAGGGTGTGCCGGCCGCCGCGCGTCGGGTCGGCGGTGACCACGATGTTCACCGGGGTCTCGAGGATGGCCTCGATCTTCAGTTCCTTGAACTGCTTCGCCCGGCCCTTGGGGAGGGACTTGGCGTAGGCGTCGCGCTGGCGCATCGCCAGTTCGTGCATCGCGCGCCGGGTGTCGGCGGAGCGGATGACCACGAAGTCCCAGGGCTGCGAGTGGCCGACGGAGGGCGCGGTGTGGGCGGCCTCCAGGACGCGCAGCAGCACCTCGTGCGGGATGGGGTCGCCGCGGAAGCCGTTGCGGATGTCACGGCGTTCGCGCATGACCTTCAGGACCGCCTCGCGCTCGGCGTCGTCGTACGCGGGCGCGGCGGGGCCGGTGGACTCTCTCGCTTCTTCCACGGTGGCCGGGCTCTCTTCCTGGTCGGCGGCCCTGGTTTCCAGGTCCTCCGGGCTCTGCGCGACCTCGGGGTCGGGGTCGGCCTGAACGTCGGCCGTGGGCTCCGGGTCCGGGATCGCCGGGGCGGGAGCGGAGCCGGCCGCGCGGGGGGCGGGGACGGTGGGAGCGGGAGCGGGAGCGGTGGGCTGCTCGGGAGTCACGGCGACGGGGGGCACCTGGGCCGGAGCCTCGGCGACCGCCTCCTGCCGGTCCTCCGTGGGGTGCGGTACGGCCTGCGGCGGGACCGGGGCGAGGTGCGGGGTGGTCGGCACGGCGCCCTCGACCGGTACGAACGTGCCCACGGGCCGGTCCGGCTGCGGGGTGGGGGGTGCGGGGACCGCCTGGGGCTCGACCGGGGCCTCCGCCTCCGCCGGGGCCGCCGCGACGGCCTCGGCCGGGGTCTCCGGCTCGGGGGCCGGTGCGGGGATGTCCGGGAGCAGGGTGTCCGGGAGGAGGGTGCCCCGGTGGAGAGTGCCCGGGAGGAGGGTGCCCGGGAGCTGGGATGCCGTGTCCGGCTGGTGGACGGCTGCGGGGGCGAGCAGCGGCTCGGGCGCCGCCGTCTCCTCCGCGGTCGCCACCGGCTGCGGTTCCGGTTCCGGCTGAGGTTCCGGTTCCGGCTGCGGTTCCGGTTCCGGCTGCGGTTCCGGCTGGGCGTCCGGAGTCGGCTCGGCGGTCTCCGCCTGCTCGGGGGCCGTCTCCGCCTGCTCGGGGGCGGGGTGGACCTCCGCGACGGGCTCGGGCTGCGGCTGCGGCGCCTCCGGCTCGGCCGGCGGGGCCAGGGCGGGCTCGACCGGCTCCGCGGGCTGCGCCGCCGCGACCTCGACCGGCGCGACGACGGCCTCGACGGGTGCGGCGGGAACCTCCACGGGCTGGGGGGCGTCGGGCGTCACGACGGCTTCGGCGGGCGGCGCCGCCCCGGGGGCCGGAGGCTCGGCGACGAGGATGTCCTGCGCGAGCACGGGGGCGTCGGGGGCGGGGACCGGAAGCTCCTGCTCCACGGCCACGGCTTCCTGCACCGGCTCGACCGGAACGGGGGCCTCGACCGGAACAGGGGCTTCGACAGCGGCCTCTACCGGCTCGGGGGCCTCGACCGGCACCGGGGTCGCGTCCGGAACCGGCACCTCCGACACGGTCACGACGGTCTCGACGACCTCGGGCGCGGGCGCCTCGGCCGGCTGGACCACCTCGACGGGGCTCGCCTCCTCCGCCTCCTCCGCCTCGACCACCTCGGGCTCGGGTGCCACAGGAGCCTCGACCACCTCGGCAGCGGGAACCTCCGCGACCTGGGAAACAGCCTCCTGCGGAGCCGGTACGGCCTCGGTCACGGACACGGTCACGGCCTGTTCCACCTCGGCGGCGTCCCCGTCCGGCACCGCGGCCGCCTCGGGCACGCTCGCCTGGGGTGCCTGCGGCACCTCCGCAGCCGGAGCGGTCACCTCGGCGACCTCTGCCACGGCTTCCGCCACGATCTCCGGCTCAGGCACCTCAGGGACGTCCACCGGTACGGCTTCCGCCGCGACGACGGCCTCCGGCGCCTCCGGGGCGGGCGTCACCTCGACGGGCGGCTCGGCCACCGGCTCGGCCGGCCCCGGCTCCGCCACCTCGTCGGCGACGTCCTGCTCGCCCTCGGCGATCAGCGCGGCGCCGAGCAGCTGGCCGGGGTCGACGACCCCGGACGAGGTCGGGGAGAACGGCGCGTGCTCGGCCGGTGCCGCCGGAGCGGGCATCCGCACGGGCTCCACGGTCGCGGCACCGGGAACCTGCGCCGCAGGGGTCGTGGGAGCGACGTCACCGGCACCGCCGCCGCTTCCGCCGTACGCGGCCTCGGCACGGACTGCCCCCTGCGCGGCGATCGCCTCGGTCGCCACGCGCGCCACGACGGCGTCGGCGACTCCCGGCGCGGCGGGTTCGGCGGCCTCGACCGGATCCGGAACATGAGCGGCCGTTTCGGCGGTCGTCACTCCGGCGGCGACCGGCGCGGCGGCCTGGGCCGCGGCTCCCCAGGGCGCGGCCCCCTGCGGGGGCATCTCGCGCAGGTGCGGGACGTCGAGGTACTCGGGGCCGGGGGCGGGCTGGACCGGCTGGCGCACCGGGGCACCGGCCGGGCCGCGGTCGGCGAGGGAGCGGACCGGGCTGGCGGAGGCGTCGGGGATCGGCGGGCCCAGATGGAGGGGCCGGCGCGGGGCCTGCTGCGGGGGCGCGGCCGGGCCGGGCAGCCGTACGCCGCTGAGGTCGACCGAGCCGCTGTCGCGGCCGGAGAGCTCGTGCGGGCCGGGTTCGTGGACCGTCTCGACGACCGGCTCGGGCGCGGGCGGCGCCACCTCGTTGCCCCAGGCGCTCTGGGCGCCCGGCAGCAGCAACAGGTCTTCGTCCTCGGCGGTGGTCTCGGAGAGGTAGGTGTACGCGCCGTGCGCGGAGGCGCCCGGCTGTTCCACCGTGCCTGCGTTCTCCGGCAGCCCCTCGCCCGGGACCTGGCCGGTGTCGGTCATGCGTACCCCTCGCCCATCGGTTTAGTGCTCCTACGACCAGCTCACCCGGAACGGCGCACCGATCGCCCCGTAGTGAAGAACGAGCGTCCGTGCCCAGCGGCACGAACGACCGCCCGAAAAAGCGACAAAGCCATTCAGTGGCATTGTCCCGGCCGTCGTCGCCTCGCGACAGGTCGATCTCCGTCGCTCCGCTGTGGACTGCGCCACGTTGCGCGCCCTCCGGTTCTGCCGTACCACGGGTCACCCCAAAAGGGATGCGTTTTCCGGACATTGGCCGACGAACAGTCGGGCGAACGGACGCGGTACGACGATCGTTCAGCCTACCGCGAGCGGTACGACAACCGGATCACCGGGAGCGCGAATCGGGTCACGTCCGGCGGTCGGGAAGAACCCCGCTGAGCAGGAACGCGACGCTCCGCTCGGTCTCCGTCCAGCGCCGGGTGTCGAGTTGGACGGACTGCACGAGGGCGCACTCGACGAGGTAGCCGTGCTCGGTGAGATCGCGGCCGACGCGTTCGGCGGCGTCGCGGGTCGCCGCGTGGGTCACGATGCGCTGCGGGCGACGGTCGGCGACGGCCGAGACCACGGCCGCTCCCCCGCCGCCGACCCGGACGACGTCCGGTTCGGGCAGGTTCTCCAGGACGTGCGGGGCGGTGCCGCGGACGATCTGGAGCTGGACCCCGTGCCGGCGGGCGACGGCGTCGGTGCGGGCGCAGGCGTGGAGGTCCTGGTCGACGGCGAGGACGGCCGCGCCGGCCCGGGCGGCCTCGATGGCGAAGGCGCCGCTGCCGCAGCCGATGTCCCAGACGAGGTCGCCGACGCGTGGTCCGAGCCGGGCGAGTTGGGCGGCGCGCAGCAGGTCCGACTCGCCCTCGCCGAGGTCGCCGCCGTAGGCCTCGGCGGGCAGGGCCCAGCCGCGCGGTCCGGCGGCCGGGTCGCGCCCGGCGAGCCAGCCGCCGCCGTCGCCGACGGTGACCGGGCCGCCGATGACGATGACGACGTTGGGGTCGCGCCAGGTGTGGTCGACGGCCTTGTCGGAGGTCAGGACGCTGACCCGCTCGCGGTCGGTGCCGAGTTCCTCGCAGACCACGAAGGTGCGGTGCACGCCCTCCAGGAGCAGGCCGAGCTCGGCGGGGCCGGCGCCGGGCGAGGTGAGGACGGCGACCTTGGTGTGGGCGCGGCAGACGTTGACGGCCCGGCGCAGGGTGCGCCGGTGGGCGACGACGACCTCGGCGTCGTCCCAGGGCATGCCGGCGCGGGCGAAGGCGGTGGCGACGGAGGAGACGGCCGGGACGACCTCGACCTCCAGGCCGAACTCGGGGGCGCGCAGGGTGCGTACGACGCCGAAGAAGCCCGGGTCGCCGTCGGCGAGGACGACCGCGGTGCCCCGGTGGCCGGCGATCCGGCGGGCGGCGAGGGAGACGCTGCCCAGGCGGATGCGCTCGGCGGCGGGCGGGACCTCGGGCAGTGCCAGGTGGTGCGCGGCGCCGGCCACGAGCGTGGCGGCGCCGAGTGCCGAGCGGGCCGCGGCGGTCAGCGGCGAGCCGTCCCAGCCGATCACGGTGACGCGGTCGGCCATCGTCCTCAGTCTCCCGGGGGTTCACGCAGGCAGCGGGCTCCGTGAGGGTACCTGGTCACCCGGGGCGGGCCGCCGCCCGATCACCGGGCCGGGGTCAGTTCCAGTCGGTGTAGGAGGTGTAGCCGCCGCCCTCGGCGAGCTGGTCGCCGGCGCCCTCGATGTCCTCGGGCAGCAGGCTCCACACGATGTAGTCGGTGCGCACCTCGGTCCAGGTGTCGTCCTCGGCGCGGGCCCGCGCTATGCAGGCGCCGCGCAGGACGCCCTCGCTGATACAGCCGATCTTCTGCGCGACCTGCTGGGAGGCGGTGTTGTCGGCGGCCGTGCGCAGCTCGATGCGTTCGAACTTCTGGTCGGTGAAGAGCCACTGGGCGGTGGCGAGCGCGGCCTCGGAGGCGTAGCCCTCGCCGCGGGCCCAGGAGGCGACGATGTACGACAGTTCGGTGGACCGGACGTGCCAGTCGGTCCTGGTGAGCTGGATGACGCCGACGAGCCGCTGGGTGAGGAACTCGGTGACGGCGAGGGCGAGGCCGCGTCCGGCCGTGCGTTCGTCCGGCGCGTCCTCCGTGACCCAGCGGTGGGCGGCCTGTTGACTGTAGGGCTGGGGGACGCCTGTCCAGGCGCCGATCTGCTCGTCGTTCATCATCTCGGCCAGGGCGGGCACGTCGTCCTCGTCGAGGGGCCGCAGCACCAACCGCTCCGTGCTGATGGAGATGGTGGGGAAGGTGCTCGTCATGAAGCCGCTCCGTAGCCTTCGACACGTCGGTGCCCGACCGGTCTGTACCTACCGGACCGTCAGGACCCGCTGAACTGCCCAGCATGCAGCATGAAGGGGCCGAACGGCACCACGGGGTCCCCACCCTTCGTGAGGGAGCGGACCCCGTGGGTTGCGGTGGCGTCCGGCGCGGACGGTCAGAACGCGGCGACGACGGCGCCGTCGTACTTGTCCTCGATGAACTTCTTCACCTCGGGCGAGGTGAGCAGCTTGGCGAGCTTCTGGATCCGCGGGTCGTCCTCGTCGCCCTTCTTCACGGCGAGGAAGTTGGCGTACGGGTTGTCCGTGGCGGACTCGGCGACGAGGGCGTCCTCGGCGGGGCTGAGGTCGGCCTCCAGCGCGTAGTTGCCGTTGATCACCGCGGCGTCGACGTCGGCCAGGGAGCGCGGCAGCTGGGCCGCCTCCAGCTCCTTGAACGTGAGGTTCCTGGGGTTGGCGGTGACGTCCTTGGGGGTGGCGTCGTAGCCGACGCCGGACTTCAGCTCGATCAGGCCGTTGGCCTCGAGCAGCTTCAGCGCGCGGGCCTCGTTGGTGGTGTCGTTCGGCAGGGCGACGGTGGCGCCCTTCTTCAGGTCGTCGAGCTTCTTGACGCCCTGGGAGTACAGGCCGAGCGGCTCCAGGTGCACGGTGGCACCGGGCACGGCGACGATGTCGGTGCCGTTCTTCTTGTTGAAGTCCGTGAGGTACGGCTGGTGCTGGAAGTAGTTGGCGTCGACCTCGCCCTGCTGGACGGCCGTGTTGGGAGTCACGTAGTCGGTGAACTCCTTGACCTCCAGGTCGAGGCCGGCCTTCTTGGCGAGGTTGTCCTTGATGTAGGTGAGGATCTCGCCCTGCGGGGTGGGGGTGGCCGCGACGGTCAGCTCGGCGTTCGCGTCGGCGCTGCCGGAGTCCTTGTCCGAGCCGCAGGCGCTGAGTCCGAGGGTGAGGGCTCCGGCGGCGAGGACGGCGGTGGTGATCTTGGCGGTGTTACGCACGAAAAGTGCCTTTCCTAGGGGTGGTGCGGCCCCGCGGTGGGTGTGCGGGGAGTTCGGGGAGGCCTTATGCGGCCTTGCTCACCTCGGCGGCGGCCGGCTCCTCGGTCTTCAGCAGCCGCAGCTTCGGGGCGGGGCCGGAGCGGCCGCCGCGGCGGTGCAGGGAGCGGGCGGCCCAGTCGCCGGCGAACTGGATGAGGGAGATGACGACGGCGAGGATCGCGACGGTGATCCACATCAGGTCGGTCTCGAAGCGCTGGTAGCCGTAGCGGATGGCGATGTCGCCGAGGCCGCCGGCGCCGACCGTGCCGGCCATGGCGGAGTAGCCGATGAGGGCGACGACCGTGGTGGTCGTGGAGGAGATGAGCGAGGGCAGCGACTCGGGGACCAGGACCTTGCGGACGACGGTCCAGGTGTTGCCGCCCATCGACTGCACGGCCTCGACGAGTCCGCCGTCCACTTCGCGGACGGCCGTCTCGACCAGGCGGGCGAAGAACGGGATGGCGCCGATGGCGAGCGGCACGATGGCGGCCTCACGGCCGATGGTCGTGCCGGTGAGGGTGCGGGTGAAGCCCATCAGCGCCACCATCAGGATGATGAACGGCATCGAGCGGGCGATGTTCACGATCTGCCCGGTCACCTTGTTGGCGACGACGTTCTGGAGCAGTCCGCCCTTGTCGGTGAGGACGAGGAGGAGGCCGAGCGGGAGTCCGCCGGCGACGGCTATGAGGGTGGACCAGCCGACCATGTACAGCGTGTCCCAACAGGCCTGCTCCAGCAGGGGCTGTGTCTCCGACCAGGTCACTTGGCGCCCTCCGCGAGCAGTACGTCGATCTGCAGGCCCTGTTCGCGCAGGAAGCCGATCGGTACGACGTTGTCCTCGTAGCGGCCGGGCAGTTCGATGCGCATCCGGCCGACCTGGAGTCCGCCGACGGTGTCGATGGCGGCCCCGAGGATGGAGATGTCGATGTTGTAGGTGCGCGAGAGCTGGGAGATGACCGGCTGGGTGGCGCTCTCGCCGTGGAAGGTGACGTCGACCACGGTGCGGTCCTCGCCGGTGGCCTCGCCGCCCACCGGGAAGAGCGCGGCGGCCAGTTCGGAGCCCGGGGTGGCGAGCAGCTCGCCGACCGTGCCGGACTCCACGATCCGGCCGCGCTCCATGAGGGCGGCGGAGTCGCAGACCGACTTGACCACGTCCATCTCGTGGGTGATGAGCAGCACGGTGAGGCCGAGCTGCCGGTTCAGGTCGCGCAGCAGCTGGAGGATGGAGCGGGTGGTCTCCGGGTCGAGGGCGCTGGTCGCCTCGTCGGACAGCAGCACCTTGGGGTCGCCGGCGAGGGCGCGGGCGATGCCGACGCGCTGCTTCTGGCCGCCGGAGAGCTGGGCCGGGTAGGACCGGGCCTTGTCGGCGAGTCCGACGAGGTCGAGCAGGTCCAGCGCCTTGCGGGAGCGTTCCCTGCCGGAGACGCCGAGGATCTCCAGGGGGAGTTCGACGTTGTCCTGGACGGTCCGCGAGGACAGCAGGTTGAAGTGCTGGAAGACCATGCCGATCCGGCTGCGGGCCCGGCGCAGCTCCTTGCCGGCGCGCGCTCCGCGGCCGGCGAGCGCGGTGAGGTCCTGGCCGGCGACGGTGACCGTGCCGGCGGTGGGGCGCTCGAGGAGGTTGACGCAGCGGATCAGCGAGGACTTGCCGGCGCCGGACTGGCCGATGACGCCGTACACCTCGCCTTCGCGGACGTGCAGGTCGACGCCGTCGAGGGCGGTGACCTCACGGCCGCGTGAGCGGTAGACCTTGGTCAGGCCCGTGGTGGTGATCACGTGGGTTTCCGTCACTGTCGAGTGCGCGGGCGTGGGTGTGCCCGGGCGCACGGGTGCGTTCGTTCAGGACGCGGCACGTCTCCGGCCGGGGTCTCCCGGGGAGGACGGATGCGCGGAGCGGAGGCTCGGGGTGGTGCGGGGCCCGCTAGCAGGCGCACATTCGACACATACGACACATACAGCGCACGCCGGGCGTCAGGTTCGCCTCGGTCGCAAGGGTGCGGCTGCTCGTCGTGGTCATGTGCATCAGTAAAGCAGACGTACGGTACTGACAAAGAAACGCTTGTCCGCATGCTGGACAGACGTGGACACCCAGGGAGGGCAGGGGAGGTACGGGGCCCGGCGCGGGGCGCCGAATACGGCGTAATAAGGTCGCTCCATGCTTGATGTCCTGACGCTGGTGACCGGCGTCGCCGCGCTGCTGCTCGCCGCCTGGTGCGGCTGGGCGGCCCATCGTGACCAGCCGACGAAGGACTGGCACTTCATGGGGATGGCCGTGGTCACGGTGCTGGCGCTGATGCAGCTGGTGATCGGGATCGTGCTGCTGGCGTGGGGCCAGAAGCCGGTGCAGGGCACGACGATCTTCGTGGCGTATCTGCTGGGCGCGTTCGCGTGCGTACCGGCGGCGGCACTCATGTCGCTGTCCGAGCGGACGCGGTGGGGGTCGGTGACGGTCGCCGCGTCGGCGGTCGTGCTCGCGGTCCTGGAAGTGCGGCTCTACGACATCTGGGGAGGCTGAGATGACGGCCGTTCAGGAGAAGCCGGCCCGGCTGATCGGCGGGCCCGGCCTGGTGCTGGTGTGGTTCTACGGCGTGATGGTCGTCGGGGCTGTGTCGCGGTCGGCGTACCAGATCGCCACGGAGTTCGACCGGGCGCCGCTCGCCTACACGCTGTCGGCGATCGCGGGCGTGGTGTACGGGTTCATCACGTACTCGCTGGTGCGCGGCGGGGAGACGGCGCGCAGGGCGGCGCAGCTGTGCTGTGCCGCCGAACTCGTGGGGGTGCTGGTCGTCGGCACCTGGACCCTGATCGAGCCGTCGGCCTTCCCGGACGCGACGGTCTGGTCCGACTACGGCATGGGCTACGTGTTCATTCCCGTGCTGCTGCCGCTCTCCGCCCTGTACTGGCTGCGCGGGTCCCGTACGGCTAAGCCGTAGCCGCGTACTCGCCGGCCGCCTTCTCCAGGACGATCATCGGGACTCCGTCCGTGCCCTCGGCCGTGCCCACCGTCTCGTAGCCGACCCGGCGGTAGAGGCGGAGGTTGCCCTCGCTGCGGTGGCCGGTGTGGAGGCGGAACTTCTTGACGCCGCGCTCCTCGGAGAGGGCGGACTCGGCGGCGCGCAGGAGGCGGGCGCCGATGCCGTGGCCCTGGAGGCGGGGGTGGACGCAGAGACGGCCGATGGAGGCGGCGCCGTCCTCGGTGATGTGCCCGCGGACCGAACCGACCACCTCGTCGCCCAGCCGTGCCACGTAGACGCAGTCGGAGGCGAGTTCCTCCTTGACCGAGTCCAGGGTCTGGACGAGCGGGGCGATGCGGTAGTTGCCGTACAGCGCGGCTTCGCTCTGGAAACACAGGTACTGCAGCACGAAGATCTGCTCGGCATCCTGCTCGGTCGCCACCGAGATGGTCACGCTCATGCCCATGTGCGCACGCCTCCCGCTCACCTGATCGCCTTTGGTCCCTCACTCCTATCCCCGCAGTTGGCGGGCCGCAACCTCCGGTGCGAGCAAACGCCGGAGACATGCCAGACATCTGGAACGTTCCGGGCCGATACTGCCCTGTGAGATACCCAACTCACCCGCGATCTCCTGGTAGGTGGGGTCCTCGGGCGAGAGCAGCGCCTCCAGGAGCCGGGAGCAGCGGCCGGGGAGCCGGCGCACCGCCTCGCGCAGGGCGCGGCGGCGGGCGGCGGCGAGGGCGAGCTGCTCGGGACCGCGCTCCCGGTCGTCGGCCGGGTCGGTGGCGTACGGCTGCTCGAAGCGGGCCGGGCGGCGGGTGCGGCGGACCTCGGCGCGCACGGCCCGGCGCAGCCAGCCCGGCGGGTCGAGCGGCGGCCCGTGGGTGGCGAGGTGCTCCAGGAGGCGGAGCCAGACCGCCTGTTCCAGGTCTCCCGGTTCGGTGCCGGTGGCGTGGGCCTCGGCGGCGGTCTCGGCGGTGAGCAGGGGGCGCAGGTCGGCGAGCAGGTCGTGCGTCATGTGCCCGACGATGCGGCCGCGCGGGCGGCTGGTTGCCCGCGCGGCCGGATGTCACTCCAAAGGGGACTCAGCCGTTGACGAAGTCCGCACGGGCCAGGACGCCGGTGTCGGCGTTGTCGGTGAAGACTCCGTCGATGCCGGTCGCGAAGTAGGTGCGGAAGGCGCCGAAGACATCGCCGTACGCGTCCACGTCCGTGCCCTTGCGGAAGTTCGCCGGGAGGAACGGGTTCTCGTTGCGCATGGTGTACGGGTGCAGGATCAGGCCCACGGCGTGGGCGTCCTTCACCAGGGTGGTGGGGGTGGTGAGGTTGCCGCTCGCGTCCTTCGGGATGACCAGGTCGAGGGTGGGGCCGATGCCCTGGGCGTAGCCGGCGATCTCGCGCAGTCCGGTGCGGGTGATCAGGTCGGCGACCGTGCGCGGGTCGCCCGCCTCGACGAAGTCCCAGGGGCGGGTGCTCGCGGCGGACAGCAGGACCACGAGCGGGTTGTCGACCAGCTTGTTCAGGCGCTGGATGCTGCTCGGCTCGAAGGACTGGAGGATGACCGGCGAGTTCTTCCGGTCCTTGCCGTGCTTGTGCAGCAGCTTGGCGACCCGCTCCTCCAGGCCGAGGCCCAGCTTGCGGAAGTAGGTGGGGTGCTTGGTCTCGGGGTAGATCCAGACCTGCCTGCCGCGCTTGCGGGTCTGCTCGTCCTGCCACCTGAGGACTTCCTCGAAGGTGGGGATCTCCCAGCGGCCGTCGTAGAGCGTGTTGTGCGGGCGGTTGGCCGGGATGCGCTCGATCGCCCGCAGGGTCTTCAGCTCGGCGAGCGTGAAGTCCTCGGTGAACCAGCCGGTGGTGGAGACGCCGTCGAGGACCTTGGTGGTCCTGCGGTCGGCGAACTCCTTGTGGTCGGCGACGTCCGTGGTGCCGCCGATCTCCGGCTCGTGGCGGCAGACCAGATGGCCGTCCCTGGTGGGGACCAGGTCGCCGGCCTCGACGATGTCGGCGCCGAGGTCGAGGGCCAGCTCGTAGGAGCCGAAGGTGTGCTCGGGACGGTAGCCGCTGGCACCGCGGTGCCCGATGATCGTCGGCACCGGCAGGCTCTGGAGCCCGCCCTTGGCGGGGCGGCCGGCCCCGGCGGCGCGGGCGGTGCCGGCCAGGCCGAAGACGCTTCCCGTGGCACCGAGCACGGCCGCGCCGAGCAGCGCCCGGCGTCCGGTCGTCCCGCCCGTGGTCATCCGCTCGTTCGGCTCCCACGCGTCCTGCGATCCCATTGCGGCCCTCCTGCCGTCGGTCCTTCGTGCGGCCCGATCGTAGGGGCGTGGACATGACTGTCGGGAGACGTCGGTCCTAACACGCGGGTGACGGTGGATGGCAGGTGCCGGGCAGCCGCCGGAGAGAGGGTGACGGGTCGTCGGAATGTCCGCGCGGGGAGCGGGAAGGTGGTCGGTACCGGCTGTTTCGGTTGCCCGCCCCTCCGCGTTCCGCGCAGGTGACGGGCGGGTGGCGGTGCCGCCATCCAGGTAAACGTACGTCAACAGTGCGTAAGGCCTCGGTGAACCCGATGTGCGTCCACCGGGGGGCCGCGAGTATCGTCCTCACCTGCACAGACTCATACCGTTTTTCCTTGGCATCGGAGGGCCCGTTGTCCCGCTTCGCGCTCATCAAGGCAGTGCTCGGACCGGTCATGCGCCTGATGTTCCGCCCCCGGGTCGAGGGCGTGGAGCACATCCCGGGCGACGGTCCGGTCATCCTGGCCGGCAATCACCTGACCTTCATCGACTCGATGATCCTGCCGCTCGTGTGCGACCGGCAGGTCTTCTTCATCGGCAAGGACGAGTACGTCACCGGCAAGAGCCTCAAGGGCCGGCTGATGGCCTGGTTCTTCACCGGCGTCGGCATGATCCCGGTGGACCGGGACGGCGGCCGCGGTGGTGTGGCCGCGCTCATGACCGGACGGCGGGTGCTGGAGGAGGGGAAGGTCTTCGGGATCTACCCCGAGGGGACCCGCTCCCCCGACGGCAGGCTGTACCGGGGGCGTACCGGCATCGCGCGGCTGACGCTGATGACCGGGGCGCCCGTCGTGCCGTTCGCGATGATCGGCACGGACAAGCTGCAGCCGGGTGGGGCGGGGATGCCTCGACCCGGGCGGGTCACCGTCCGGTTCGGTGAGGCGATGGAGTTCTCCCGTTATGACGGGATGGACCGGGACCGGTATGTGCTGCGGGCGGTGACCGATTCGGTGATGACCGAGGTCATGCGGTTGTCGGGGCAGGAGTACGTGGACATGTATGCGACGAAGGCGAAGGCGGCCTGAGGTTGTTGTGCGGGTGCGGGTGCGTCGTGGCTTGTCGCGCAGTTCCCCGCGCCCCTAAAGGCGTTGGCCCTTCAGTAGGTACCAAGCCGCCGCCGCTGTGGCCAGCAGGACCGCTGCTCCTGCGCCCGATGCCAGGCTCAGGCCGTGGACGAAGGCCTCCCGGGCCGAGGTGAGCATGGTGTCCGCGTCGGCCGCGGGCATGCTCGTGGCGGCTTCGACCGCGCCGCCCAGGCTCTCGTGCGCGCCCTGCGGGGTTCCGGCCGGGGCCGGGAAGTCGCGGTAGACGCCGGTCACGATCGAGCCGAGTACGGCGATACCGAGGGCCGCGCCGAGCTCGTACGCCGTCTCGGAGACCGCGGAGGCCGCTCCCGCCTGCTCCTTGGGGACCGAGGACAGGATGACGTCGGCGGTCACCGTGAAGGAGAGACCGGCGCCGACGCCGACCGCGAGGAGGGCCGCGCCGAGGACCGGGTAGCCGGTCGTCGTGTCGATCAGGGTCAGGGCCGCGAGCGCCAGACCGATCGCCGCCAGGCCGCCGGTGACGACCGCGCGGACCGAGAGGCGGCGGGCCGCGCGGCCGGCTATCAGACCGGCCACCACCGCGCCGACGGCGGCGGGGAGTTCGGCCAGGCCCGCCTCCAGGGGACGTCGGCCCTGCACCAGTTGCAGGTACTGGGAGAGGAAGAAGACCAGCCCGGACATGCCGAGCACGGTCAGCATGTCGGCCAGGACCGCGCCGCTGAAGCCCCGCCTGCGGAACAGGCGCATGTCCAGCAGCGGCTCGGGCAGCGTGAGCTGACGGCGCACGAAGCCGTACAGCGCGGCGACGCCGAGGACGGCCGCCGTCAGGGGTTCCCGGGTCAGGCCGTGGCTCGCGGCCTCCTTCACCGCGTACACGACGGCGATCACGCCGATCAGGGACAGGGCCACGCTGATCAGGTCCCAGGGGCCCGGGTCCGGGTTCCTGGATTCGGGGAGCGTCCTGAGGCCGACCAGGACCAGGACCACCATGACCGGCAGGTTGATCAGGAAGACCGAACCCCACCAGAAGTGTTCGAGGAGGAAGCCGCCCACGATGGGGCCGACGGCGGTGCCCGCCGAGGCGGTGGCGCCCCAGATGCCGACGGCGAGGCTGCGTTCGCGGGGGTCGTGGAAGAGGTTGCGGATCAGGGCGAGCGTCGCGGGCATCAGGGTCGCCCCGGCCACGCCGAGCAGGGCGCGGGCCGCGATCATCAGCTCCGGGGTCGTCGCGTAGGCGTTCAGGACGGAGACCAGGCCGAAGGCCGTGGCACCGCCGAGCAGGATCCGCTTGCGTCCGATGCGGTCGCCGAGGCTGCCCATGGAGACGAGCAGACCGGCGATGACGAAGGAGTAGACGTCACCGATCCACAGCAGCTGGGTGCCGGTGGGGTGGAGGTCCTCGCTGATGTACGGGGTCGCGAGGCCGAGGACGGTCGCGTCGACGGCCACCAGCAGCACGGCGAGGACGAGGACGGAGAGCGCGAGCCAACGGTCCGGACGCTTCACCGCCTCGGTCGTGGTCGCCAGCTGCAGGGTGCTGGTCATGATTCCTCTCTCGGTTGTGCGGGATGTCGTAGTGCGCCGCCGAGCAGCAGGCCCACGACCATGGGACCGAAGTCCCGCGGGGCGCCCTTGCCGGACTGCACCAGCCAGGCGCCGGAGGCCAGCAGGCCGTAGAGCGCCTCGGTGAGCCAGGCGGGCGTGAGGTCGATGCGGAACTCACCGGTGAGCTGTCCGCGCCGGAACAGCGCGGAGATGCGGTCGTCGATCCGGGTCCAGCCCTCGTTCAGCCCCTCGCCCTCGAACAGCTGGTTCTCGGTGTAGAGGAAGGCGAGGAGTCCGGCGGCGGGTTCGATCTCGCGCACCAGACGCTCCACGGCGTCGCCCGCCGGGCCCTCGTCCGGGCGGGCCGCGCCCAGCGCGGTCTCGCACTCCTCGATACAGAGCGCCTCCAGGGCGCGGACGAGCGCGTCACGGCCGGCGAAGTGCCGGTGCAGGGTGGCGCGGCTGATCCCGGCCGCCTTGGCGACCTCGTCCATGGTCGCGGTCGATTTGCGGGTCAGCAGGGCGGCGGCGCTGCGGAGTACGTGGTCACGGTCGACGGCCATGAGACAATCATAGACCATATGAGACATCATTGTCTCATCAGGGGCGCGAGTGCCTCATGTGGGTGGGTCGTACGGCGGTCAGTGCCAGGGCAGGGCGGCCCGGTGGGCCCAGTACGTCTGCGGGTCCTCGGCCAGCGCGGCCAGCCGGGCGAGCTGGTCCTCGTCCAGGTCCACGACCGCCGCGTGGAGGTTGGACGCGAGCTGGGTGGCGGTCGCCGCGCCGGAGAGGACCACGCCGGCCCACGGCGTGCGCAGCACCAGCGCGAGGGCGACCGCGTCGCAGCCGAGGCCCGTCTCGGCGGCCACGGACCTCAGGAGGTCCGGGGCGTGGGGGTCGGCGAGGCGGCCGTTGGCCATGCCCTCCTTCACGATCACCGTGAGACCCGCGTCATGGGCTTCGGCGAGGGCGGGGGCGGCCGAGGTCTCCAGGGCGTTGTACGTCGACTGGACGGTACGGAAGAGGGGTTCGCCGTCGACCGTGACGGCGAGGGCGGCGCGGATCGCGTCCGCCTGGGCCGGGCCGCTGGTGGAGAAGCCGACGGTGACGCCCTGCGCGGCGGCTTCCGCGAGCCTGGCGTGGAGTTCCTTGTCGGTGAGCGCGGGGCTGTCCGGGGTCACCGAGTGGATCTGGTAGAGGTCGAGGCGGTCGCCGAGGAGGTCGGCGGTCTCGGCGCGCTGACGGTCGTACGTCCGGACGCCGTGGTCCTTGACCTCGTGCTGCTCGGCGTCGGTGGTCCAGTCGGCGGTGTAGGTGTAGCCCCATTTGCTGCCGATGACCACGTCGTCGGCGCCGGGGTGGGTGTTCAGCCAGTCGGCGAGGAACTCCTCGCTGCGGCCGTAGGAGCGGGCGGCGTCGAAGTAGCGGACACCTTGGGCGTAGGCGGCGTCGAGGAGGTCGTGGGTGCGGGTGCGCAGCGCTTCCACGCTACGGTTCTCCCCGAGGTCCTCGTCCCGGCCCAGGTTGATGTAGCCGGGGCGGCCGACCGCGGCGAGGCCGAGGCCGATGTGGCAGGTGGGGGTCGTTGCTGTCGCCAGTCGGGCGAAGGGCATCGCGGGCTCCGTCGGGGTCGGCTCCGGTACGGCTCCTGACCAACGTAACCCGCGATGCCCTGTGCCTCAGGGCTCGGGTGGTGCGGTGGGGTGGCGGGTGCGGGTGCGTGGTGGTTGTTCGCGCAGTTCCCCGCGCCCCTTACGGGGTTGCCGTCACGCCTGCTTGGCAGTCGCCCACTCGTGCTGGGCCGCCACGTCCGTCTTCACCTCGGCCAGCTGGATCGCGACCGCGCTCGGGGCCGTGCCGCCGCGGCCGTTGCGGGAGGCCAGGGCGCCGGGGACGTTGAGGACCGTGCGGACCTCGGGGGTGAGGTGGGCGGAGATCTTCGCGAACTGGTCGTCCGTCAGTTCGTCCAGTTCCTTGTTCTCGGCCTCGGCCGCCTTGACGCACTCGCCGGCGACCTCGTGGGCGACCCGGAAGGGGACGCCCTGCTTGACCAGCCACTCGGCGATGTCGGTGGCGAGGGAGAAGCCGGCCGGGGCCAGTTCCTCCATGCGCTCGCGGTGGACGGTGAGGGTGGCCATCATGCCGGTGAAGGCGGGGAGCAGGACCTCGAGCTGGTCGCAGGAGTCGAAGACCGGCTCCTTGTCCTCCTGGAGGTCCCGGTTGTAGGCGAGGGGCAGCGCCTTGAGGGTGGCCATGAGGCCGGTGAGGTTGCCGATCAGGCGGCCGGACTTGCCGCGCGCCAGCTCGGCGATGTCCGGGTTCTTCTTCTGCGGCATGATCGAGGAGCCGGTGGAGAAGGCGTCGTGCAGGGTCACGAAGGAGAACTCCTTCGTGTTCCAGATGATGACCTCCTCGGCGATCCGGGAGAGGTTCACCCCGATCATCGCCGTGATGAAGGCGAACTCGGCCACGAAGTCACGGGAGGCCGTGCCGTCGATGGAGTTGCCGACGCTGCCGTGCTCGAAGCCGAGGTCCGCCGCGACCGCCTCCGGGTCCAGGCCGAGGGAGGAGCCGGCGAGGGCGCCGGAGCCGTACGGGGAGACGGCCGTGCGCTCGTCCCACTGGCGCAGCCGCTCCGCGTCCCGGGACAGGGACTGGACGTGGGCCAGGACGTGATGGGCGAAGAGGACCGGCTGGGCGTGCTGGAGGTGGGTGCGGCCGGGCATCGCCACGTCCGGGTGGGCCTCCGCGAGGCCGATGAGGGCGTCCTGGAGGTCGGCGATCAGGCCGCCGATGATCCGGGCGTGGTCGCGCAGATACATGCGGAAGAGGGTGGCGACCTGGTCGTTGCGGGAGCGGCCGGCGCGCAGCTTGCCACCGAGGTCGGGGCCGAGGCGCTCCAGGAGGCCGCGCTCCAGGGCGGTGTGCACGTCCTCGTCGGCGATCGTGCCCACGAAGGTGCCGGCGGCGACGTCGGCCTCCAGCTGGTCGAGGCCCTCGATCATGCGGGTCAGCTCGTCCTGGGTGAGCAGGTTCGCCTTGTGCAGCACACGCGCGTGGGCACGCGAACCGGCGATGTCGTAGGGCGCGAGCCGCCAGTCGAAGTGGACGGACGCGGACAGCTTGGCCAGGGCCTCGGCGGGACCGTCGGCGAACCGGCCGCCCCAGAGCCGGACGTCACCGCTGTTGCTGCTCACTGCGTTGCTCCTCACCGCTGCACTCAAGGTCATGCATGAGTATGCAGTCCATTGCATGATTCGTCAATTTTGGAGAGTTCCCAAGACTTTTGAAGTCACCTTGAACAACCGCAACCGCTTACCCGTACTCACGGCTGAACGCTGGCGCCGCGTTTGTAAACCCACTCCTGACCCAAGTGAGGCATCCGCATGTCCAGGGCTCTTCCCAAGTACAACAAGCGTCGTGTGGCGATCATCGGCGGCGCCGCCGCTCTGGCCCTGACCGGTGCGGTGGTCGTGAACCAGGCCCTCGCCGGTGAGTCGTCCAAGGACAGCACCACGAACGCCAACACGCTGGCCGCCGCCGGACCCGGCACGATCACCTGCCCGGACGTCGCCTCGCAGCTTCCGGAGATCCCCGCCACCGCCCAGGCCGAGGTCGACCGCAACCTCACCCTGCTCCAGACCCAGATCGACGAGGCCAACCAGCGCCTGATCGACACCGTGGGCCAGGGCGGCGCGAACTTCGTGCAGAACGCGATCCTCGGCCCGCTGGAGGACAAGCGGATCGCCACCGTGAACCGCATCGCCACCGCGATCGGCCGCACCGCCGACAAGCCCCAGGGCCTCGAGGCGCTCGCGCCCTGCACCCTCAACGCCGACGGCGTGGCCGCCGGGAACGAGGCGGGCGACGACGCCGCCGCGGGCGCCGAGGACAACGCGGGTGCGACCGAGACCCCGGCCGACAACGCCGCGGGCGACGCGCAGGACACGGGCGACGACGCGGCCGCGGGCGCGGGCGCGGGCGCGGGCGCCGAGGACAACGCCGGCGACGCGAACGGTGTCGGCACGATCACCTGCCCGGACGTCGCCTCGCAGCTCCCGGCGATCCCCGCCCGCGCCCAGGCCGAGGTCGACCGCAACCTCACCCTGCTCCAGACCCAGATCGACGAGGCCAACACCCGTCTGCAGAACACGGTCGGCCAGGGTGGCGCGAACTTCGTGCAGAACGCGATCCTCGGCCCGCTGAAGGACAAGCGCGTCTCCACGATCGACCGCATCGCCATCTCCATCGGCCGCGCCGGCACCAAGCCGCAGGGCCTGGAGGCCCTGGCCGCCTGCACGTTGAACAAGTGACGTGACAGGCGTGGTGGCCGCCCCGAGGAAGCGCCGGCCGGGGCGGCCACTGCGGCATGTCCACACGCATGCTTTCCCGAAGGAACACTTTCCCGAATAATCGTTAGACATGGGAAAGACCTATGAGCGCATCGACGGCCGGCTCCGCACCTTCATCGAGGAGCAGCCGCTCTTCTTCACCGCGACCGCTCCGCTGTCCGGCGACGGCACGGTCAACCTCTCCCCCAAGGGCCTCAAGGGCTCGTTCGCGGTGATCGACGAACTCACCGTGGCCTACCTCGACCTCGCCGGGTCCAACGCGGAGACCGTCGCGCATCTGCGGGAGAACGGGCGGATCACCCTGATGTGGTGCGCGTTCCAGGGGCCGCCGAACATCGTGCGGGTGCACGGCCGGGGCGAGCCCGTCTTCCGGGACGATCCCCGCTTCAAGGAACTCCTGCGCCACTTCCCCGGGATCGACCCGACCCCGCACGGACTGCGGGCGGTCATCGTCGTCCACGCCGAGCTGGTCCGGGACACCTGCGGATACGCGGTGCCCTTCATGACGTACGAACAGGACCGGGATCTGCACGGGAAGCGGTTCGCACGGGAGGACGACGCCTCGCTGGACGCCTACTTCGGCAAGAAGGAGTACATCGCGAGCAGCATCGACGGCCTTCCCGGGCTGCCGCTGCCCCTTCCGCCGACACCGTGAACAGGCGCGCAACCCCCACCCCCCATCCCCGACCCGTGTCCGGTTTACGTGATTTGACTGATTGTACAGAAATAATCAATCATCAGATGATGTGACGGAATTTCCCCTTCCGGGCCACTTGTCGCCTAGCGTGGCCCCCATCCACCCGCGCGACCTCGGGAACACATGGGGGAATCATGTTCCGACCCGCACGCGAACCACAGAGCAAACGTCACGTCAGGTCCTCGTACTACGTCGTCGGTGAGGGTGTCCTCGCCGACGCCCGGGACAAGCAGCCCGCCGAGCCGCTGACCGCCTCGACCGTCGAGGCGCTGCGCAGGTTCCAGTTCTCCCGGCTGGGCCCCCAGGCCAAGCCGGAGCGGCAGCTGGACCGGGCCGCCCGCACCGAGCTGGCCCAGGCGATGACCGACACCACCCGGACCCAGCCCGACTCGGCCAATCCGAAGGTGCCCGCCGGGTTCACCTACCTCGGCCAGTTCGTGGACCACGACCTCACCCTGGACGCCACGGCGGCGCAGCTCGAGGACGACATCACCGTCCGCCAGCTCCTCCAAGGCCGCTCGCCCGCCCTCGACCTCGACTCGCTGTACGGCCTGGGCCCGGACCACCGCTTCGACGGACGGTTCTACGACGCGGACGGCATCCATCTCAAGACGGGCACCACCCAGGGCATCCCGGGCGCCACCGACATCACCGGACAGCCGCTCGCCGGCTTCGACCTGCCCCGGGTGGGCATCGGCTCGCTGAAGTCCGAGCGGCGCCGCCCCCTGATCCCCGACCCGCGCAACGACGAGAACCTCGCGGTCGCCCAGATCCACTGCGCCTTCATCCGGTTCCACAACCGGCTGGCCACCGAACTCGCCGACAAGGGCGTCTCCAGCGCGGTGCTGTTCGAGTCGGCGCGCGAGGCCGTCGTCAAGCACTACCAGTGGATGCTGCGCACCGACTTCCTGCCCAGGATCGTCGACGAGACGATCGTCAAGGACGTCTTCGCCAAGGGCCGCAAGGTGGTCGACCCGACGCCCGGCGAGCACGACTTCCCGGCCATGCCGATCGAGTTCTCGGTGGCCGCGTACCGGCTCGGCCACAGCATGGTGCGCGGCGCCTACAACTGGAACCGCGTCTTCGACAACGGCCGGGGCACCCTGGCGCTGCTGTTCCAGTTCACCGGCACCAGCGGCATCCTGTCGCCTCCGCCGGACAGCCCGGACGACCCCGAGGCGGGCGCGTTCGAGCGGCTGCCCAGCAACTGGATCGCCGATCTGCGCCGGCTGTTCGACTTCCGCGAGGCCGGACGCGCGGACCTCGGGGTGACCGACGCGCAGGCCAATGTCGCCAAACGCATCGACACCCTGCTGGTCAACCCGCTGGCCAAGCTGCCGCTCGGCTCCTTCGGCGGACGCGGGACGACGCCCGACGACATCGAGCGCAACCTCGCCTTCCGCAACCTCACCCGGAGCACCATGCTGCGGCTCGCCTCCGGGCAGCAGATGGCCAAGCACCTCATGGCCAAGGGGGTCGGGGTCAAGCCGCTGAACGCGTCCGACTTCGAGAACCGGGACGGGGCGCAGCTGAGCGAGGCGCTGCGCAGGCGGGTGGCCGCGGACTGTCCGCTGTGGTTCTACGTCCTGCGGGAGGCCGAGGTGAACGGGGGCGGACGGCTGACCGGGGTCGGGGGGCGGATCGTGGCCGAGACGTTCCATCGGGCGATGGAGGGGAGCCGGTACTCGATCGTGCGGGATCCGTTCTGGCGGCCGTTCCTGAGTCCGGTGGACGCGCGGCGGGATGCGGGCGTCTTCCAGATGACGGACCTGTTGTTGTACGCGTTCGAGGGGAAGGGTGAGCTGCTGAATCCGTTGGGGTGAGCGGGTTCGTTGTGAGGGTGCGGGTGCGTCGTGGTTTCTCGCGCCCACGCGGCGGAGCCGCACATCGATACAGCCCCGCGCCCCTAGGTGGGACCGCCCGCCCTCAGTTCCACCGTGAACGTCGTCGAACCCGGGCGGCTCGTCAGGGTCACGGTTCCTCCGTGGGCCTCCGCCACCGCCGACACGATCGACAGGCCCAGGCCCGTGCCCGTCTTCGTGCGGCGGTGGTCGGCCCTGGTGAAGCGGTCGAAGATCCTCGGCTGGAGGTCCTCGGGGATGCCGGGGCCGTCGTCGTGGACGCGGAGGCGGGTCGCCGCGGGGTCCGTCTCCAGGGTGACCGTGACCTGGGTGCCCTCGGGGGTGTGCAGGCGGGCGTTGGCCAGGAGGTTGGCGAGGACCTGGTGGAGGCGGTGCGCGTCGCCGGTGACGGTGACCGGTTCCTCGGGGAGGTCCAGGGTCCAGCGGTGGCCGGGGCCCGCCGCCCTCGCGTCGGTCACCGCGTCCAGGACCAGCCGGGTGAGGTCCACGGGGCCGCGCTCCAGCGGGCGGCCCGCGTCCAGGCGGGCCAGCAGGAGCAGGTCGTCGACCATCTCGCCCATGCGGGAGGACTCGGCGGCGATGCGTTCCAGGGCCCGGGTCACCTCCGCGGGGACCGGGCCGGGGTGGAGCAGGGCCAGTTCGGCGTGGCCGCGGACCGAGGCGACCGGGGTGCGCAGTTCATGGCTGGCGTCGGCGGCGAAGCTGCGCAGCCTCTCCTCGCTGGCGTGGCGTTTGGTGAGGGCGTCCTCGACATGGCCGAGCATGCGGTTGAAGGCCCCGGCCATCCGGCCGACCTCGCTGCGGGGGTCCGGCTCGGGGGCCCGTGGGGGCAGGGCCACCTCGCCGGAGGCCAGGGGGAGTTCGCTGACCCGGGTGGCCGTCGCCGCGACCCGGCTCAGCGGGCGGAGCGACCAGCGCACCCAGAGCGCTCCGGCCACACCGGCGATGACCAGGGTCACGCCGAAGACGATCCCCGCGACCAGTTCGAGGCGGTGGACCGTCGACTCCACCGGTTCCAGCGGGAGACCGGTGATCAGGACGTCCCCGTCCAGGCCCTCGGTGGCGCGGACCCGGTACTCGTCGAGGGCGGAGAGGTGGAGGGTGTGGGCCCGGCCGTCGACGGGGACGGCGGCGAGGGCGTGCCGGTCGGCGGTGGTCAGGGTGACCGTGAGGTCGGTGGTCTCGGCGCCGGAGGAGGGGACCACGGCCGCGTTGGTGACGGTCCCGTTCAGCAGGCGTGCGCCCAGGGTGCCGGCCGACTGGCGCCGGGTGTCGCCGTGCTCGTCACCGTCGTGATCGTCATGGCCCGCAGGCAGCCGGCCGCCGTGTTCCAGGCTGGCCGGGAAGCGGTTGCCGACCTCGGCGAGCTGTTCGTCCAGCCGGCCGGTGAGGAAGCCGTTCAGGCCCACGACCGCGGCCACGCCGACCGCCGCGCAGCCGAGCGCCAGCAGGACCACGAGCCCGGCGGTGAGGCGGGCGCGCAGGGTGCGGGGCAGCAGCCGGCTCATGACACGGCCGGTTTCAGCACGTACCCGGCCCCGCGCACGGTGTGGATCATCGGCTCGCGGCCCGCGTCGACCTTCTTGCGCAGGTAGGAGATGTACAGCTCGACGACATGGGCGCGGCCGCCGAAGTCGTAGGACCACACCCGGTCGAGGATCTGGGTCTTGCTGAGCACCCGGCGCGGGTTGCGCATCAGGAAGCGCAGGAGTTCGAACTCGGTCGGGGAGAGTTCGATCAGCTCGCCCGCGCGGGTGACCTCGCGGGCCTCCTCGTCCATGACCAGGTCGCCGACGATCAGCCGGGGCCCCTCCTCCTGCTGGCGGGCCATGCCGGCGCGGCGCAGCAGTCCGCGCAGCCGGGCGACGACCTCCTCCAGGCTGAAGGGCTTGGTGACGTAGTCGTCGCCGCCCGCCGTGATGCCGGCGATCCGGTCCTCCACCGCGTCGCGGGCGGTGAGGAACAGGACGCAGACGTCCGGTTTCACCGTGTGCAGGGAGCGCAGGACGGCGAAGCCGTCGGTGTCGGGGAGCATCACGTCCAGCACGACCGCGTCGGGCATCAGCTCCCGGGCCGCCGTGAGGGCCGAGGCGCCGTCGCCCGCCGCGCGGACCTGCCAGCCCTCGTAGCGCAGGGCGCCGGAGAGCACCTCGGCGAGGTCGGGGTCGTCGTCGACGACGAGGACGCGCAGCGGGGTGCCGTCGGGGCGGGTGAGGGCGGGGCGGCCGGAGCGGGTGGTGTTCATGGCTGCTTCCAGGATCGCTCCCGGCCGGGTGGAACGGGCTCTGCGGATGCTCTGAGTTCCCTCTGAGTCCCCCGTGCGGGGCGCCCGCTCAGAGCGGTCTCAGAAGTTCGCCGCGCACAGTGGGCCCCTGACCGGCGAAAGGACCTCCTCATGACCACCGTGCACGAGCGGCGGGCGGCACCCCCGGCGGCGCCGGCTCCCCCGCGCTCCCCCGCGGGTCCGGTGCTCGCCGTGCTGTGGGCGGGGGCCGTGGCCGTGCTCGCCCTGTGGTGGTCCGGCACCGGCTCGGTCGTCGGGGCGGCGGGCTGGCTGACGGGGGCCGGGCGGATCGCCGGGCTGCTGTGCGGGTACGCCTGCGCGGTGCTGGTCGCCCTGATGGCGCGGGTGCCGCTGCTGGAGCGGCGGATCGGCTCCGACCGGGTGGCGCGCTGGCACGCGATGGCGGGCCGCTACACGGTCTGTCTGCTGGTGGCGCACATCGTGCTGATCCTCGCCGGGTACGCGGCCCAGGACCGCCGCTCGCTCGTGGACGAGACGCTGACGGTGGTCCTTGACTACCCCGAGATGCTGAAGGCGACCGCCGGCACGGTGATCCTCCTCGCGGTCGGGGTGACCTCGGTGCGGGCCGTGCGCCGCCGCACCGGCTACGAGTTCTGGTACTACGTCCACCTCCTCACCTACGCGGCCGTCTTCCTCGCCTTCGGCCACCAGCTGGCCCTCGGCAACGACCTCGACGGCAGGCCGGTCGCCACGGCCGCCTGGTACGCGCTCTACCTCGGGGCGGCGGGGCTGGTGCTGTGGTTCCGGGTCCTGGTCCCCGTACGGCTGAACCTGCGGCACCGGCTGCGGGTGGAGTCCGTGCAGCGGGAGGCCCCCGGGGTGTACTCCGTCGTCGTCCAGGGGCGGCGGCTGGACGAACTCGGGGCGCGGGCCGGGCAGTTCTTCCGGTGGCGGTTCCTCGGGGCGGGGCTGGCGTGGACCTCGACGCCGTACTCCCTGTCGGCGCCGCCCCGGCCGGGGCGGATGCGGATCACGGTCAAGGCGCTCGGCGGGCACAGCGCGCGCGTGGCGCTGCTGCGGCCCGGCACGCGCGTGTGGGCCGAGGGGCCGTACGGCGCGATGACGGCCGACCGGCGTACCGCGCCGAAGTCGCTGCTGATCGGGGCGGGGGTGGGCATCACCCCGCTGCGGGCGCTGTTCGAGACGCTGCCCGGCGAGGTGACCGTGCTGTACCGGGCCCGCTCGGCGGAGGACCTCGCGCTGGGAGCGGAGCTGGAGGCGATCGCGCGCTGGCGCGGGTCGAGGGTGCTGTACGCGCTCAACGGGCCCGAGGGACAGCGCCCGGACCTGGGCGCGGGGTCGCTGCGCGCGGCGGTGCCCGATCTGGCCGGGTACGACGTCTACCTCTGCGGGCCGCACGGCTTCGCCCGGGACGTGTACGAGGCCCTGCGCGCCGCCGGGGTGCCGGACCGGCGGATCCACCACGAGTCGTTCGAGCTGTGAGAGCTGTGAGAGTTGTGAGGTCGTAGCAGTGCATCCCCTGAAGAAGAACCGCCCCCTGCGCCGGATCATGCTGGCGAGCGCCACCACCGTCTCCGCCGTGGTGATGCTGCTGGCGCTCAAGCCGCACACGGCCCCCGAGGTGGCGGTGGCGTCCCCGGCGCCCTCCGCCGGCAGCTCGGCCTCCACGGGCAAGGGCGCCACGACCGTCACCGGCGACTCGGTGCAGACCCGCTGGGGGCCGGTCCAGGTCCGGGTCACCGTCCGGAACGGGAAGATCACGGACGTGACGGCGGTGACCTACCCCCAGGACAATCCGCGCGACCAGCAGATCAACGCGTACGCCATCCCCCAGCTGCGCAGCGAGGCGCTCCAGGCGCAGAGCGCGGACATCGACACCGTCTCCGGAGCGACGTACACGAGTGACGGTTACCGCCAGTCACTCCAGTCCGCGCTGGACTCGGCGGGGCTCTGAACCGCTCTGAACACAAAGCGGTCGAGGCACGTATCTGTGGGCGCCAGGGTCAAGTCCCCACGGAGGAACCGTGACCACCACGATCGCAGGCGGACGCGCCGCCCGCCGCCAGACGATGCGCCGCATCCGCCCGCGCCGATCCCCCGCCGTTCCGTTGCTGCTCGCCGTCTGGGCGGGCGCGGCGGGCGTGCTGTGGCTGTGGTGGAGCAATACGCCGAACATCGCGGACAACGACAGCAAGATTCTCAACGCGGGGCGGATCACCGGTCTGCTCGCCGGCTATCTGATGGCGCTCGTCGTGCTCCAGATGGCCCGGGTGCCGGCGTTGGAGCGCCGGGTGGGCTCGGACCGGGTGGCACGCTGGCACGCGATGAGCGGCCGGTACACGCTGTGTCTGACCTTCGCGCACGTGTTCCTCATCATGTGGGGGTACGCGCTCCAGGCCGGCAAGACGCTCGGTGACATCGTCCAGCAGACGATGGACTCCATCAACCAGCTTCCCGACATGGGCAAGGCGGCGATCGGCACCGGTCTGCTGCTGGTCATCGGCCTGGTGTCGATCGGCCCGGTCCGCCGGAAGATGCCGTACGACACCTGGTACCACATCCATCTGATGACGTACGCCGCGGTGTTCCTGACCTTCTGGCACCAGCTCACCACCGGCAACGAGTTCGCCGTCGAGCCCGCCGCGAAGACCGTCTGGTACGGGCTGTACGGCTCGGTCACCGCGCTGGTGGTCTGGTACCGGATCCTCACCCCGATCCGGCTGAACCTGCGGCACCGCATGTACGTCGAGGCGGTCATCGAGGAGACGCCGGGCATCGTGTCCGTCCTGATCGGCGGCCGCAAGCTGCACCGGATCGGCGCGGAGGCGGGGCAGTTCTTCCGGTGGCGGTTCCTCGCCCCGGGGATGCGGTTCAGCTCCCACCCGTACTCGCTGTCGGCGAACCCGCGCCCCGAGCTGCTGCGGATCACGGTCAAGGCGATCGGCGACCACACCGCGGCGCTGCGCGAGCTGCGGCCCGGCACCAAGGTGTGGGCCGAGGGCCCGTACGGCGCGATGACCGCCTCCCGGCGCAGCCGCGGCAAGGTGCTGCTGGTCGCCGGCGGTGTGGGCATCACGCCGATGCGGACGCTGTTCGAGACACTGCCGGGCGCGCCCGGTGACATCACGCTCCTCTACCGGGCCAACAGCACGCAGGACCTGGCGCTGTGGGACGAGCTGGCGAAGATCGCCGACGAGCGCGGGGCGCGGCTGATGTACGCCGTCAACAGCCCCGACGGGGAGCGCCCCGACATCTCGGCGGAGTCCCTCCAGCGCAAGATCCCCGACATCGACGACCACGACGTGTTCATGTGCGGGCCGAACGGCTTCGCCCAGGGCGTGTACGAGGCACTGCGCGGCGCCGGGGTCCCGGCCCGCCGTATCCATCACGAGTCGTTCGAGATGTGAGCGGCACGACTCCCGGCCCGTGACGTGGCCTTCTACTTGAATCAGGAGCTCAGGAGCAGATGAGGAAGAGCCACCCTCTCCGGCGGGTCGTGCTGGCCAGTGCCGCCACCGTGTCCGGGATCGTGCTGCTGCTGTCGCTGAAGCCGGCGACCGACCCGACGTCCACCCAGGCGGCGGGGGCCGGCGGAACGGCGGCGCAGGAGGCCGCGCAGGGCGGGGCCGGGGCGCCCGTGACCGGCACGATGACCGGTGACGCCGTCAAGACCCAGTACGGCGACGTCCAGGTCCGGATCACCGTCGTCAACAACAAGATCACCAAGGCGGAGGCCGTCAAGGCGCCGTCGGGGGGCACCAGTACCCAGAAGTCCGAGCTGGCGATCCCGAAGCTGAACGCGGACGTCGTCGCCAAGCAGAGTCCGAACATCGACACGGTGTCGGGCGCGACCTACACCAGCGAGGGCTACAAGAAGTCCCTCCAGTCGGCGATCGACAAGGCGAACGCGAGCGCGGGTTCCTCCCAGGGCTCCGGCTCGGGCGCGGTGCAGGCCTCCGGGACCTTCACCGGAGATGTGACGAAGACCCAGTACGGCGACGTCCAGGTGCAGATCACGCTCGCCGACGGCAAGATCACCAAGGCGGACGCCGTCAAGGCGCCGTCCGGCGGGACCAGCACGCAGAAGACGGAACTCTCCGTCCCGAAGCTGAACCAGGCCGCGGTGAAGGCCGGCAGCGCGGACATCGACACCGTCTCCGGGGCGACCTACACCAGCGAGGGCTACAAGAAGTCGCTCCAGTCGGCGCTGGACAAGGCGGCGAAGTCGAGCGCGGGTTCGTCGTCGGGCTCGGGCTCGGGCTCCGGTTCGGGGTCGGGCTCCGGTTCGGGCTCCGGCTCCGGTTCGGGCTCCGGCTCGGGTGCGGCGCAGGCCTCCGGGACCTTCACCGGCACGGTGGCGCAGACGCAGTACGGTCCGGTGCAGGTCCGGATCACCGTCGCGGGCGGCAAGATCACCAAGGCGGAGGCGGTCCAGGCGCCCTCGGGCGGGACCAGCACGCAGAAGACGGAGCTCTCCGTCCCGAAGCTGAACCAGGCCGCGGTGAAGGCCGGCAGCGCCGACATCGACACCGTCTCCGGGGCCACCTACACCAGCGAGGGCTACAAGCAGTCCCTGCAGTCGGCGCTGGACCAGGCCGGTGACTGACACCGTGGCCGAGTCGGCAGCAGCTCCCGCCGCGGTGCGTCACGCGGAGGAGGTCATGGGGACCGTCTTCTCCTTCGACGTCCGCGGCGGGGAACCGCAGGCGGTGCGCGCGGCGCTGGACGAGGCCGTGGGCTCGCTGCACCGGGTGAACGAGGTGTTCAGCACCTACCGCGAGGACAGTCAGGTCTCCCGGATGGCGCGCGGTGAGCTGACCGTCGGGGAGTGCGATCCCGAGGTGGCCGAGGTGCTGGAGCTGGGCGCCGAGGCGGAGCGGGCCAGCGACGGCTGGTTCAGCATGCGCTACGAGGGCCGGCTCGACCCGACCGGGATCGTGAAGGGCTGGGCCACCGAGCGGGCGGCGCGGCTGATCTCCGGGGTGCCCGGGGTGTGTGGCGTCAGCGTCAACGGCGGCGGGGACGTGCAGCTGCTGGGCGTGCCCGGGCCGGAGCGGCCCTGGCGGGTCGGCGTGTCCGACCCGTTGCGGCCCGGTGGTCTCGCCGCGGTCGTGTCGGCGGCGGGGGCGGACGAGCTGGCGGTCGCGACATCGGGGACGGCCGAGCGGGGGGCGCATATCGTCGACCCGCGCACGGGCCGGTCCGCGGTGACCGACCTGGTCGCCGTCACGGTGGTCGCGCCCCGCCTCACCTGGGCGGACTGCTGGGCCACGGCGGCGTTCGCGATGGGTTCACGGGAGGCGCTGGCCTGGCTGGAGTCCCTGCCGGACGTCGAGGCCCTGCTGATCACGGCGGGCGACGAGGTGCGGTGCACGGGGGGACTGGCCCGGCGTCTGGGCTGAGCCAGGGTTTTTCAGGGGCGCGGGGAACCGCGCGACCAGCCACGCACCACCCGCTGTCGGCCGATCCCCGCAACCGCCCCCCTCAGTGGCCGTTCTGAGCCAGCCTCAGCAAGTGGTCCGCCAGCGCCTGCCCACCCGTCGGCTCCCGACTGATGAGCAGCAGCGTGTCGTCGCCGGCGATCGTCCCCAGGATGTCGTGCAGCTCCGCCTGGTCGATCGCGGAGGCGAGGAACTGGGCCGCACCCGGCGGGGTACGCAGGACCACGAGGTTCGCGGAGGCCTCCGCGGAGATCAGCAGCTCCTGGGACAGCCGCCGCATCCGCTCCTCCTTCGCCGACCCCCCGAGCGGTGCCCGCGGGGTCCGGAAACCCCCTTCGCTGGGCACCGCGTAGATGAGATCGCCGTCGGTGTTGCGGATCTTCACCGCGTTCAGCTCGTCCAGATCCCGCGACAGCGTCGCCTGTGTGACGCTCAGCCCGTCGTCGGCGAGCAGCTTCGCCAACTGGCTCTGCGAGCGCACGGGCTGCCGGTTGAGGATGTCCACGATCCGGCGGTGGCGGGCGGTGCGGGTCTGCGGCACGGCGGGCCCGTTCGCCCCGGCCTGCTCGTGGTCCTGCGCCTGGCTCATCGTCGTCTCATTCCCCGGATCCGTCCCCGCTGGCTGTGTCGAGGATGCCGGGCAGCGCCGCGAGGAACGCCTCCACCGCGTCGTCGCCGAGATTCAGCGGCGGCATCAGCCGGACGACGTCGGGGGCGGGCGCGTTCACGAGGAATCCGGCCTCCTGAGCCGCCTGCTGCACCTGGGGCGCGAGCGGCTCGGAGAGCACGATACCCAGGAGCAGCCCCGCGCCCCGGACATAATCGATCAATGGGTGGCCGAGACCCTCGATTCCGCCCCGCAGCTTCTCGCTCTGCCGCTTGACGTTCTCCAGCAGCCCCTCGTTCTCGATGGTGTCGAGGACGGCGAGGCCGGCCGCGCAGGCGACGGGGTTGCCGCCGAAGGTCGTCCCGTGGTGGCCGGGCTGGAGCAGCTCCGCGGCCCGCCCGAAGGCGACGGTCGCGCCGAGCGGCAGTCCGCCGCCGAGCCCCTTGGCCAGGGTCACGACGTCCGGCAGGACGCCTTCGTGGGCCTGGTACTCGAACCACTGCCCGGTGCGGCCGATGCCGGTCTGCACCTCGTCGAGGACGAGGAGCGAGCCGGTGGCCGCGGTGATCGCCCGTGCCGCCTTCAGATAGCCGGCCGGGGGCACGACGACGCCGTTCTCGCCCTGCACCGGCTCGATGATCACCAGGGCGGTGTCCTCGGTGACCGCGGCGGCCAGCGCCTGCGCGTCGCCGTACGGGACATGGGTGACGTCGCCGGGCAGCGGCAGGAACGGCTCCTGCTTGCCGGGCTGGCCGGTGAGCGCGAGGGCGCCCATGGTGCGGCCGTGGAAGCCGCCGTGGGTGGCGACCATGTGGGGCCGCCCGGTGAGCCGGCCGATCTTGAAGGCGCCCTCGTTGGCCTCGGCGCCGGAGTTGCAGAAGAACACCTTGCCGTCCCGGCCGAAGTGCTGCAGGAGCCGCTCGGCGAGGGCGACGGGGGGTTCGGCGATGAACAGGTTCGACACATGGCCGAGGGAGGCGATCTGCCGGCTGACCGCCTCGACGACGGCCGGGTGGGCGTGGCCGAGCGCGTTGACCGCGATGCCGCCGACGAAGTCGACGTACTCCGTGCCGTCGGCGTCCCACAGCCGGGCGCCCTCGCCGCGCACCAACGGCAGCCGCGGGGTGCCGTAGTTGTTCATGAGCGAGCCCTGCCACCGGGTGGTCAGTTCCTGGTTGCTCACGCGGACTCCCCCTGCTGCTCGTCGGGCACGACCATCGTGCCGATTCCTTCGTCGGTGAAGATCTCCAGCAGGATCGAGTGCTGGACCCGCCCGTCGATGACCCGGGCGGTGCGCACCCCGTTGCGTACGGCGTGCAGACAGCCCTCCATCTTGGGGACCATTCCGGCGCTGAGGTCCGGCAGCAGCTTCTCCAGCTGGGAGGCGGTGAGGCGGCTGATCACCTCGTCGGACTCGGGCCAGTTCTCGTAGAGGCCCTCCACGTCCGTGAGGACCACGAGGGTCTCCGCGTCCAGTGCCGCAGCGAGTGCCGCAGCCGCCGTATCAGCATTGACGTTGTAGACATGTCCGTCGTCCTGGGAGCGGGCGATGGAGGAGACGACCGGGATCCGGCCGTCGGCGAGCAGGGCCTCGATCGCGCCCGTGTCGATCGCGGTGATCTCGCCCACCCGCCCGATGTCGACGAGCTCGCCGTCGATCTCGGGCCGGTGCTTGGTGGCGGTGATGGTGTGCGCGTCCTCGCCGGTCAGACCGACGGCGAGGGGTCCGTGCTGGTTGAGGAGTCCGACCAGCTCGCGCTGGACCTGTCCGGCGAGCACCATCCGTACGACGTCCATGGCGTCCTCGGTGGTGACGCGCAGGCCCGCCTTGAACTCGCTGACGATGCCGTGCCTGTCGAGGGCGGCGCTGATCTGCGGGCCGCCGCCGTGCACGACGACGACGTTGAGGCCGGCGTGGCGGAGGAAGACGACGTCCTGGGCGAACGCGGACTTCAGCTCCTCGTTCACCATGGCGTTGCCGCCGAACTTGATGACGACGGTCCTGCCGTTGTGCCGGGTGAGCCAGGGCAGGGCCTCGATGAGGATCTGGGCCTTGGGGAGCGCGGTGTGCTTGCGCGTGGGTCCGTTGCTCATGAGGAGTACGCGCTGTTCTCGTGGACGTAGTCCGCGGTGAGGTCGTTGGTCCAGATGGTGGCGGTCTCGGTGCCCGCGGCCAGGTCGGCGACGATGTGCACCTCGCGGTAGCGCATGTCGACCTTGTCGCGGTCCTCGCCGACGCCGCCGTTCTTGCAGACCCAGACGCCGTTGATGGCGACGTTGAGCCGATCGGCCTCGAAGGCGGCCTGGGTGGTGCCGATCGCGGAGAGGACCCGGCCCCAGTTGGGGTCCTCGCCGTGGATGGCGCACTTGAGGAGGTTGTTGCGGGCGATGGAGCGGCCCACCTCGACGGCGTCGTCCTCGGAGGCCGCGTTGACGACCTCGACCTTGATGTCCTTGCTGGCGCCCTCGGCGTCGCGGATCAGCTGCTGGCCGAGGTCGTCGCAGACGGCGCGTACGGCGGCGGCGAACTCCTCGTACTCCGGGGTGACCCCGGAGGCGCCGGAGGCGAGCAGCAGCACGGTGTCGTTGGTGGACATGCAGCCGTCGGAGTCGACGCGGTCGAAGGTGACCTTGGTGGCGGCGCGCAGCGCCTTGTCCAGGGTCTCGCTGTCGGCGTCGGCGTCGGTGGTGAGGACGACGAGCATGGTGGCGAGGCCGGGGGCGAGCATGCCCGCGCCCTTGGCCATGCCGCCGACGGTCCAGCCGGCGCCCTGGGCGACGGAGGTCTTGTGGACGGTGTCGGTGGTCTTGATGGCGATGGCGGCCTTCTCGCCGCCGTGCTCGGACAGCTGGGCGGCGGCGGTCGCGACGCCGGGCAGCAGCTTGTCCATGGGGAGCAGGACGCCGATGAGGCCGGTGGAGCAGACGGCGACCTCGCCCGCGCCCACGCCCAGTACGTCGGCGGCCTTCTCGGCGGTGGCGTGGGTGTCCTGGAAGCCCTTGGGTCCCGTACAGGCGTTGGCTCCGCCGGAGTTGAGGACCACGGCGGCGAGCCGACCGCTCTTGAGCACCTGCTCGGACCACAGGACCGGCGCGGCCTTCACACGGTTGGAGGTGAAGACGCCCGCGGCGGCGCGGCGCGGCCCGGTGTTGACCACGAGGGCCAGGTCCGGGTTGCCGTTCTCCTTGATCCCGGCGGCGATGCCCGCCGCCGTGAATCCCTTGGCTGCCGTGACACTCACGGTGCGACTCCGATCGTGGAAAGCCCGGTGTTCTCGTGGAACCCGAGGGCGATGTTCATGCTCTGGACGGCACCACCGGCCGTGCCCTTGGTGAGGTTGTCGATGGCGCTGATCGCGATGATGCGGCCCGCGGTCCCGTCGTACGCGACCTGGATCTGAACGGCGTTGGAACCGTGGACGGACGCCGTGGCGGGCCACTGTCCCTCGGGCAGCAGATGCACGAAGGGCTCGTCGGCGAGGGCCTTCTCGTAGGCGGCGCGGACGGCCTCGGCGGTGACGCCGGGCTTCGCCTTGGCGCTGCACGTGGCGAGGATGCCGCGGGACATCGGCGCGAGGGTGGGGGTGAAGGAGACGGAGATCCGCTCGCCCGCCGCCGCGCTGAGGTTCTGCACGATCTCGGGGGTGTGCCGGTGGCCGCCGCCGACGCCGTACGGCGACATGGAGCCCATCACCTCGGAGCCCAGCAGATGCGTCTTGGGCGCCTTGCCCGCGCCGGAGGTGCCGGAGGCGGCGACGATCACGGCCTCGTTCTCGGCGATGCCGGCGGCGTAGGCCGGGAAGAGCGCGAGCGAGACGGCCGTGGGGTAGCAACCGGGGACCGCGATGCGCCTGGACCCCTCCAGCGCGGCGCGGCCGCCCGGCAGTTCGGGGAGGCCGTAGGGCCAGGTCCCGGCGTGCGGGGAGCCGTAGAACCTCTCCCAGTCGGCCGCGTCGGCGAGCCGGAAGTCGGCGCCCATGTCGACGACGAGGACGTCCGGGCCGAGCTGTTCGGCGACGGCGGCGGACTGCCCGTGCGGGAGGGCGAGGAAGACGACATCGTGTCCGGCGAGGACCTCGGCGGTGGTCTCCTGGAGGACCCGGTCGGCCAGCGGCAGCAGATGCGGCTGGAGTCCGCCCAGTTTCTGGCCCGCGTTGGAATTGCCGGTCAGGGCGCCGATCTCGACCTCGGGGTGCGCGAGGAGCAGGCGCAGCACTTCGCCGCCCGCATACCCGCTCGCTCCGGCCACTGCCGCACGTACCGCCATGGACTCCTCCTCCTTGATGGCATGACTATACGTTTCGCTGCACTTTTATGCAATCCATGCGTGATCCGTACAGGGGCCCGTGCCCCGTCGATGACAGAATCGGTCACTCCGTGATCATGCCCGGGAGGCGGAGGACTCAGTGCTCGACGATCTGGCCGACTTCACCGCACCGGACGCGCGGCGCCCGCCCGTACCGGTCCCCGTCGACTGGGCGGCCGTGGAGGAGTGGCTCGGCACCCGGCTGCCCGCCGACTACAAGCGGCTCGCCGACCGCCACGGGCCGCTGGACTTCGGGCAGTACCTGTGGATCCACGTGCCGTGCGCCGACGAGCGGTTCGACTACGGCACCTGGCTCGCCCGGACGCACCGGGACGCCCGGATCTCCCTGCGGGACCTGCCGCGGGAGGAACGGTTCGCCGTCCACCCGGAGCCCGGCGGACTGCTCGCCTGGGGATGCAGCCGCGGCACCGACGACCTCTTCTGGGACACCTCGGTCTCGGACGACCCCGACGCGTGGACGGTCGTCGTGCGGCACACGGACGGCGTCCCGGGCAGCGGGCTGCTCCCCTGGCACCGCTACGACCTCACCCTCACCGCGTATCTGCGGCACACCGTCCGCGACACCTGGGAACTCCCCTCCCCGCCCGGCCCGCTGCCGGGCCCGCTGCCGGGCACCGTCGCCCGTACCGCCTTCCTGCCCGGCGCCGGACCGTGGACCCCGCCCGCCCCCGTCGAGCCCCGCCTCACCGCGGCCGACCGCGTGCGGGCCCTGGAGACGGGCACGGGACTCGACGCCCTGCGCCTGCTCACCCCGCCGCCCGCCCGTCCGCACCTCGGCGACGGCACCTGGGACCAGCTCGCCGAGCGGCTCGGCGTCCGGCTCCCGGGCGAGTACACGCAGGTCATGGAGGCATACGGCTGCGGCACCTGGAGCGGCTGGCTGCGCTTCCCCGCGCCGCTGCGCACGAGAGCACCGCGCTTCACTGCGTACGTCGACGAGGTCCTGGAGGCGTACGAGTCGCTGCGGGGCGGCTACGCGGAGCTGTATCCGCTGGCGACCTTCCCCGCCCAGGGCGGCTTCCTGCCGTTCGCCGACTCCATCGACGGGGACCATCTGGGCTGGCTGACCGAGGGCGAGGACCCGGACGCCTGGCCGCTGGTGTTCTGGCCGCGCCACGCGGACCAGGGGCCACCGCTGGAGCGGGGGCTGATCGACACCCTGCTGGCCTGGCAGCGCGGCAGGCTCGGCGGGCCCGGACTGTGCAGGCCGGACGAGGAGGACGATCCGGTCGAGTTCGCGCGGTTCGACCCCTGGGACGACGACGCCCTCGACGGCGCCCCCGACGGCGGCTGAGGGGCGGGTGCGGCCGGACGGACCGGCCGCACGCGCCCGGGCCGGCTACCTCTGCCTGATCCTCAGGAAGGTGATCGAGTTCGCCGGGAAGGTGTACGTGAACCGGTCGGCGACGCCGGTGAAGGTGGACGTCACCGGGGCGACCGGGGTCGCCGTCTCCGTGTTGACGGCGTTCGGGGCGGCGGTCAGGGTCGTCACCCGGGCCTTGGCGGAGACCTTCGCGCCGCCGAGGTCGATGGCCGTACGGGCGTCGGCGGACTGGGCGTTGACGACCTTGACGATCAGGTCGCCGGTCCGCTTGTCCTTGGTGACGACCTGACGGAACGGCTCGGCCGGCTTGTCGTCGGTGAAGCTGCCCCACTCCTGACCGTCCAGGTAGAGGGTGACCTGGCGGCCGCGCACCTTGATGTCGACGTCGTAGGCGCGGCCCGTCTCGATGGTCCCGGCCTTGGAGATCAGGGTGGACTTGCCGCCGTCCACGGCCTGCTCGACGGCGGTGGTGGTGTTGTTCCAGCCGCCGAGGTTCCACCAGTAGTAGTTGCCGGTGTCCTTGACGCCGAAGGCGACGAGGAAGCCCTCCTTGCCGGACTTCTTGGTGGCCTTCACATGCAGGTCGTAGTCGTGCCAGTTCACGTCACCGGCGGAGACCATGGTGTTCTCGGCGGCCACGTCGGTCTGGACGTACTGGCCGTCCTGGAGGGTCCAGCTGCCGCCGCCGGTGTGGTTCCACTGCGCGGCGTCACCGGAGAAGTCGTCGCTCAGGAGCGTGGCCCCGTCGGCGTCCGTGACCTTCACCTCGTCGTACGCGGCCGTCGTCGCCCACGTCGACAGACCGACGGCGCCGCTGATCGGGCCCTGAAGGGAGGGGGTGCCGGTGGCCGTGGAGGGGACGACGCGGTCGCCGACGTTGGTCATGAACAGCTTCTGGACCTCGTAGTTGGCGGAGTTCCAGGAGGCGTGGTTGTTGAACCACACCATGTCCGGGCTCCACTGGACGTAGTCCTCGTTGGCGAACAGCGGGGCGTAGGAGGCGAGTTTCACGACGTCCGCGTTGCGTTCCAGGCCGGTCATGAAGGCGGCTTCGGCGAGGCCGTTCTTGAAGGCGTTGCCCCACGAGGCGTACTCACCGAGGAAGACCTTGGGGCCGCTGCGGTCGTAGGAGTCGTAGCGGTCGTTGTTCTGCAGGAACCACTGGGGGCTGTTGTAGTAGTGCTCGTCGACCATGTCGACCTGGGCGTCCTTGTTGAGCTGCCAGGCCTTGTCGAAGGTGGAACCGGCGTCGTCCGGGCCGGAGTTGGAGATCACCGTGATACCGGGGTACTTGGCCTGGATCGCGGTGCGGAACTGCGTGAAGCGGGCGAAGAACTCCTCGGGGAGGTTCTCCTCGTTGCCGACCTCGATGTGGGTGAGGTGGAAGGGCTTCGGGTGGCCCATCTTCGCGCGCAGCCTGCCCCAGGTGGAGGTCACCGGGCCGTTGGCGAACTCGATGAGGTCGAGGGTGTCCTGGACGTGCCGCTCGAGCAGGGCGTCGTCGACGACGGCCTTGTTCTGGCCGCAGCCGGTGACCAGGGCCGGGACGACGGGCAGCGGCATCGCGCCGATGTCCTCGGCGAGGCGGAAGTACTCGTAGTAGCCGAGGCCGTAACTCTGGTTGTAGCCCCAGAAGTTGGAGTTCGTGGCCCGCTCCTCGACCGGGCCGACGGTGTCCTTCCACTGGTAGGAGCGGGCGCGCTGCCAGCCCGAGGCCTCGCTGTAGTCCTGCATGGAGCCGGTGTTGACCAGACAGCCGCCGGGGAAGCGGACGAAGCCCGGGTGCAGGGCGGCGATCTTCTCGGCGAGGTCCTTGCGCAGGCCGTTGGGCTCGTGCTTGTAGGTGTCGCGCGGGAACAGCGACACCATGTCGAGCGCGGCGGCCTCCGAGGACGCCACGGTCAGCCGGCCGGTGCTGCTGGTGCGGGTGGCGGTGAAGGTCGCCTTGTACCTGGCCCAGCCGCCGGTGCGGACGGCGACCCGGCGGGCGGTGGCGAGGGTGCCGTCGGTGTCCTGGAGGGAGACCGTCAGTGCCGTGCCGGCCGCGGCGCGGGCCCACACCGAGAAGTCGTACTTCTTGCCTTCCTCGACGCGGACCCCGGTGTTGTAACCGGCGTTCGTCACGGACGAACCGGCGCCCAGGGAGAGGTAGGCGCGGTTGCGGTCGTTGAGCCGGCCGTCGTCGTTCACGACGTTCGCCGAGCCGGAGACCGTCCAGGAGGTCAGCGGGGTGTACGAGCGGTTGTCGACGGTGGAGTACTCGAAGGACCGGTTCTGCACCAGCTCGGCGTACAGACCGCCGTCGGCGGCCCGGTTGATGTCCTCGAAGAAGACGCCGTACATCGTGTCGTCGATCTTCGCGCCCTTGGCGGCGGGGTCGACGGTGAGGGTGTAGTCGGTGGTGTCGGCGGCCCCGGCGGGGGTGGCGGGGACTCCGGCGACGGCCAGGAGGAAAGCGCTTGCTCCGAGGGCGAGTCTCAGACGGTTGCGGGTGGTGCGTGGCATGTACGCTCCGCGGCTCTGGGGGTCGGTGTGTCGCTGTTCGGTGGGTCGCTGTTCGGTGGGTCGCTGTTCGGTATACTGAACACTGGTCAACACTTCGAACGGCAAGATAGAGACGGGGCATGAGCGCGTCAATGGGGCGTGCACGTATCGTCGGGGCATGGACGCACTCGTGCCCTTCGTCGTGCTCGGCGGTTTCGCCGCCGTTCTCGGGCTCCTCACCTGGGCGGCACGGCTGATCCGGCGGCGCGGCGGCGCCGGGGCCGGTATGAGCGGGGCACTGGCCGCCTACGAGGAGGCCTTCCGCGCCACCGGCCACGCCTCGCACTACGAGATCCGGGCCCAGGCCGACCGCAGGGCGCCCACCGACTCCCCCGACGGATGGCGCCGCCGGCCGAGGAGGGGGTGACGGCGGTGGAGGTGTTCCGGCCGGTTCCGGACGTCCTCGCCCATCTCGCCGGGCGGTGGCGGGTGGAGCGCGTGGTGCGGGATCCGACGAGCGGGGACGGGGGCCGCTTCCGGGGCACCACCCTGTTCAGCCCGCTGGACGGCGGGGGTCTGCTGCACGAGGAGTCCGGCACGTTCACCTGGCAGGGGGTCGACCGGCCCGCCGAGCGCACCCTGCGCTTCCTGCCCGGGCTGGTGCCGGGCACGGCGGACGTCCGCTTCGCCGACGGCCGGCCCTTCCACGACCTGGACCTGAGGACCGGCCGGCACACCGCCGGCCACCCGTGTGCCGCGGACCTCTACCGGGGCGAGTTCACCGTCCGGGACGCGGACCACTGGCGCACGGTGTGGCGCGTCGGCGGCCCCGCCAAGGATCTGCTGCTCACCACGGACTACGCACGCGTGGGCTGAACCGACGCCCCTTCCAGACGCAGGTTCCAGCGCCCGCCCCGGCCGGTGACGGTGGTCGTCGACAGGGGGCGCACATCGATGTTCCAGTACGTCGACGGCGGCGCCTTGAGCGCGTACACCACCGCCGCGCGGATCACGCCGGGCTCGGCGACCGCCACGATCCGGTCGCCGTCCCCGAGCGGCCGGGTGTCGAGCCAGTCACCCACCCGGGTGATGAAGTCCAGCAGGGACTCGCCGCCGTGCGGGGTGGCCAGCGGGTCGGCCAGCCAGGCGTCCACGGCGGCCGGCTCACGGGCCATCGCCTCCCCCAGGGTCAGGCCCCGCCAGCGGCCCATGGCGCAGTCACGCAGGGCGAGCTGCACGAGCGGGGCATAGCCGAGGGCGTCACCGGTGATCCGGCTGCTCGGCGTGGGCGAGCAGTAGCGCAGCTCGGCGGCGGCGAGGGGCAGGAGGTCGGGGACCACCCGCTGCACCTCGTCCCAGCCCGCCTGGTCCAGCGGCCGGTCGTCCTCGAAGCGCTCCGCGAGCAGGGGCGAGCTGCGCGCGGCTGCGACGAACGTCACCCGAAGTGGCATGCGGTGATGGTGAGCCGACCAACTGAGCAGGTCAAGGGGCGCCGGGCGACGGGCACCGGAATTCTTACCGGCGAGTCAGGAAGTGCCGGACAAGTCCTGCGAAAACGAGCCGCACCCAGGTCTCAGCCAGCCTCGCGCGGGCCTCACGCCACTCCGAGCCTCGCGAAGATCAGCGCCATCCACCGGTCCGGCTCCTCCAGCGCCTCGAAGCCGACCTTCTCGTACACCCCGTGGGCGTCGTGCGTGGCGAGCAGGATCCGGCGCAGCCCGTGCGGCAGCAGGTGATCGCGTACGGCGGCGACGAGCGAGGTCCCGATGCCCTTGCCGCGCGCCGCCGGGTCCACGTACACGTCGCACAGCCAGGCGAAGGTCGCGAGGTCGGTCACCACGCGCGCGTAGGCGACCTGCTCGCCGGAGGCGGAGTCGTAGACCCCGAAGTTCAGCGACCCGGCGATCGCCCGGTCCTGCTTCTCGCGCTCGCGCCCGAGCGCCCAGTACGCGTCGGTGGACAGCCAGCGGTGGACGCGTCCGGCGTCGATGCGGGCGGGGTCGGCGGAGATCTCGTAGCCCTCGGCGAGGGGTGTGACGGCGTTCATGGCCGGATCCTCACAGCGGGCGGCGCGTCATGTCGAACGATTTGCCGGGAACGCCTCGTCGCAGGCCACGCGCAGCCGTCGTACGCCTTCCGCGATCTCCTCCGTGCCCGCGACGGCCGCGAAGCTGAGCCGGACGTGGGCGGCCGGGGGTTCGGCGCTGAAGTACGGGCGGCCGGGGGTCAGGGCGACACCGGCGCGCAGGGCGGCGGCCGTGAACACGGTCTCCTCGATGCCGTCGGGCAGCCGGAGCCACAGGTGGTAGCCGCCGGACGGGATGTGCGGGAGGGCGAGTTCGGGCAGGCGCAGCCGGAGCGCGGAGGTCATCGCGTCCCGGCGGGTGCGGAGTTCGGCGGCGACGGTCCGCAGATGGCGCGGCCAGGCGGGCGAGCCGACGAGTTCCAGGGCCGCCTCCTGGAGCGGGCGGGGCACGAAGAAGGTGTCGACGACCTGGATCGCGCGCAGCCGCTCCAGCGCCGGTCCGCGCGCGGCGAGGGCACACACCCGGAAGCTGGGCGAGGTCGCCTTGGTGAGCGAGCCGACGTGGACGACGACTCCGTCGGGGTCGTCGGCGGCGAGCGGGCGCGGCAGGGGCCCCGCGTCCTCGTGGGCGAGCCGCCGTACGAAGTCGTCCTCGACGACGAAGGCGCCCGCCTCGCGGGCGATGCGCAGCACCTCGCCGCGCCGGGCGGGGGCGAGGACGGCACCGGTCGGGTTCTGGAAGAGCGGCTGGCAGACGAACACCCGGGCGCCGGTGGCCCGGAAGGCGTCGGCGAGCAGGTCGGGTCTCACCCCGTCGGCGTCGACCGGGACGGGGACCGGGCGCAGGCCCGCCGAGCGGGCGATGGCGAGCATGCCGGGATAGGTCGGGGACTCGACGAGGACCGGGGCGCCGGGCGGGGTGAGGGCGCGCAGGGCGGTGGTGAGCGCCGCCTGACCGCCGGCGCTGACCAGCACCTCGGCCGCGCCGATGCTTCCGCCGATGGTGCGGGCGAACCACTCCCGCAGCTCGGGCAGGCCCTCCATCGGGGGCCGTCCCCAGGCGCCGGGCCGGCGTCCGGCGCGGGCGAGCGCCTCGGACATGGCGCGTTCGGGTTGCAGCGAGGGGTGCAGATAGCCGCCGTTGAACTCGACCACACCGGGCGGCGGGACGGCCAGGGAGACGGTGACGCCGGTGGCGTCGACCGAGCGCGGGACGCGGTCGGCGGCGCCGTCGGCGCTGAGGGCGACCTCCTGCCAGGAGGTGTCCCCGGCCGGCGCGGTCGCGGGGCGGGGCCCGGCCCGGAAGGCGCCGGCCCCGGGGCGGGTCACCACCAGTCCCTCGGCGGCCAGTTGGGCGAGCGCCCGCGAGACGGTCACCGGGCTCACCCGGAACCGTTCGACCAGGGCCCGGCTGGAGGGGAGCTTTCCACCGGGAGAGTAGCGGTCCAGCTCCCTTCGCAGGCGATCCGCCAGTTCACCCACACTGCTACGCTCTTGCATGAAGACACAGAGTAGCGCTATCGCATCGCCCACGATAGCGGTCAGCACTCCGCCCGCCCGCGGTTCCGGCACCCTCCAGGCGGCCCTCGGGGTCGTCGCCTTCTCCCTCACCTTCCCCGCCACCGCCTGGGGACTGGAGGGCTTCGGTCCCTGGTCGCTGGTGGCAGTGCGCAGTGTGCTGGCCGCGGTGGTCGCGGGCGGGTGTCTGCTGGCGCTGCGGATACCGGTGCCCGAGCGGCGGCACTGGGCGGGACTCGCGGTGGTCGCCGGCGGGGTGGTGGTCGGTTTCCCGCTCCTGACCACCCTCGCGCTGCGGACCTCCACCACCGCGCACGCCGCCGTCGTCGTCGGCCTGCTGCCGCTGACCACCGCGCTGCTGTCCGCCCTGCGCATGGGCATCCGGCCCTCGCGCACCTTCTGGTCGGCGGCGCTCGCGGGGGCCGCCGCGGTGGTGGCGTTCACCGTGCAGCAGAGCGGCGGGGCGCTGACCGGCGCCGATCTCTATGTGTTCGGGGCGCTGCTGGTCTGCGCGGCCGGCTACACCGAGGGCGGCCGGCTGGCCCGGGTGATGCCGGGCTGGCAGGTGATCGGCTGGGCGCTGGTCCTCTGTCTGCCGCTCGGGGTGCCCGCCGCCGCCCTCGCGCTGGCCCACGAGCCCGTCACCGCGACCGCGCACAGCGTGGCCGGGCTGGTGTGGGTGGCGGCCGGCTCGCAGTTCCTCGGCCTGGTCGTCTGGTACCGGGGCATGGCGGCCATCGGCATCCCGAAGGCCAGCCAGTTGCAGTTGGCGCAGCCGCTGCTCACACTGGTGTGGTCGGTGCTGCTGCTGGGCGAACACCTCACGCCCGCCGCACCGCTGACCGCGGCGGCGGTACTGGTCTGCATCGCCGTCACCCAGCGGACGCGGAGCTAGGGCGCGGCACGTCACCCCGGCGCGAGCCGGGCGGCAGCCACGGGAATCGACACCACGGACCACTGCTCCCTTCCACACGGCGAGTCCACACGGCGAGGAGGCCCCGCAGATGCGTGCAACCGCGGGCGACCAGTTTGTCCAGCACGGCAGGGTGGTCGGCCAACACGACAAGGTCGGCGAGATCGTCGAAGTACTGGGCCAGGACGGCAACCCGCCGTTCCGCGTCCGCTTCACCGACGGGCACGTGGGCGTGTGCTCACCCGGCCCCGACACCGAGATCCGTCACCGGACCACGTCCGAGGAACGGCGGTAGATCAGCGCGGGGGCTTCGCCGACTGCCCGTAGTGGTCGGCGACCACCCGCGCCATCGCCCCGATCCCGTCCGTCCTTACGTCCTTGGCGGCGAAGAAGACGTGCCCGCGCGCCTGCGGGTACTTCTTGGCCAGCGTGAGGTGCCTGCTCAGCTCTGCCTTGGCCGACCAGGCGGCGGGCTGCCCCGAGGCGCCCGCCTTGTACAGGCCCTCGCCGAGGTAGAGCCGGGTCCGGGTGCCCTTGACCAGCTCCGCCCACCAGGGCACGAGCTTGGCGTAGTCGGCGGCGGAGTTGCCGATCTCCCAGTAGAGCTGGGGGACGACGTAGTCGAGCCAGCCCTCCTTCACCCAGGTGCGGCTGTCGGCGTAGATCTCGTCGTACGACTGGAAGGCGCGGGTGTCCGAGCCGCGTGAGTCGGTGGAGGCGTTGCGCCACACCCCGAACGGGCTGATGCCGAACTGGGTGCCCGGGCGTGCGGCCTTGATCCGGGCGGCCATCTCCTGCACCAGCTTGTTGACGTTGTCCCGGCGCCAGGCGGCCCGGGTGGTGAACGCGCCGCCGTAGGCGTCGTACGCCTCGTCGTCGTCGAAGCTCTGGCCCGCGACCGGGTACGGGTAGAAGTAGTCGTCGAAGTGGACGGCGTCGACGGGGTACTTCTTCACCGCGTCCAGCATCGCCTCCTGGACGAAGGCGCGGACCGCCGGCAGGCCCGGGTTGTAGTAGAGCTTGCCGCCGTACTCCACCGCCCAGTCCGGGTGCTTGCGGACCGGGTGGGCGGCGACCAGCCGGGAGCGGTCGGCGTGGGTGGCGACCCGGTACGGGTTGAACCAGGCGTGCAGTTCGAGGCCGCGGGCGTGGGCCTCGGTGACGGCGGTGCCGAGCGGGTCCCAGCCCGGGGACTTGCCCTGGGTGCCGGTGAGGACCTGCGACCAGGGCTCGTACGGGGAGGGCCACAGCGCGTCGGCCGTGGGCCGGACCTGGAAGACCACCGCGTTGAGCCGGTCGCGCACCGCCAGGTCCAGCCAGTCGGTCAGCTCCTTGCGCTGTTGTGCGGCCGTCAGCCCCGGCTTCGACGGCCAGTCGCGGTTCGCCACCGTGGCCAGCCACATGCCGCGCATCTCGGCCGCCGCCCGGCCCCGCCCCGCTCCGCCCGGTGCGGGATCCGTTGCGGGAGCGGGGGCCGCCGAGCCCGCCGCGCCCGTCGTGGTGAACGCCGACAGCGCCGCCAGCGCGAACGCCCTCCGGTTCAGTCGCCCCATCGCACATCCCTGTGTCACGCCATGGATCCGCTCGGTCACGGATCGTCTCCGCGGACAGCATGCACCGCCCCCGGTGATCGATCATCGATACTTGCTAGTAACGTGCACGATCGGAGCAGGCCGACCGGGACCCGGCAGACCTGTCACAGGCAAAGTCAGCGAAGGGGACGATGTGACGGACATCGAACGCGTCGGAGTCGTGGGCTGCGGCCAGATGGGGGCGGGCATCGCCGAGGTGTGCGCCCGCGCCGGACTCGACGTCAAGGTCGCCGAGACCACCGGCGAGGCCCTGGAGTTCGGCCGGACCCGGCTGTTCGGCTCCCTGGCCAAGGCCGCCGAGCGCGGCAAGATCTCCGAGGAGGAGCGGGACGCGACGCAGGCGCGGCTGAGCTTCACCACGGACCTCGGCGAGTTCGCCGACCGGGACCTCGTGATCGAGGCCGTCGTGGAGAACGAGCAGGTCAAGACGGAGATCTTCCAGGTCCTCGACCAGGTGGTGAGCCGCCCGGACGCCATCCTGGCCTCCAACACCTCCTCCATCCCGCTGGTGAAGCTGGCGGTCGCCACCTCGCGCCCCGACCAGGTCGTCGGCATCCACTTCTTCAACCCGGCCCCCGTGCAGAAGCTGGTCGAGCTGATCCCGGCCCTGACCACCTCCGAGGGCACGCTGAGCCGGGCCCAGCTGTTCGCGGAGAAGGTGCTGGGCAAGCACGCGATCCGCGCCCAGGACCGGTCCGGCTTCGTCGTCAACGCGCTGCTGATCCCGTATCTGCTGTCCGCGATCCGGATGTTCGAGACGGGCATCGCCAGCCGCGAGGACATCGACAACGGCATGGAGATGGGCTGCGCCCACCCGATGGGCCCGCTGAAGCTGTCCGACCTGATCGGCCTGGACACCGTCGCCTCGGTCGCGCAGTCGATGTACGACGAGTACAAGGAGCCGCTGTACGCCGCTCCCCCGCTGCTGGCGCGCATGGTGGACGCGGGCCGGCTGGGCCGCAAGACCGGCTCGGGGTTCTACAGCTACTGACGACAGCTACTGACGACAGCTACTGACTGACCCCGGTGACCCACCGTGGTCGGCACGGGCCCGGCGCTCCACGGAGTGCCGGGCCCGCGTGTTTCACACACCGTGTGCGCGGCGGGCCCGCATATGCCGCGCGCACACGCTCCCCACCGGCCCACCAGGGGGGTTGACTCACCATGCTCATGCAGGGATGTGAGCCGACCACGGAAAGGAGCGGACACGTGACCGCCGATCCCGAGCATCCCGTCGTCCATGGAGAACTCGCAGAGTTACGTCGCCGGCTGGACGTGGCCTACGCCCGCGTCGAGGGCGGGCTGGCCCTGATCACCCATCGCGCCGAGGAGACCGCCAAGGAACTGGACGAGCTGAACACCCGTATGGTCTCGCTGGAACACGCACGCTGGCCGCTGCCCTCGCTCGCGGCGCTCACCGCGCTGGGCGCCCTCGTCGTGACGCTCTGGCAGGCGCTGGCCCGCTAGCCGCCGCTACTCCCCCGTCAGCCTGAGATGGTGCAACAGCATCAGCGCGGCCGCCATGTTGGCGGCCGGGACCTCCCCCCGGGCGACCAGGTCGGGTACGACCTTCAGGGGGACCCACTCCCGCCGGTCCGACTCGAAGTCGTCCACGGGGTGTCCCACGTACTCGCCCCGGTCCGACCAGTAGATGTGGTGCACGGCGTCGGTGAGACCGTTGGACGGTTCCACGCTCATGAGGTGGTGCAGGGGCCCCGGCCGCCAGCCGGTCTCCTCCTCCAGTTCCCTGGCGGCCGCGCGGGCGATGTCCTCGCCGTCCTCGACGACGCCGGCCGCGAGTTCCCAGCCCCAGCTGTCGGTGATGAAGCGGTGGCGCCACAGGAGCAGGACCTCGTTCGCCTCGTTGACCACCGTGGCCACGGCGACGGGCCGCAGCCGTATGAGGAAGTGGTCCAGGTGCCGGCCGTCCGGCAGCTCGACATCGGCCAGGTTGACGCTGAACCAGCGGTTTTCATACACAGTTTGTTCGTTCTGTTTCGTCCACTGCACGGTTCTGCCACCTTCCGTCGGGTGAGTGGCAATATCGCAGCAGGGACTGTGGAGCGCCCCGGAGCTCTAGAGCGGTACGCGCAGTGCTCCGTCGATGAGTTCGGCCGCCTCGGCGGTGCCCGAACAGCCGCTGCGGACCAGGTGTTCGCGCACCGCCCGGAGTCTGTCGCGCAGCCGCTGGGACTCCATTCCCCGGGCCTGTTCGGCCATCTGGACGGCGGTGACCACGGCCTGGTCGGCATGGCCCTGGCGCAGTTCGATCGTGCTGAGCATGGCGAGCCGGTGCACCCGGCCGCGGTCGTGCGCGGGCGTGCCGACGGCGGCCCGGGCGTGTTCGGCGGCCGCGGCGACCTCGCCGAGGCTGAGCAGCGCCTCCGCCACCTGCACATTGACCAGACCCGGCTGGACATAGCCGGTCTCGTCGGGCTCGACGCCCCGCCGGATGCGATCGGCGGCCGTCTCCGCCCGCCGGATGCACGACAGCGCGCTCGTACCGTCGCCGAGGTGGGCGTACGCCTTGGCCTGCATCGCGTACAGATCGGAGGACAGGGCGGGCGTGATGTGCCTGCCCGCGGCACGCAGCGCGGCCTCCGCGAAGGCCACGGCCTGCCGGTACTCCCGCATGTACAGCGACTGGTTGACGAGGAGCGCGATGACGTACGCGCCGAGTCCCCGGTCCCCACTGGCCTTGGCCAGTCTGAGGGCCTGGTGGAAGTAGCGCTGGGCGAGGCCGTGCGCGTCGGAGTCATAGGCGCAGATCCCGGCGACGGCCACCAACCCGCCGGTCGCCCGGTGCAGTTGACGCCCCGTCTCGTCGGTGTAGCTGCCGCGCAGCAGGGGCGCGGCCTCGGCGTTGAGGAAGCCGACGATACGGCTGCGGGTCGCGATGCCGCCCGCCTTGCGGTACATCTGCTCGTAGTGGGTGCGGGCGGCCCGCAGCATCTCGAGGTCGGCGGAGGTGACGCGGTGCCGGCCGCCCCGGGAGACGTCGACGTCCTCGGGCGGGTTCTCCCACTCCCAGACCGGCATCACGGCGGGCGTCCCGGTCACGGCGGGGGCGCCGAGGAGATGGGGGCGCTGCTGTTCGTCGGAGCGCCACAGGGCGGTGGCCCGCTCGACGAAGCCGGACAGGGAGGTGCCGTGCGGGGCGGACGGCTCACCCGGCACACCGAGGTCGATGTCGTCGAGGGTGACCGGCCGGTGCAGCCTGACCGCGAGGACCTCGCAGATCAGATCGGGCACCTGGCCGCGCGGCCGCTGTCCCTTCAGCCATCGGGCGACCGCCGTGTGCTCGTAGCGCAGGGCGAGTCCGCGTGCCCGGCCGGCCTGGTTGACGTGGGCGGCGAGGCCCGCGTGCGAGATGCCCGCCTCGTCCAGGATCGCGTCGAGCAGAGTGTTGGGCTGCATTGGGTGCCCCCCGGTACCTCGGTGCGGCCAGAGTAGTGGGTGCGTCTTCACACGGGGTGTGAACGGAATGCGCGTATCCGTGCTGTGTGCGCGCTGTCGCGGAGAGTTTCCGCCCGGTTGACTGGGATGCCTCGCAAGAGGTTCGCCGGGCCGTCGGCTCCCCCTCAATAAGCGGCGGTCCGGCGTTGCGGGGCGGGGTCGGGAGCGGTGTGCGGCGTCAGCCGTTCGCTGCGCAGGGCCAGCAGGGCCATGTCGTCGTGGGATCTGCCCGCCGACCTGCTTCAGCTCGCGCAGCAGGGCCCGCCTGACCTGGAGGACGAGCCCGGTGCCGACCGCGAAGAACACGGCGCACGTGGCGATCCTGGCGCCGAGCCCGTCCTGCCGGGCCGGCGGACAGCTCAGCTTGTACGCGATCGCCAGGGCGCCCCAGGCCAACGGCCTACCTGATGCCGAACATGGTCGTTGGCCCCCCGTCCCAGGCCGCACAGCACATCGGACCGACCCCGAAAGGCCGGTCCGATTCTGTCGAGGGGATGGCCCAGAAGGACCAGTCACCTCACATTGCCACTCGGATGAGTGACGTTCTTTCAGGGGCGCGGGGAACTGCGCGACAAGCCACAACCCACCCGCACCCGGCGCACGACGTCAGCCCCGCAGGACCGCCCCCGTCCGCTCCCCCGCAAGGGCAACCGCGGCGTCCCGAGCGGCCGAAGCCTCGTCCACCGTCAGCGTCCGGTCCCCCGCCCGGAAGCGCAACGCGTAGGCGAGCGACTTCTTCCCGTCCCCCAGCTGCTCGTCGTTGACGTACACGTCGAACAGCCGGATCCCCTCGAGCAGTTCACCCGCCCCCTCGCGCAGCGCCGCCTCGACGTCCGCGTGCGGGACGAAGGAGTCGACCACGAGGGCGACGTCCTGCGTGGCCACGGGGAACGTGGAGATGCTCGGCGCCTGCGGGGTGTCGTCGCCGACCGCCTCCAGAACGTCGAGGTTCAGCTCCATCGCACAGGTGCGCGAGGGCAGGCCCAGCGCCTTCAGCACCCGGGGGTGCAGCTCGCCCGCGTGCCCGACGACCCGCTCGGCGCCGTCGGCGACGACCACGAACTCGGCGCAGCGACCGGGGTGCCACGGCCCGTACTGGCCGCTGCGCACGATCAGGTCGGCACCGGCCTCGCGGGCGACCGCGCGCCCCGCCTCGACCGCGTCGGCCCAGTCGGCCGGACGGCCCTTGCCCCACCAGCCGGCCTGCTCGCGGGCGCCCGTGAGGACGGCGGCGACATGGCGCGGCTGCTCGGGGAGGACGGCGTCGAGCGCCGCGAGTTCCTCGTCGCTCGGGCGGCGGTCGACCGGGAGGTGACCGGCGACGCCGGCGCCCTCGCGCGGGTGGAAGACCAGGCCGGTCTCGAACAGCGCGAGGTCGTGGCCGCCCCGGCCGACGTTGCGCCGCAGGGCGCCCAGGAGGCCCGGCAGCATCGACGTGCGGAGCGCGGGCTCCTCGTCGTTGAGCGGGTTGGTGAGCCTGACGACACGGCGGGCCGGGTCGTCGGCGGCTAGGCCGAGCTGGTCGAAGACGCCCTCGCCGATGAAGGGGTAGTTCGGGGCCTCGACGTAACCGGCGCCGGCCAGGGCGCGGCCGACGCGGCGGTGCAGGCGCTGGCGGTGGGTGAGGCCGCGGCCCGAGGGGGGCTTGGGCAGCGTGGAGGGCAGGTTCTCGTAGCCCTCCAGGCGGATGACCTCCTCCGCCAGGTCGTTGATCTCGGTGAGGTCGGGCCGCCAGGACGGGACGGTGACGATCAGCTCGTCCTGCCCGTACACGTCGCAGCCGATCTCCTGGAGGCGGCGTACGACGGTCTCCCGGCCGTAGCCGACACCGGCGACCTTGTCGGGGTGGTCGGCCGGCACGCTGATCGTGTGCGGGCCGGACGGGGTGACGACCTCGGTGACGCCCGCGTCGGCCGTACCGCCCGCGAGCAGCACCAGCAGGTCGACGGTGCGCTGGGCGGCGGCGGCCGCGGCGGCCGGGTCGACGCCGCGCTCGAAGCGGCGCGAGGCCTCGGAGGACAGCTTGTGACGGCGGGCCGTGCGCGCGATGGACACCGCGTCGAAGTGGGCGGCCTCGATCACGACGTCGCCGGTGGACTGCTCGGTGTCGTCGTGGTCGGCGATCTCGGTGTCGGCGCCGCCCATGACGCCCGCGAGGCCGATCGGGCCGCGGTCGTCGGTGATGACCAGGTCCTCGGCGTGCAGCTTCCGGGTGACGCCGTCGAGGGTGACGATCCGCTCGCCCTCCGCGGCCCGGCGGACCCCGATGGTGCCCTGGACCAGCGCGCGGTCGTAGGCGTGCAGCGGCTGGCCCAGCTCCATCATCACGTAGTTGGTGACGTCGACGGCGAGCGAGATCGGGCGCATGCCGACCTTCTGGATCCGGCGCTTCAGCCAGATCGGGGAGCGCGCCTCGGGGCTCAGACCGGTGACGGTGCGGGCGGTGAAGCGGTCGCAGCCGAGCGGCTCGGAGACCCGCACGGGGTAGCCGAAGGCGTTCGGGGCCGGTACGTCGATCAGGGCCGGGTCGCGCAGCGGCAGACCGTAGGCGATGGCGGCCTCGCGGGCCACGCCGCGGATCGACAGGCAGTCGCCGCGGTTGGCGGTGACGGCGATGTCGAGGACCTCGTCGACCAGCTCCAGCAGCTCGATGGCGTCCTTGCCGACCTCGGTCTCCGGGGGCAGCACGATGATGCCCTTGGTGCCGTCGTCGCCCATGCCCAGCTCGTCGCTGGAGCAGATCATGCCGTGCGAGGTCCTGCCGTACGTCTTGCGGGCGGCGATGGCGAAGCCGCCGGGCAGGACGGCGCCCGGGAGGACGACGACGACCTTGTCGCCGGCGGCGAAGTTGCGGGCGCCGCAGACGATCTCCTGGGGCTCGCCCGTGCCGTTGGCGGTGCCGACGTCGACGGTGCAGAAGCGGATCGGCTTCTTGAAGCCCTCCAGCTCCTCGATGGTCAGCACCTGACCGACGACGAGGGGGCCCTTGAGGTCGGCGCCGAGCTGCTCGACGGTCTCGACCTCGAGGCCGGCGGACACCAGCTTGGCCTGTACGTCACGGCCGGTCTCGGTGGCGGGGAGGTCGACGTACTCCCGCAGCCAGGAAAGCGGGACCCGCATCAGATCTCCATCCCGAACGGCCGGGTGAACCGGATGTCACCCTCGACCATGTCTCGCATGTCTTCGACGTTGTGGCGGAACATCAGCAGCCGTTCGATGCCGAATCCGAAGGCGAAGCCGCTGTACTTCTCGGGGTCGACGCCACAGGCGGTGAGCACCTTGGGGTTGACCATGCCGCAGCCGCCGAGCTCGATCCAGCCCTCGGAGGAGCAGGTGCGGCAGGGGCGGTCGGGGTTGCCGACGGACTCGCCGCGGCAGACGTAGCACACCATGTCCATCTCGGCGGACGGCTCGGTGAACGGGAAGAAGTTGGGCCGCAGCCGGGTCTTGATGCCCTCGCCGAACAGCGACTGGACCATGTGGTCCATGGTGCCCTTGAGGTCGGCCATGGTCAGGCCCTCGTCCACGGCGAGCAGCTCAACCTGGCGGAACACCGGGGTGTGCGTGGCGTCCAGCTCGTCGGTGCGGTAGACGACGCCGGGGCAGATCACGTAGACCGGCAGCTCGCGCGAGAGCAGCGAGCGGATCTGCACGGGCGAGGTGTGGGTGCGCAGTACGACCCCGGACTCGGTGCCGCCGTCCGGGCCCTGCACGAAGAACGTGTCGGCCTCGCCGCGCGCCGGGTGGTCGGGGCCGATGTTGAGGGCGTCGAAGTTGAACCACTCGGCCTCGGCCTGCGGGCCCTCGGCGACCTCGTAGCCCATGGCCACGAAGATGTCCTCGATGCGCTCCGAGAGCGTGGTGAGCGGGTGGCGGGCGCCGGCCGGTACGCGGTCGTACGGCAGGGTGACGTCCACCGCCTCCTCGACCAGCACGCGGGCGTCCCGCTCGGCCTCCAGTTCCTCCTGGCGGCCGGCGAGGGCCTTGTTCACCGCGCCGCGGGCCTGGCCGACCACCTTGCCGGCGGCTGCCTTGGCGTGCGGGGGCAGCGCGCCGATCTCGCGGTTGGCGAGCGCCAGCGGGGAGGTGCCGCCGGTGTGGGCGACCTTGGCCTCCTGGAGCGCGTCGAGGGAGTCCGCGGCGGCGAAGGCGGCGAGCGCCTCGTCCCGCATGCGCTCGATCTCTTCCGGTTTCAACGCCTCGACCTCGACAGGGTCGTACGACTTATTCGGTGCCGACATCTCTTCCCGTGCTTCCGATTGCTGGCGGATGGTCCCCGTCACCGGCTCATGGACAGTGCTCTTGGCCAGTGCGTCATGGTTTCCGGGACACAAAGGTGCCAAAGGCCGAGTCTAACGGGGTGGAGGTGAACGAAGAGCCCGCGGGCCGTCAGGCGAGATACGCCGGGGCGCCCACGGGCAACGTAAATCGGAACTCGGCGCCGCCGTCGGGGGCGCGGCCGACCGTGATGGTGCCGCCGTGGGCTTCGACGATGCCCTTGACGATGTACAGCCCGAGGCCTGTGCCGCCGCGCTTGCTGCCCCGCCAGAAGCGGGTGAAGACGCGGTTCATGGACTCCTCCGGGATGCCGGCACCCTCGTCGCTCACGGTGACCGACGTGCCGGTGTCCTCCCCTTCCCGGGGGGACGCGGCGGGCGTGACGTCAATCGTGACGGTTCCCTCGCCGTGGCGCACCGCATTTTCGAGGAGGTTGCTGAGGACCTGGTCGACCTTGTCGGGGTCGGCCCACAGGGCGGGCAGCGGCTGCTCGATACGGAGCAGGAAGCGGTCGGCGGGCTGCCCGGCGGCGACGTAGGCCTGGATGTGCCGTCCGACGGCGGCGCCTATGTCGACGGGCTGGCGCCTCACCTCCAGCCGCCCGGAGTCGATCCGCGAGATGTCGAGCAGTTCGGCGATGAGCCGCGTGACGCGGTCGGCGTCGGCGTCCACCGTCTCCAGCATCAGCCGCTTCTGGTCGTCGGTGAAGCGGGCCCATTTGGCGAGGAGGGTGGCGGTGAAGCCCTTGACGGAGGTCAGGGGGGAGCGCAGTTCGTGGGCGACGGTGGCGATCAGCTCGGCGTGGCTGCGCTCGGTGCGGCGGCGGGCCTCGGTGTCCCGCACGGAGACGACGACCCGGCGGACGGGTCCGGTGGGTGCGGTGCGGACGTACCGGGCGGTGACGAGCACCTCGCGGCCGCCGGGCAGCAGGAGGTTGCGCTCGGGCTGGCCGGTCCGGATGGCGAGCCCCCCGTAGGGGTCGGTGAGCTGCCACCAGCGGCGGCCTTCGAGGTCCTCTAACGGCAGGGCCTTCTCCAGCCGCTGTCCGAGGGCCTCCTCGGGCGCCACGGCGGTGATGCGGGCGGCGGCGGCGTTGAAGCAGATCACCCGGCCGTGCTCGTCGGCGACGACCAGCCCGTCGGGCAGATCGTCGGGGTCGATGCCGAGTTCGGCCAGGTCACCGGCAGGGCGGGCCGCTCCCGGTGCGCTGCTCGTGCCGACACTCATCCCCGTACCTCATCTCCCATCCCTCCGGAAGAGGCTCCCCGAGCCCGTCACCCTACTAGCTCTCGGTGACGGAGCGGCACCCTCCGGAGGCGCGCTGTGCACGGGCCGATGCGTAGAGACATACGGCCGCGGCGGTCGCCAGGTTCAGGCTCTCGGCCTTTCCGTGGATCGGGACGCGGACGACGGCGTCGGCGAGGGCGCGGGTCTCCTCGGGGAGCCCCCAGGCCTCGTTGCCGAACACCCAGGCGGTGGGGCCGCCCATGGTGCCCTTGTCGAGCTCGTCGTCGAGGTCGTCCCGGCCCGCCCCGTCGGCGGCGAGGATCCGCACCCCGGCCTCCTTCAGCCCGGCCACGGCCCGCTCCACGGGGACGCCGACGGCGACGGGCAGATGGAACAGCGACCCGACGGAGGCCCGGACGGCCTTGGGGTTGTACAGGTCGACGGAGGCGTCGGTCAGGACGACGGCCTCGGCGCCGGCGGCGTCGGCGCAGCGCAGGACGGTGCCGGCGTTGCCGGGGTCGCGCACGTGCGCGAGGACGGCGACGAGCTTCGGGCGGGCGGCGAGGATCTCCTCGAACGGCGTGTCGACGAACCGGCAGACACCGACCAGCCCCTGCGGGGTGACGGTCGTGGAGATGTCGGCGATGACCTGCTCGTCGGCGAGGTGGACGCGGGCGCCGGCGGCGCGGGCCTCCCCCACGATGTCGGCGTACCGCTCCGCGGCCTCGACGGTGACGAACAGCTCGACCAGCGTCCCCTCGCCGTACCCCGCCGCCTCCCGCACGGCCTGCGGCCCCTCCGCGAGGAACAGCCGATCCTTCCCCCGGAAGTTCCGCCGCCCGAGCCGCCGCGCGGCGGCCACACGGGGAGAGCGGGGGGAGATCGGCTCGGGGCTGGCGGGGGGCATGTTCTGGTTCACCTTCGGAAGCTCGGTGGTTTCAAGGGGCGCGGGACTCTACCGATGTGCGGCTCCGCCGCGTGGGCGCGACCGGCCACGGACCGGCCCGCACCCGAACGGCGGCCTCGGCGAGCGTCAGCAGCAAAGGACCCGCAGGATGGAACCTGCGGGTCCTTCGATCACGTCGGCTCAGAGCGAGCGCAGCGTCACGCGGCCTTCGGCGCGTTGACGTCCGACGGCAGCGCCTTCTGCGCGACCTCGACGAGCGCGGCGAACGCGTTGATGTCGTTCACGGCGAGCTCGGCCAGGATCTTGCGGTCGACCTCGACGTTCGCGGCCTTCAGACCCTGGATGAAGCGGTTGTACGTGATGCCGTTGGCGCGGGCAGCGGCGTTGATGCGCTGGATCCACAGCTGACGGAAGTCGCCCTTGCGCTTCTTGCGGTCGTTGTAGTTGTAGACCAGCGAGTGGGTGACCTGCTCCTTGGCCTTGCGGTACAGGCGCGAACGCTGACCGCGGTAGCCGGAGGCCGCCTCGAGGATCGCCCGGCGCTTCTTGTGGGCGTTGACTGCCCGCTTGACGCGTGCCACTTGTTAACTCCTTGTAGCGGGGCCGTGGGTGTCGTCACACGGCCCGGAATCGATTGGGTCCCGGTGTGCGAGGGTCAGGCGCTGGGCGCCCGGCCTCACTTGCCGAGAAGCTTCTTGATCTTCGCGGCGTCGCCCGGGGCCATCTCGGCGTTGCCGGTGAGGCGACGCGTCACGCGGGACGACTTGTGCTCGAGCAGGTGGCGCTTGCCGGCGCGCTCACGGAGCACCTTGCCGGAGCCGGTGACCTTGAAGCGCTTGCTGGCACCGCTGTGCGACTTGTTCTTCGGCATAGCGCCGTTCTCTCCTCGTCGGTGGCGCTCCGGTGCCCGGTCGTGAAACCGGGCACTGGGTGGAGCGTCGCTGCTGTGTGGGTTGCATCCAGGGGACGTACGTCCCTCGGATCACGCCTCGGCGGAAGCCTCGGCAGGGGCCTCGGCGGTCTCGGTGACCTCGGCGTCGGTGTACTCGGCGTCCGCGGGGTTCTGCGAGCGGCCGGGGTTGGCCTTCGCTTCTGCCTTGCGGGCTTCCTGCGCCTGACGCGCCTCGGCCATCGCCTCGGTCTTCTTCTTGTGCGGACCGAGGACCATGATCATGTTTCGGCCGTCCTGCTTGGGGTTCGACTCGACGAACCCGAGCTCCTGGACGTCCTCCGCGAGACGCTGCAGCAGTCGGTAGCCCAGCTCGGGCCGGGACTGCTCGCGACCACGGAACATGATCGTGATCTTGACCTTGTCGCCCTGCTTGAGGAACCGGACGACGTGACCCTTCTTGGTGTCGTAGTCGTGCGGGTCGATCTTCGGCCGGAGCTTCATCTCCTTGATGACCGTGTGCGCCTGGTTCTTGCGCGCCTCACGGGCCTTCATGGCCGACTCGTACTTGAACTTCCCGTAGTCCATGAGCTTGCAGACCGGCGGGCGGGCGTTCGCCGCGACCTCGACCAGGTCCAGGTCGTACTCCTGCGCAAGCTCCAGTGCCTTGGCCAGGGGGACGATGCCCACCTGCTCGCCACTGGGACCGACAAGTCGCACCTCGGGAACGCGAATCCGGTCGTTGATGCGGGGCTCGGCGCTGATGGATCCTCCTCGATAGCACCACGCGACGGTCTGGCGGACGGCCGCGTAACGTCTTGTGTCGTTAGACCTATAACCACGCCGAAGCACAAAAAATGCCCCGAACGATCACATGCGGGGGCTCCAAGCACTACCGGAGCACCGTCGCGGGGATCGCGGGGCGCACTACCGGGCGACTCCATCGTCCGTACGGAACGATGGCGGCCGCCTGACCGGGGTGACCCGCCGTCCCTGAGGGGCGGTCGGGTGGGAGTTCGGAGCCTCCACTTGTGGGCCGGGCCCGCCTGCTGGGTGGCACGCGTGTCCGACCGGTCGTTAATCGAGATTACCAGCCCGTGCCGGGAACGGCGAATCGAGCCTCGGTACGGGGGTCCGGGCGGCCTGCGCCTATCGTGTGGGGCATGAGTGAGACCTCCCCCGCCGGCTCCCCGGACCCCGCCTCCACCGACTTCGACGAGATGACCCGCGACATCGCCGAGGTCCCGGCCGTCGAGGTGATCGTGACGGTCGCCGTCAACCTGATGAGCGCGGCCGCCGTGAAGCTCGGTCTGACCGAGGAGGGCGACACGTACAAGGACTTGGACGAGGCCCGCAAGCTGGTCACGGCCCTCGCCGGACTGCTCGACGCGAGCGCGACCGAGATCAGCTCCTTCCACGCGGCCCCGCTGCGCGACGGCCTGAAGTCGCTCCAGCTGGCGTTCCGCGAGGCGTCGATCGTCCCGGACGAGCCGGGTCAGGGGCCGGGTGAGAAGTACACCGGACCCGTCTACGGCTAGTCCGCGGGCTCATCCGTTCAGTCGCCCAACCGCTCAACCGCGTACGTACAGGGGCTCGCCCGGAGGGGTGGTCCCGGCCGGCAGCAGTGCCAGGTCGAGACCCCGCACCAGGCGGGCCCTCAGCGTCTCGTCGGCGGCCAGCCGGCCGGCCACCGCGCGGGCGGCATCGGCGGGCGCGGCCGCCGGGTCGAGGACCAGGGCCAGGGTGCCGTCCGCCTGCCCCGGACCGAGGTGCGCCCGGACGACGTCCGGCTCGGCGGCCACCGCCGCGCGCACCGCTTCCCGTACGGCCGGATCGGCGAGCGGATCGGTCGTCGTACGGCCCTCCGCGAGCGCCCGCAGCGCCGGCCCCGTCAGTTCGAACGCCACCGGCCCCGCCAGATCGAGCACCACGGTGTCCGCCTTCTCGTGCGCGGCGGCCCGCAGCGCCTGGTGCAGGGGTACGGCGACGGGGCGGGCCGCCGGGTCCCAGCGGGCGAGGGAGTCGGTGGAGGTGAAGGCGGGCAGGGCGGTGCGGCCGCCGGCCTTCAGGGTGGGGACGGCCATGTCGCTGGTCTTCTCGCGGCGCAGCCCGTTCTCGTCCTCCTCGACCTCACCGAGCACGGCCACCACCGGGACGAGCAGCCGGGTGCCCTCGAGCGCCTCCAGGACGGGGCCGACGGCGGTGCGGTCCTCGGCCCACGCGGCGAGCGCCGCGCTCAGCCGGGGGTCGGCGGAGCCGTCGTCGTCGGAGTAACCGGGGTCGGGAATGTTCTTGTTCGCCACGGTCACCGACCTTATCGGGGGGATGCTGCTGGGCTTGTGCGGGGCCCGAAACGCGAGCGAGACGGCTTTCACAGGATTCTCAGCCTTCGCTGACGTACCTCTTACGTACGTCTAACGGCCCGCACAGTCGGCGCCACCACCATCACGGGCATGGAGTCTCGCAGAGCCCGCAACGGCCGCCGCGCCCGCCCGTCCCGGCGTCGCCCCCTCCTCTACACGGCGCTCGCCACGGTGGCCGTCCTCGGCGCCACCGCGGGCGGCACCGTCTATGTGAAGGCACAGGCGCACTCCGGCGAGGGGGCCGTATCGTCGTCCTCCGCGGAGCCGTCGGCGTCCGCGTCGGGGTCGGCGGACGGAGGCGTGACGGTGGAGTCGGTGGCGGCACCCGAGGTGGACCACGACGCGCTGCTCGCCGAGGCGATGGACGCGGTGACCGTGCCGGCGGACGCGAAGGTGTCCGTGGCGGTGCTGGACGTGGACTCCGGGGACAGCGCCACCTACGGCTCCGCCGCGTTCGACACGGCCAGCATCGTGAAGGTGGACATCCTGGCCACCCTGCTGCTCCAGGCGCAGGACGCGGGCCGGGATCTCACGACGACCGAGAAGACGTACGCCACCGCGATGATCGAGAACAGCGACAACACCTCGGCCTCGGAGCTGTGGCGGATCATCGGCAAGGCGGAGGGCCTGGACGCGGCGAACGAGCGGTTCGGGCTCACGAACACCGACGGTGGCGACGACATGCTGTGGGGGCTGACCCAGACCACGGCCGCCGACCAGCTCCGGCTGCTCCGGCAGGTCTTCGGGGACGACTCGGAGCTGAGCGAGGCGTCGCAGGCGTACATGCAGGGCCTGATGCAGCAGATCGCGACGGACCAGCACTGGGGTGTCTCGGCGGCGGCCGACGGCTCGTCCTGGGCGCTGAAGAACGGCTGGCTGGCCCGCAGCACCACCGGGCTGTGGGACATCAACAGCATCGGACGGGTGTCGTCCGGCGGGCGCACGTACCTGGTGGCGGTGCTGTCGAAGGGCAACGCGACGCAGGCGAAGGGCATCTCGCTGGTGGAGACGGCGGCGAAGGCGGCGGTGTCGGCGTTCGCGGACGACACGGCGTCGGCGACGACGACGGCCACGGACTAGCCGACCCGGACGCCTCTCACACGTCGTAAGTCTCGTACGACTCGTAGGTCCCGAAGCCGTCCGGTTCGCGGCGGCCGCGCCACAGGACGACCGCGCCGAGCAGGAGCACCACTCCGGCCCCTCCCGCGAGCGGGGCGGCCCAGCTGGAGGAGTCGTCGTCGGCGCGGGCGGCGTCGGGGCCCGCGCCGAAGTACTTCTTGCCGTAGGAGGCGGACTTCAGGCCTTCCGGCTCGAGGTCGGCGGCGGCGCGGATCGCGGCGGCGGGGTCGATGAAGCCGAAGCCACGGGAGTCGTCACGGCCGTCGGCCGGGGGGTTGCGGGCGGTGTCCTCCAGGAGCGTCTTGATCTGCGCCGGGGTGAGCCCGGGGTGGGCGGCCTTGATGAGCGCGACCGCGCCCGAGACGAAGGCGGAGGCCGCGCTGGTCCCCCAGCCCTCGTAGTACTTGTGGTCGGGGTCGGCGATGACGACCTTCTGGCCGGGGGCGGCGACGGTGGCGTACCACCGGCGGGTGGAGAACGCGGCGCGGGTGCCGTAGCGGTCGACGGCGGTCGCGACGATCACGCCCGGGTAGGCCGCCGGGTAGGAGATGTGGTCACCCTTGTCCCCGCCGTTGCCGGCCGAGGCGACGACGACCACCCCCTTCTTCAGGGCGTACTGCACGGCCTCGTCCTCGGCCGGTTCCGGGTGGGCGGAGGCGGAGTCGTCGCCGAGGGAGAGGTTGATGACGTCGGCGCCCTGGTCGGCGGCCCAGCGGATGCCCTCGGCGAGGGCGTTGCCGCGGCTGTTGCGGGCCTTGGTGCGCTGGGGGTCGTCATCCTCCAGGATCACGCGGACCGGGAGGATCCTGGCCTCGGGCGCGATGCCCATGACCCCGTCCTCGTCGCCGTAGCCGTGCCCGTGACCGGCGATGATGCCGGCCATGGCGGTGCCGTGCCGGGCCCAGGGCCGCTCGCCCTCCTTGGCGCCGAAGCCGACCATGTCCTTGCCTTCGAGGACGTTGCCCTCCAGGTCGGGGTGGTCGGCCTCCACGCCGGTGTCCAGGACGGCGACGGTGATGCCCTTGCCCTTGGTGGTCTGCCAGGCCTCCTGGGTGTGCATGGCGTCGAGGGCCCACTGCTGGGCGCGGATGCCGTCGGCGTACGCGGGGGCGGCGGGCAGCAGGGCGACGGAACCGGCGAGCAGGCAGCAGAGCAGCCCGGCCCTGCGGGTACGACGGCTGCGCGGGCTGCGGCGGCTCATGAGGGCTGCTCCGAGGGCGGCGTGACGGCGGTCTTGCGCAGGCTCCGCTCGATACGGTCGGCGAGGCCCCGGGCCTCGTTGCCGAGGCCGGCCTGGGCGGGGGCCGTGGTGGAGCCGGAGGCGGTGGCCTGGGCGGCCGGCTCGGGGCTGTCGACGGTACGGCCGTCGGCCCAGCCGGAGACGGCGTAGACGACGACGGGGGCGTCGGTGAGGACGGAGACCGTCCACGAGGCGCGCTGCTTGTCGCCGAAGGAGGCGGCGGCGGTGCCCTTCGCTGCGTACGGCTTCGGCATCAGGTCGGTGCGGCGGGCCAGGCCTTCCTTGTCGAAGCGGGTGTCGAGGGCGCGCATGGTGGCCGCGTCGGCGGTGGTGAAGAGCAGGCCGACGGTGGTGACGTAGCTCTGGGTGGCGTCGGTGTAGGTGGCGCGCAGGAGCCGCTGGCAGCCGACCGGGGTGAGGGCCTGGCGCAGCAGCGGGTCGAAGGCGTCGGCGCAGCCGCTGTCCGGGGCGACGGCGATCCGGGTCCAGGTGCGGTCGGCTCCGCCGGGGCCGGCGCCCTGGCCGTCGATGGTGACCGGGAAGAGGTCGTCGACGGGAACGTTGTGCCACAGCCCGCCGGCGGCGGCGTACGTGTCCCGCGCGCCGCTTCCCTCCGCGTCCCCGATGAGCCAACTCCCGGTGACGGCACCGCCGATGAGCCCCAGCCCGAGGACGACGCAGGCGGCGGCCACGAGAACGCGCCCGCGCCGCCCGGCTTCCCCGATCCCCTCGGGCCGCGCGAAGGTCACCACGGGCCGGGTGGCACCGGGTGCCTTCCCCGGAGCCATGGGAGCGCTCCAGGAGAGAGCGGGATCCGGCGAGACACCAGCTGCGAGGGGCGGCTCGGCGGGGGTGACGGGTGGGGTGGTGGGGCGTGCGGGGGTGGGGCGGGTGGTGGGCCCCGGCTGCTCGGCGGAGCGCGCGGCGAACGGGTCCGGCGCGACGGTGGGGCGCGGGGGCGTGTTCGGTGCGGCGGGAGGCCGACCGGAGGAGGCGCCCGTCCCTCCGTCTCCGAACTCACCGAAGACGGAGGGACGCCTGGAGGAGGCATCCGACTCGCCAGCGGAACGACCGGGACCGCGCACCTCACCCGAGGAACGACCGGAATCGCTCGACGCACCCGAAGACCGGCCCGGCACGCTCGACCCGCCCGCAGGCCGACCAGGAACCCCCGGCTCGGAAGCGGGACGGCTCGGGGCTCCCGTGGCGCCTGAGCCGGCGGCGGGACGGCCGGGAGCTCCCGTCGGGGACGCGGGGCGGCCGGAGACACCCGGGGCGGACGCGGACCCAGGCCCGCCGGGAACGCCCGTGGCCGGGGCAGGGCGGCCAGAGGCACTCGAACCTGACGCAGGACGGCCCGAAGCCCCCGAAACGGAAGCGGAGCGGCCGGAAACACCCGGGCCCGAAGCGGGACCGCCGGGAACACCCGTAGCCGGCGGGGTCGGGCGGCCGGAGACACCCGGGGCGGACGCGGACCCGGGACCGCCGCGAACGCCCGTGGCCGGGGCAGGGCGGCCAGAGGCACTCGAACCTGACGCAGGACGGCCCGAAGCCCCCGAAACGGAAGCGGAGCGGCCGGAAACAC
>NZ_JBEXXK010000026.1:101180-154795 GCF_040630405.1 Streptomyces sp. NPDC005811
ACCCGGGCCCGAAGCGGGACCGCCTGGAACGCCCGTGGCCGGGGCGGGGCGGCTGGAGACTCCCGTGGCCGGGGTGGGGCGGCTGGGGGCTCCCGTGGCCGGGGCAGGGCGGCCAGAGGCTCCCGTGGCTGTCGCGGGGTGGGCTGTGGTGCTCGGGTCGGACGGGGGACCGGCGGAGTCGCCCGTGGCCGGGCGCGTGGGTGGGGCCGGTGTCGGGCGCGTGGTGGGCTTCGGGGGTGCCTGGCGGGGGGCCGGGGGCGGGAGGGTGAAGTCGGGGGGCGGTATGGCGGAGGTGGGCGTCCAGGCCGGCCGGTCGTCCGGTTCGGTCGCCGACGGCTGCGGGGCGGCGGAGCGTCGGGCGGAGCCCGGGCCCTGCCCCGTCTCCGGCTCCACGGCGGCACTCGGGCTCGGGACCCAGCTGCGGGGCAGCGGGCTCCAGGCACTGCCGGAGACGGGAGCGGTGGGACGCGAGCCGCTGCCGTCGGCGGGCTCGGCGGTACGCGGAGCCGTCGTCCCCGGACGCGGGCCGAAGAAGTCGGAGGACCAGGACGCCGCCGGGCCCGGGGCACGACCGCCGAAGCGCAGCTCGGTGGTGCTGTCCGCGCGATCGCCGGCCGGAGCACCGGGGCGCGGGCCGGGACCCCGGCCCGTCGAGCGGTCGCCCGGTGCGGTGCCGGCGTCCGGGCGATCGGTCGCTGCGGTGCCGGAACCCAGGCGGGCCTCCGGTGCGGAGCCGGTGCGCGGAGGGGCGGGCGGTGGGGGCGGGGCGTCGGGGAAGCGGGCCGACGCGGGGGGTGGGAGCGGGGTGTCCGCCGGATCCGGGGCGAAGGGGGCGGAGAAGCGCAGGGTCCGGTCCGGAGGCGTGAACGGCGGGCCGCCGGCCTCCTGGCCGGCGGGCGGGGCGTACGGGCGGACCCAAGGGGACGGGGTTCGGGGGTGCGGGGCGCCGTTCCGCGGCCCCGCGACGCCGTTCGTGCCGTTCCCCTCGGCTCCGGACGGCTTCGCTGTGTCGTTCGCGGGTTTCTCCCCGGGTGCGGCGGTCGGCTGTTCCTCGTGGCCCTCGCCCACCGAGGGCGGCACGTCAGGGCGCGGGGGAACCGAGGCGCGGCGTGCTTCCGTACTCATGCACCCCCCGTTTCCTCTGGCCCGGGCCGTCGTTCTCGTACGCGGGCCGTCGTGCGTGTGCCCGGGCGGCCCGGCGCGGACGCGGTGGTCCGTCCAGGCACGCATACCCGCGCGGAGTGAGCGGCATCCCGGCGCGGATCTCCGGCCGGAGCCGACCTCCGTGCGTGCGCGTCACTCTACGGCTTGTTGCCGAGCGAACGGGAACCGGTCCGTGACCGACGGGGCATCTGCCCGGAACATCCCCCTACCCTGCGGTAATCGAGTCTGGCAGGCTTCGTTCATGACTGCGCGCGCCGCCGACCGGGCCCGTTACGACCGGGCCACCGAGCATCTCGACGCCCCTCTCGCGATCGTCGACCTGGACGCCTTCGACGCCAACGCCGAGGACCTCCGCCGCCGGGCCGGCGGCAAGCCGATCCGTGTGGCCAGCAAGTCCGTGCGCTGCCGGACCCTGCTGGAGCGGGTCCTCGCCAAGGACGGCTTCGCGGGCATCATGTCGTTCACCCTGGCCGAGTCCCTGTGGCTCGCCCGTTCCGGCTTCGACGACATCCTGCTCGCCTATCCCTCCGCCGACCGCACCGCCTTCGCCGAGCTCGCCGCCGACCCCAAGCTCGCGGCCGCCGTCGCGGTGATGATCGACGACGTCGCCCAGCTGGACCTGATCGACGCGGCACGCGCCGGCGGCACCGAAGTCATCCGGGTCTGCCTGGAGTTGGACACCTCGCTGAAGCTGCTCGGCGGCCGGGTGCGGGTCGGCGCCCTGCGCTCCCCGCTGCACACGCCGGCCCAGGTCGCCGAGGTGGCACGGGCGGTGGCCCGGCGGCCGGGGTTCAGGCTCGTGGGGATCATGGCGTACGAGGGTCATATCGCCGGTGTCGGGGACGACGTGGCCGGGCGGCCCTTCCGGTCCCGGGCGATCCGGCTGATGCAGGCCACGGCCCGCCGTGAACTCACCGAGCGGCGCGCCGCGGTGGTGCGGGCGGTCCGGGCCGTCGCCCCGGACCTGGAGTTCGTCAACGGCGGCGGCACCGGCAGTGTGCAGCACACGGCCGCCGAGGACGCGGTGACGGAGATCGGCGCCGGGTCGGGGCTGTACGTGCCGCGGCTCTTCGACAACTACAGGTCGTTCACCGGGCGTCCGGCCGCCCTGTTCGCCCAGCCCGTCGTACGGCGGCCGGGAGTCGGGGTCGTGACCGTCCTCGGCGGCGGGTACCCGGCCTCCGGTGCGGCCGGGCCCGACCGGCTTCCCGTGCCGTACCTCCCCGAGGGGCTGCGGTACGACCCCCAGGAGGGCCCCGGCGAGGTGCAGACCCCGCTCATCGGCTCCCCCGCCGACGATCTGCTGATCGGCGACAAGGTGTGGTTCCGGCACGCGAAGGCCGGTGAGCTGTGCGAGCGGTTCGACGTGCTGCACCTGGTGGAGGGGGACACGGTCACCGCGACCGTGCCCACCTACCGGGGTGAGGGCCACACGTTCCTGTGAGCCCTACAGCGGGGTGACGTACGCCCCCGAGATACCGCCGTCCACCAGGAAGTCGGCGGCGTTGACGAACGAGGAGTCGTCGCTGGCCAGGAAGGCCACGGCCGCGGCGATCTCCTCGGCCTCGGCGAACCGGCCCACCGGGATGTGCACCAGCCGGCGGGCGGCCCGCTCCGGGTCCTTGGCGAACAGCTCCTGGAGGAGCGGGGTGTTGACCGGCCCGGGGCAGAGGGCGTTCACGCGGATGCCCTCCCGGGCGAACTGCACGCCCAGCTCACGGGACATGGCGAGGACGCCGCCCTTGGACGCGGTGTAGGAGATCTGGCTGGTGGCCGCGCCCATCCTCGCCACGAACGACGCCGTGTTGATGATCGAGCCCTTGCCCTGGCGCCGCATGTACGGGATCGCGGCCTTGCAGCACAGGTACACGGAGGTCAGGTTGACCTCCTGGACGCGCTTCCAGGCCTCCAGGCCGGTCTCCAGGATGGAGTCGTCGTCGGGCGGCGAGATGCCCGCGTTGTTGAAGGCGACGTCGACGCTGCCGTAGGTGTCGTACGCCGTCTTGAACAGGGCCTCGACCTGCTCGGCGTCGGTGACGTCGACCTTCACGAAGATCCCGCCGACCTCCTCGGCGGCCGCCTTGCCGCGGGCCTCGTCGACATCGCCGCAGACGACGTGGGCGCCCTCGGAGGCGAGCCGGCGGGCGGTGGCGAGGCCGATGCCGCTGCCGGCTCCGGTGATGACGGCCGTACGGCCGACGAGACGACGGCACACACTCTGTTCGGTCACTGTGCGGGGCCCTCCGTGCTGGTTGCCGTGTTGGATTCCGTGGAGATGAACACGTTCTTGGTCTCGGTGAAGGCGGTCAGGGCGTCCGGGCCCAGCTCGCGGCCGACGCCGGACTGCTTGAAGCCGCCGAACGGGGTCCAGTAGCGGACGCTGGAGTGGGAGTTCACGGACAGGTTCCCCGCGCGCACGGCCTGCGAGACGCGCAGGGCGCGGCCGATGTCCCGGGTCCAGAGGGAGCCGGAGAGGCCGTAGGGCGTGTCGTTGGCGAGCCGGATCGCGTCCGCCTCGTCGGTGAAGGGCAGCAGGACGGCGACGGGGCCGAAGATCTCCTCGCGGGCGGCGTCGGAGTCGGGCGCGGCGCCGGTGAGGACGGTCGGCGCGAACCAGAAGCCGGGCCCGTCGGGCGCACCGCCGCGCAGCCCGGGGGCGTCGTCGGGGACGAACGACCTTACGCGGTCCACCTGCTGACGGGAGATCAGCGGCCCCATCTGTGTGGCCTCGTCGGCCGGGTCGCCGACCACGACGGCGGACAGCGCGGCGGCGAGGAGGTCGGCCACCTCGTCGTACACCGACTCCTGGACGAGGATCCGGGTGCGGGCGCAGCAGTCCTGGCCGGAGTTGTCGAGGAACGAGAAGGGGTCGACGGCCCGCTTCAGGTCGGCGTCGGCGAAGACGACGTTGGGGCTCTTGCCGCCGAGTTCGAGGGTGACCGGCTTGACCTGGCGGGCGCAGCGCTCCATGACCTCGCGGCCGGTGCGGGTGGAGCCGGTGAACACGATCTTCGCCACGCCGGGGTGGTCGACGAGCGCGCGTCCGGCGACGGCGCCGTACCCGGGCAGGACCTGGAACAGCCCCTCGGGCAGGCCGGCTTCGAGCGCGAGCTCCGCGAGGCGCAGGGCGGTGAGCGGGGTGGTCTCGGCGGGCTTGAGGACGACCGCGTTGCCGGCCGCGAGGGCCGGGAAGGACCCCCAGGCGGCGATCGGCATCGGGAAGTTCCAGGGGGCGATCACGCCGACCACGCCGAGCGGCTCGTGGAAGGTGACGTCCCAGCCGCCGGGGACCGGGATCTGCCGGCCGGTGAGGCGTTCGATGCCGCCGGCCGCGTAGAGCAGCAGGTCGCGGGCGTTGCCGGCCTCCCAGCGGGCGTTGCCGAGGAGGTGACCGGCCTCGCGGACCTCCAGCCGCGCCAGCTCTTCGAGGTGCGTGTCCACGGTGTCGGCGAACCGGCGCAGCAGTCGGGCCCGGTCGGCGGGTGCGAGCGCGGCCCACCGGTGCTGGGCCCCCGTGGCGCGCCGGACGGCCGCGTCCACGTCGGCCGGGTCGGCGGCGGGGACGGTGGCGACGACTTCCTCGGTGGCCGGGTTCAGGACGACGAGCTCGTGCGGGTCGGACAAGAGAGGACCTTTCACAGGCGTTCGAAGGAGCGGCGCAGTTCCCAGTCGGTGACCGCGGCGTCGAAGGCCTCCAGCTCGACGCGGGCCATGTTGCGGTAGTGGGCGACGACCTCGTCCCCGAAGGCGGCCTTGGCGACCGGGCTGGTCTCCCAGAGCTCGGCGGCCTCGCGGAGCGTGCCGGGGACGTGCGCGTAGTCGGCGGTGTAGGCGTTGCCGGGGCAGGCCTCGGGCAGTTCCAGCCGCTGCTCGATGCCGTACAGCCCGGCCGCGACCAGCCCGGCGACCGCGAGGTGCGGGTTGACGTCCCCGCCGGGCAGCCGGTTCTCGAAGCGGAGCGAGCGGCCGTGTCCCACGACCCGCAGGGCGCAGGTGCGGTTGTCGTGGCCCCAGGCGACGGCGGTCGGGGCGAACGAGCCCTGCTGGAACCGCTTGTAGCTGTTGATGTTGGGGGCGTAGAGGAGCGAGAAGTCGCGCAGGGCGGCGAGCTGGCCGGCGAGGAAGTGCCGCATGGTGTCGGTCATCCCGCCGTCCTCGGCGGCGAACGCGTTGCGGCCGTCGGCGTCGGTGAGCGAGAGGTGGATGTGGCACGAGTTGCCCTCGCGCTCGTTGAACTTGGCCATGAAGGTGAGGGAGCAGCCCTCCTGGGCGGCGATCTCCTTGGCGCCGGTCTTGTAGATCGCGTGCTGGTCGCAGGTGACGAGGGCCTCGTCGTAGCGGAAGGCGATCTCGTGCTGGCCGGGGTTGCACTCGCCCTTGGCGGACTCGACGGTGAGACCGGCACCGGCCATGTCGTTGCGGATGCGGCGCAGCAGCGGCTCGATGCGTCCGGTCCCGAGGACCGAGTAGTCGATGTTGTACTGGTTGGCCGGGGTCAGCCCCCGGTAGTTGGCGTCCCAGGCCTGCTCGTAGCTGTCCTTGAAGACGATGAACTCCAGCTCGGTGCCGACCTGGGCGGTGAGGCCGTGCTCGGCGAGGCGCTCCAGCTGGCGGCGCAGGATCTGGCGCGGGGCGGCCACGACCGGGGAGCCGTCGTTCCAGGCGAGGTCGGCGACGAGCATCGCGGTCCCGGCGTTCCAGGGCACGCGGCGCAGGGTGGACAGGTCGGGGTGCATGGCGAAGTCGCCGTAGCCCCGCTCCCAGGAGGACATGGCGTAGCCGTCGACGGTGTTCATCTCGGTGTCGACGGCGAGGAGGTAGTTGCAGCCCTCGGTGCCGTGGTGGAGGACCTCGTCGAGGAAGAAGCGGGCGGCGAACCGCTTGCCCTGGAGTCGGCCCTGCATGTCGGGGAAGGCCAGGACGACGGTGTCGATCTCACCGCTCGCGACGAGGGCGTGCAGTTCCTCGACGCCGAGCGGGGGTGTGCGGTCTGCCACGGGAGGGCCTCCTTCGGGCTTCCTCTACTGGATCCGGTGACCGGGAGATAAGGTATTGCTGAGAACCATTGCTTGGGAAGGGGGCACGGCCGGATGTCGTGGGACGCGGACGGCGGGCTCGACGACCGGTTGACCCCGGTGCTGCGGCCGGTGCGCGCGGGGAACGGCTTCGAGGAGGCGCTGGAGCAGATCCTCCAGGTCGTACGGCTGGGTCTGGTGCCCGGCGGTGAGCGGCTGCCGGCCGAGCGGGACCTGGCGGAGCGGCTCGGGATCAGCCGGGTGACGCTGCGCGAGGTGCTGAAGGTGCTCCAGGACCAGGGTCTGGTGGAGTCCCGGCGGGGCCGCTACGGCGGAACGTTCGTGCTGCCGCGCGCGGACGCCGGCGGCGAGGACGAGCTGCGGCGCCGGATCGCCGAGGTCGACATCGAGGACGTGCTGCGGTTCCGCGAGGTGCTGGAGGTCGGCGCGGCGGGACTGTGCGCGGCGCACGGGCTGACCGGTGAGCAGGCGGACCGGCTGCGGGACGCCCTGGCCCGGACGGGGGACGCCCCGCTGGCCGACTACCGGCGGCTGGACACCCTGCTCCATCTCACACTGGCCGAGCTGTGCGGCTCCCCCTCGCTGACGGCGCAGTACGCGGCCGTGCGGGCGACGGTGAACGAGTTGCTGGATTGCATCCCGCTCCTTGTGCGCAACCTGGAGCACTCGCAGCGCCAGCACATCGCCCTGGTGGAGGCGGTGCTGGACGGGGACGCGGACGGGGCGCGCGAGATGATGCGCGAGCACTGCGCGGGGACGGCGGCGCTGCTGAGGGGCTTCCTGGCGTGAGCCCCGCCGGGCGGTCGTCCCGGATCCGCCGGCCCGGCGCGATCTTCCGGCCGTCGAAAGGTGCGCGTACAGTCCATTGGACGGACGGGGTGACGGAACGGGTCGGGAGGACGGATGACGGACGGCGGCCGCCCGCTGATCGGGGTCAGCACGTATCTGGAGGCCGGGGCGCGCTGGGGCGTGTGGGAACTGGACGCCGTGCTGCTGCCCGCCGGCTATCCGCGCCTGGTGCAGCGGGCGGGCGGTCTGGCCGCGCTGCTGCCGCCGGACGTGCCCGGACACGCGGCGGCGACGGTCGCCCGCCTGGACGGCCTGGTGATCGCGGGCGGCCCTGACGTCGAACCGGTCCGCTACGGCGCCGAGCGCGACCCCCGTACCGGCCCGCCGGCCCGGGAGCGGGACGCGTGGGAACTCGCCCTGATCGACGCGGCGCTGGCGGCGGGCGTACCGCTGCTGGGGATCTGCCGGGGCATGCAGCTGCTGAACGTGGCGCTCGGCGGCACGCTGACCCAGCACATCGAGGGGCACGCGGAGGTGGTCGGGGTGTTCGGCAGCCACCCGGTCAAGCCGGTCCCGGGCACGCGGTACGCCGCCGCCGTCCCCGAGGAGAGCGCCGTGCCCACGTACCACCACCAGGCCGTCGACCGTCTCGGCCGCGGTCTGGTCGCGAGCGCGTACGCGGCGGACGGGACCGTGGAGGCGGTGGAGCCGGCGGCCGACGACGGCTGGGTGCTCGGGGTGCAGTGGCATCCGGAGATGGGCGAGGACCTGCGGGTGCTGCGTGCGCTGATCGAGGCGACCGGGACCACTCCCTGAGCCAGGCGGGGGCCGCGGCGCCCGGGGCCCGCCCGTGGTCGCCGGCCTTTCTCCCCGCCGGGTCGGGTGGTGGCTGGGCATGGGTCGGGTCAGCCGCGGGTCAGGGAGAGCAGGTCCCGCGCCGGGCCCGTCGGGCGGTGCCCGGTGGGCCACACTGCGCGCAGGTCCCGGGCGAGCGAGACCCCCTCCACCGGCACACCCACCAGCCGCCGTAGGGACAGCTCCTCCCCCACCGCCAGTTCGCTGAGCACCGCGGGCCCGGCCCCGCTCACCGCCGCCGCCTTCACCGCCGTCGTCGAGGACAGCTCGATCAGGGGCCGCGCCAGCCCGCCCAGCGCCGTGTCGAGGACCTGCCGGGTGCCGGAGCCCTTCTCCCGGAGGATCAGCGGGGTGACGGCCAGCTCGGCGGCGGCCAGCCCCCGCCGGCGCCGGGCCCAGGCGTGCCCGGGTGCCACCACCACGATCAGCCGGTCGTGGGCGATGACGGCGGAGTCGAGACCGGCGGGGACCGTCAGCCCCTCCACGAAGCCGAGGTCCGCCTCCCCGGACAGCAGCCGCTCCGCCACGGTCGCCGAGTTCCCGGCGTGGAGGGAGACGGCCGTGTCGGGCCGGCCCTCGCGCAGCGCGACCAGCCACCCCGGCAGCAGATACTCCGCGATCGTCATGCTCGCCGCCACCCGCAGCCGTGAGTCCCGCCGGTCCCGCAGCGCCTGCGCCCCCGCGTCGAAGGCCTGCGCCGCCTCCACGATCCGCCGGGCCCAGTCCGTCACCAGCGCGCCCGCGTCGGTGAGCCGGGACCCGCGCGGCGAACGGTCGACGAGCGCCACCCCGAGCTGCCGTTCCATGGAACGGATCCGGCTGCTCGCGGCCGGCTGGGTGATGCCCAGCTCGCGCGCGGCGGCCCCCAGACTGCCCAGCCTGGCCACGGCCAGCAGCAGCTCCAGCGCCCCGAGTTCCGGGACGCGATGCGCGAGGGAACCCGTGACCCCGGGCTCTTCCTCCGACGTACCCCTGCTCATAAGTCCAGTTTATGTCCCCATAGCGAGGGCGTCCCTGGTCCGGACGGCGGGGAACCACGACCGTGGAGACCATGGTCACCGTCGCCCCCGCGCTGCCCCTCACCCCCCGCCCCGCGCTCCCCTTCGTCCGGTATCTCGGGCCGAACTGGTACGCCACCGTGATGGGCACGGCGGTCGTCGGCACGGCCGGAGCCGCCCTGCCCGTCCACCCACCGGGCCTGCGCCCGGCCTGCACGGCCCTGTGGGCGCTCTCCCTCATCCTGCTGGTGACCCTCCTGACCGCCCGCGCCCTGCACTGGCGCCACCACCGCGACCGGGCCCGCGCCGATCTCCTCGACCCGGCGGCCGCGCCCTTCTACGGCTGTCTGGCGATGGCGCTGCTCGCCGTCGGCGCGGGTGCCCTGTCCGTCGGGCGGGACTGGCTCGGCACCGGGCCCGCGGTCGTGCTCGACGCCGTGCTGTTCGGCGCCGGTACGGTCGTGGCGCTGGCGGCGGCGGTCGGGGTGCCGTACCTCATGGCCGTACGCCACCACGGGGCGGAGCCGACGCCGGTGTGGCTGCTGCCGCTCGTCGCCCCCATGGTGTCGGCCGCCTCGGGACCGGCGCTGGTGCCGTATCTGCCGCCCGGTCAGGCCCGCGCGACCCTGCTCCTCGCGTGTCTCGCGCTGTTCGGGCTGAGTCTGCTGGCCACCCTCGCGCTGCTGCCGGTGGTGTTCGGGCGGCTGCTGACCGGCGGCCCGCTGCCGCCGGCGCTCACCCCGGCCCTCTTCCTGGTCCTCGGTCCGCTGGGCCAGTCCACCACCGCCGTCGGCCGTTTCGCGGAGGCGGCGCCGGGGGCCGTACCGGGGCCGGAGGCCCGGGCCTTCGCGGTGTTCGCCGTGCTGTACGGCGTGCCGGTCATGGGGTTCGCCCTGCTGTGGCTGTGCCTGGCCGGCGCGCAGGTGGCGCGGGCCCGCCGGGAGGGAATGTGCTTCACGATGACGTGGTGGGCGTTCACGTTCCCGGTCGGGACCTGTGTGACCGGCGCCGCGGTCCTGGCCCGGCACACGGGGCTGGTCGCCTTCGCCGTGCTCTCGGTCGCGCTGTACGCCGTCCTCGTGGCCGCGTGGGGTGTCGTCGCCGCGTGCACCGTCCGGGGGCTGCTCAGCGGAGCGCTGCCCGCAGGGCCTCGGCCAGTGCCCGCGGCGCCTCGGCGAGCGAGGGGCCGTACCAGGTCAGCTGCCGTCCGCTGACGAGCGCGCAGGAAAGTCCGGGGAAGGCCTCGGGGCCGTCCTCGGGGGTGAAGCGGTACGGCTCGTCGGGGAGGACGACGACGTCGGGGGCGGCCGCCCGGAGCTCCTCCAGGGCGATCCTCGGGTAGCGGTCCTCATGGTGCGTGTGGAGGTGGTCGACGCCGAGGCGGGCGAGCACGTCCCCGGCGAAGGTGTCGCGGCCCAGCACCATCCAGGGGCGGCGCCAGATCGGTACGACGGCCGAGAGGCGGGTCTCCGGCTCCTTGAGCCCGGCCCACTCCTCCTCGGCCTCGTCCAGCCAGCGCGGCCGGGACCGCGCGCCGCAGGCCGTGAGGACGCGGGCCAGTTCCCGGAAGGCCTGCGGGACGTCCCGCACCTCCGTGACCAGCACCTCGACGCCCGCCGCACGCAGGGCGGAGAGGTCCGGCTCGCGGTTCTCCTCCTCGTTGGCGATCACCAGGTCGGGCGCGAGGGCGGTGATGCGGGAGACGTCGGGGTTCTTGGTGCCGCCGATCCGGGTGACGTCCAGGTCGGCCGGATGGCTGCACCAGTCGGTGGCGCCGACCAGCGCGCCGGGCAGGGAGACGGCCACCACCTCGGTCAGCGAGGGCACCAGCGAGACGATCCGCACGGGCGTCAGCGCTTCCGGTTCCGGACCGCCTCGATGTGCTCCGCGACGGCCACGACGACCACCCGGGTGTCCGGGACGGTCGCCCGCCAGCGGTGGCGGACCCCGCCGGTCAGATACAGGGTGTCGCCCCGGCCCAGGCGGTAGGCGCGGCCCTCCGCCTCGATCTCCACGGCGCCGTCGGCGACATACATCAACTGGTCGTTGCGGTACTGGAATTCACGGCCGGCCTCGTGGTCGCCGGTGAACTCCGTGGCGTGCATCTGGTGATGGCCGCGGACCAGGGAGCGGGAGCGCGGTGCGGGTTCCGGGGTCTCGGTGACCTCGGCGCGGACGACGTCCACGCTGCACGCCGGGTCGGCGGCGGCGAGGAGTTCGACGGCCGTGGTGCGCAGCGCGTCGGCGAGCTTCTCCAGGGAGCTGGTGCTGGGCCGGGCCCGGTCGTTCTCGATCTGGCTCAGGAACGGGACCGAGAGGCCGCTGCGCTCGGCCACGACGGCGAGGGTGAGGTCCAGGGCCCGGCGTCGCCGCCGTACGGCCGCGCCGACCCGCAGGGGCTGTTCTTTGTGGTCGCCCATCGCTCCGGCTCCCTCCTTCACTCGTCGAAACCGCCGATGTCCTGAAGAGTTCTCTGCACCCTACGCATGTTCGGCAAACCGTTTCATGTGCCCGTCACATCGAGGACACACCACGTGACACACGACCCCACAGATCGCGCCAGCGGAACGGGCCGCCCGAGTCGCCGGGCGCTCACTCGCCCTCTGCTTTCCGGTTCAATGCGCGAACGGCCGTGAGTGTTCCCGCTCGTCCCCGGCTTAGCAAGCACCTCAGCCCAGGCCTGGGGGTGGCTCTGCGTGGTTGGCCGGATCCTTGCCGTGGCGAAGGTGCCTCCCAGCTGCGCACACGGCACGAGGGGCGGGCCCCGGCGTACGCGTCGCGTCGTACGCCGGAACCCGCCCCTCGACAGGCGGTGACGGGGCTGTCAGGTCACCCGGCCGCCCGGCTCCCCTGTCCGGCCCCGGCCACCGGGGCCCAGCGGTCGACGAGACCGGGGTGGCCCTTCAGCCAGGTGCGGACCGCGTCCTGCTCCTTGCCCTTGCCGGCCTTCTGGATCTGTGCCTCCAGGCCGGTGAGCTGGTCCTCGGTCATCCGGAAGTCCTTCAGCCAGGCGCCGACCTCGGGCTGGTCGGCGGTGAGGCCCTGCCGGGCGAGGGTGTGCACGCCGTCGCCCTCGCCCCAGGCGCCCTCCGGGTCCTTCAGCTTCTTGAGGTCGTAGGTGCTGTAGGCCCAGTGCGGCGACCAGAGCGTGACGACGATCGGCTGCTTCCTGGCGTACGCGCGCTTCAGCTCGGCGAGCATCGCGGGCGTGGAGCCGTCGACCACCCGGTAGGCGCCGTCGAGGCCGTACCGCTTCAGGACCTTGTCCTTGAGCAGGCCCATCATCCCGGCGCTGGGCTCGATGCCGGTGATCCGCCCGCCGAACTCGGCGGCGTGCTCCTTCAGGTCCGCGAGCGAGTTCACGTCCTTCACGTACGAGGGGACCGAGAGCTCCAGCGAGGTGGGGCCGTACCACCGGCCCAGGTCGTCGAGCCGGTCGCCGTACTTCTTCCAGTACGCGGCGTGCGTGGTGGGCAGCCAGGAGTCGGTCTGGAAGTCGATCTGGCCGGTGGCGAGCCCGGTGTAGAGGGGTCCGGCGGCGTACTGGGTGGTCTTCACCTCGAAGCCGCGCTCCTCCAGGAGTTCCTTCCAGAGGTAGGTGGAGGCGATGCCCTCGTCCCAGGGGATGTAGCCGATGGTGATCTCGCGGCCCCGGCCGACGTCCGTGGCGGAGGTCGCGGCGCTGCCGGAGGAGGGGCCGAGGATCCCCAGTCCGCCCGCCACCAGGGCGAGGACGGCCACGCCGGAGAGGGCGACGGCCGGACGCGGGCGGTGCGCCCACGGGCTCGTGCGGGCCCGGGCGGCGGCCCGGCGGCCGAGCGGGGAGATCCGGGTGCCGAGGGCGCCGGTCATCCGGTCCAGGTAGATGGCGAGGACGACGATCCCGAGGCCCGCCTCGAAGCCGAGGCCGATGTCCAGCTGACCGATCGCCTCGTTGACGGCGCCGCCGAGGCCGCCGGTGCCGACCATGCCGGCGATGACGACCATGGACAGGCCGAGCATGATGACCTGGTTGACGCCCGCCATGATGGTCGGCAGGGCGAGCGGGAGCTGGACCCGCAGCAGGGTGTCGCGCGGTGTCGTGCCGAACGCCTCGGCGGCCTCGACGAGTTCGGAGTCGACCTGGCGGATGCCCAGCTCGGTCATCCGGACGCCGGGCGCGAGCGCGAAGATCAGGGTGGCGACGACGCCGGCCGGGACGCCCATGCCGAAGAACAGGATCGCGGGGATCAGCAGGACCATCGAGGGCATGGTCTGGAGCAGGTCGAGGACCGGGCGCAGGACCGCGGCGACCGGCTGGGAGCGGGCCGCCCAGATGCCGAGCGGGATCGAGATCACCAGGGCGACGGCGGTCGCCACGAGCACCAGGGACAGCGTCGACATCGCCTCGTCCCACAGCGCGAGCGAGTCGACGAGCGCGAATCCGGCGAAGGCGAGGACGCCCGCGACCAGGCCGCGCAGCCACCAGGCGAGCACCGCGAGGATGCCGGCGAGCAGCAGCGGCTGGGGGGCGGTGAGGACGGCGTCGATACCGTCGTACATGCCTTCGACGACCGTCTTGACCGCGTCGAAGAGCCAGGAGAGGTGGGTGACGAGCCAGTCGACGCCGGAGTCGACCCGGTCGCCGAGGGTCAGCCTAGGCACGGGCGGTCACCTTCTCCCCGTGGTCGCACGTCACGGCGTCGCCGTCCACGTCGCCGAGGAGGCCGACCAGGCGCTGCCGGGGGACGACTCCCACCAGCCCGCGCCCGCCGTCGAGGACGGCGACCGGGTGGGGCAGCCGGGCGCTGAGCGCGCACAGCGCGGTGAACGGGGTGTCGGGGGTCGCGGTCTCGCAGCCGCAGTCGGCCTCGTCGCCGCGGACATGGGGGTCCATGACGGCGGAGGCGGTCAGCACCCGGGAGCGGTCGACGTCCTGGATGAAGGAGGCCACATAGTCGTCCGCGGGGCGCAGCAGGATGTCCTCGGCCGTGCCGGTCTGCACGATCCGGCCGTCGCGCATCACGGCGATGCGGTCGCCGAGGCGCATGGCCTCGTTGAGGTCGTGGGTGATGAAGACGATGGTCTTCTTCAGGGTCTGCTGGAGGGTGAGCAGCTGGTCCTGCATGTCCCGGCGGATCAGCGGGTCCAGCGCGCTGAAGGACTCGTCCATGAGGAGGAGGTCGGCGTCGGTGGCGAGGGCGCGGGCGAGGCCGACCCGCTGCTGCATGCCGCCGGACAGCTCGTCGGGCCAGGACTTCTCCCAGCCGGCCAGGCCGCACAGGCGGAGCGCCTCGGTGGCCCGTTGCTCGCGCTCGGCGCGGGGCACGCCCTGGACGGCGAGGCCGTAGGCGGCGTTGTCGAGGACGCTGCGGTGCGGGAAGAGCGAGAAGTGCTGGAAGACCATGCTGACCTTCCGGGCGCGGACCTCGCGCAGGTCGCGGCCGCTCAGGGCGGTGAGGTCCCGGCCGTCGAAGAGGACGCGTCCGGCGGTGGGCTCCAGCAGGCCGTTGAGCATGCGCAGCAGGGTGGACTTGCCCGAGCCGGACAGACCCATGACGACGAAGATCTGTCCGGGGTCGACGGTGAAGGAGGCGTCGATGACGGCGGCGGTGGTGCCGTCGGTGCGCAGTTCCTCCCGGGTGGCTCCGGCGCGGAGCCGTTCGACCGCCTCGTTCGCCTGGTTCTGTCGTGCGCCGAACACCTTGAAGAGATGTTCGGCCTCAAGCCTCGCTGACACGATTGCCTACTCGTTCGGGGACAGGACAGGAGGGCACGGGCATGGGCATTGGCATGTGCTGGTGCAACCCGGTGCCGCTCCGGGGCCGCGCCTGCCCTGGCCCCTGCGGGACAAACGCACAAGTGTCCCAGTTCACAAGCCATGCAGACGATGTTCACACCTGCCACGGGGGTGAATACCGGCCGGTCACCGGGACACCCGTGGGGCATGATGCGAGGCGTGACCGGACGACTGATGCTCCTCGACACCGCCTCGCTCTACTTCCGCGCCTACTTCGGCGTCCCGGACTCCGTGAAGGCCCCGGACGGCACGCCGGTGAACGCCGTGCGCGGACTGCTCGACTTCATCGACCGCCTGGTCAAGGACCACCGGCCGGACGAGCTGGTGGCCTGCATGGACGCCGACTGGCGCCCGAAGTGGCGGGTCGACCTGATCCCCTCGTACAAGGCGCACCGCGTCGCCGAGGAGCGCCCGGTGGGCCCGGACGAGGAGGAGGTGCCGGACACGCTGTCGCCGCAGGTGCCGGTGATCGAGGCGGTGCTGGACGCGCTGGGCATCGCGCGGGTGGGTGTCGCCGGATACGAGGCGGACGACGTGATCGGCACGTTCACGGCGCGGGCGACGGGCCCGGTCGACATCGTCACCGGCGACCGCGACCTGTACCAGCTGGTGGACGACGCGCGCGGGGTGCGGGTGCTGTACCCGCTCAAGGGCGTCGGCACGCTCCAGACGACCGACGAGGCCTGGCTGCGCGAGAAGTACGGCGTCGACGGGCCCGGGTACGCGGATCTGGCGCTGCTGCGCGGCGACCCGAGCGACGGACTGCCGGGGGTGCCGGGCATCGGGGAGAAGACGGCGGCCAAGCTGCTGGCCGAGTTCGGCGACCTGGCCGGGATCATGGCGGCGGTCGACGACCCGAAGGCGAAGCTCACCCCCTCGCAGCGCAAGCGGCTGGACGAGGCGCGGCCGTACGTCGCGGTCGCGCCGCAGGTGGTCCGGGTCGCCGGTGACGTCCCCCTGCCGGACGTGAACGTTTCTTTGCCCCACGCGCCCCGGGACGGGGCGACACTGGAGGCGCTCGCGGAGCGCTGGGGCCTCGGCGGGTCGCTGCAGCGCCTGCTGCTCACTCTGGGCGCGTCCGGGGCGGCCGGCGCGTAAGCATTGTTCTCGCCGTACGGAATGACATGCGCGGCGGCGGAAAGCCATCCTCGACACGAGAGGTGAATCCACCTCTCGAAGGAGAGGCATCACCCGGGGGAGAGATGCTAACTTAGGTAAACCTAACCATAGAACATGGGAGGCCGTCATGGCAGAACGTCCGGCACGCAAGCCGCGCACGCCCCACGCCGCGCAGGTCGTCCGCACCGAACGGCTGACCCCGCACATGCAGCGCGTGGTGCTCGGCGGCGAGGGCCTGGCCGAGTTCTCGGCGGGCGCCTGCACGGACCATTACGTGAAGCTCCTCTTCGGCCCCGCGGGTGTGACCTACCCCGAGCCCTTCGACCTGGAGCGGATCCGCGCCGAGTTCCCGCGCGAGCAGTGGCCCGTGACCCGGACGTACACCGTACGGGCCTGGAACCCCGAACACCGTGAACTGACCCTGGACTTCGTGATCCACGGCGACGAGGGCCTGGCCGGGCCGTGGGCGGCGCGCGTCCAGCCGGGCGAGACCGTCCGCTTCATGGGCCCCGGCGGCGCCTACACCCCCGACACCGCCGCCGACTGGCATCTGCTCGCCGGTGACGAGAGCGCCCTGCCGGCGATCGCGGCCGCGCTGGAGTCGCTGCCCTCCGGTGCGGTGGCGCACGCCTTCATCGAGATCGACGGTCCCGAGGAGGAGCAGAAGATCGACTCCGACGTGGAGGTCGTCTGGCTGCACCGCGACGGCAGGCCGGTGGGTGAGCGGCTGGTCGAGGCCGTGAGCGCGCTGGAGTTCCCCGAGGGCCGGGTGCACGCGTTCGTCCACGGCGAGGCGGCGGCCGTGAAGGAACTGCGCCGGCTGCTCCGCGTCGAGCTGGCCGTCCCGCGCGAGGACCTGTCGATCTCCGGCTACTGGCGGCTCGGCCACAACGAGGACGGCTGGCAGGCCGCGAAGCGCGACTGGAACGCGCGCGTGGAGGCCGAGCAGGAGGGTGCGGCACCGGCCGCGTAGCCCTCCCCGGGGGAGCGTGAGGACTTGGGCCCGCCCCGGACACGGCGGCGTGACACCTGCGAAACAGGGCGTCCCTAATTTCTGTCGCCCGACAGGAATTCGCGCCCAAGGCAGGTGCCGCCGTGACGACCAGCTCCCCCGCCGACGTACGCCCCGACCCGCCGCACTCCCCCGCCCACGCCCCGGACCCGGACGACCGCTCCCTCTCGGAGTTCGGCTACCGCCAGGAACTGCACCGCAGTCTGGGCCGGTACGCCTCGTTCGCCGCCGGCTTCTCCTTCATCTCCGTCCTGACCACCGTCTTCCAGTTCTTCGCCTTCGGGTACGCGTTCGGCGGGCCCGTCTTCTTCTGGGCCTGGCCGGTGGTGCTGACCGGGCAGCTGCTGGTGGCGGCCTGCTTCGCCGAACTGGCGGCCCGCTATCCGATCTCCGGCGCGATCTACCAGTGGTCGTCACGGCTGTCGACGCCGACGTTCGGCTGGTTCGCCGGCTGGATCATGGTCATCGGGCAGATCGTCGTCGTCGCGGCCGCCGCGCTCGCCCTGCAGATGGTGCTGCCGGCGATCTGGTCCGGCTTCCAGCTGATCGGCACCGACCCCTCACCCGTCTCCCCCGACGGCGCGGCCAACGCGGCCCTGCTCGGCGTGGTCCTGCTGGCCCTGACCACCCTCGTCAACGTCGTCGACAACCGGGTCATGTCGGTGATCAACCGGGTCGGGGTGACCGCCGAGATCATCGGCGCGGTCCTCATCGTCGTCCTGCTGCTCACCCACTCCGAGCGCACGCCCGGCATCACCTTCCACACCACCGGTGCCGCCCAGTCGGGCCTGTTCGGGGCGCTCGCGGTGGGATCGTTCACCGCCGCGTACGTGATGATCGGCTTCGACAGCGCGGGCGAGATGAGCGAGGAGACCCACCACCCCCGCCGTACGGCGCCCCGCACGATCCTCACCGCGCTCGGCGCCGCCGGGCTGCTCGGCGGACTGATCGTGCTCGGCGGACTCCTCGCCGCCCCCAGCCTCACCGACGGACACCTCGGCGTCGACGGACTCTCCTACGTCCTGACCAGCAGCCTCGGCGACGGCGTCGGCAAGGTGCTCCTCGCGGACGTGGTGGTGGCGATCGCGGTGGCCACGCTCGCCATCCAGACGGCGGCCTGCCGGATGCTGTTCTCCATGGCCCGCGACGGCCAACTCCCGTTCTCCGCACGCCTCGCCCGGGTGAACCCGCGCACCGGCATGCCGAGCGCCCCCGCCCTCGTCGTCGGCGTCCTCGCGGCGGCCCTCCTGCTGCTGAACTTCGCCTCGCCGGACGCCTTCCTGGCGATCGGCACCACCTGCATCGTGATGCTGTACCTGGCCTACGCGATGGTCACCGGCCCGCTGCTGGTGCGCCGGCTGCGCGGCGGCCTCCCCTCGGCCGGCACCGACGAGAGCGGCGCCCCGCTGTTCTCCCTGGGCCGCTGGGGCATCCCCGTCAACGCCCTCGCCCTGCTCTACGGCCTGCTGATGACCGTCAACCTGGCCTGGCCCCGGGCCGCGGTGTACGACCCGGCGGGCGGCCACTGGTACTTCCAGTGGTTCACCGTGCTGTTCCTGCTGGTCACGGTGGGAACCGGGCTCGTCTACCGGGCCGTCCGCCGTCGTGACCCCGGCCTGGAGTGACCGAGGCACAGCGATGCCCCGCCGTCGGCGCTGTCCGACGGGCGGGGCATCGGTGCGTTCAGCGTGCGCAGCCAGCAGCATGCGTGAACGGTGATGCGAGAAGGCTATGCGCCACCACTGACAGTGCCCCGCCGACCGTGCCCCGGCCTGCCGGCCCGTGCGCCTACCTGCCGAACTCGTCGGTCAGCAGCGTCACGTCCAGGGTGGACGCGCCGATGGTGACGGCCACCACCCCGTGACACCGCGAGTCCGGATCGTCCGCCGCGGGGTCCCCGTGGCACCCGGCGGCCGCGTACGCCGCCTGCGCGTGCTTCATCCTGGCGATCTGGGCCCGAGCCTTCGGGTACGCGCGTCCCGACGTCCTGATCGCGTCCGCCAGGCCCGTGACGACCGCCATGATGTCGCGCACGTATCCGGCGCAGGCGTCGCTCGACGGCCGGTGGCAGGCGGACGTGCCCTCACCGCCCTTGCCTGCGGCGGCCTCGAGCCTGGGCCCCCAGACGGGCCGCAGCCTCTCCTGCGTCGCCGAAGGTGTCGGCGTAGGTGTCGGCGTAGGTGTCGGCGACCTGGCCTCGGCTCCCGGCTCGGCTCCGGGCTCGGCGTCCGTGTCGCCGCTCCCCCCGGAGCAGCCCGCGAGCGCGAGCGTGACGGCGAGCAGGACGGCGGTGGCGGTCTGGCGCATGGGTCCCCCGGGACGAGCGTGGCGGAGATCGCATCATGCGTCCTCAATGACCCCTTGTGGGGCGTGTGCCCGGGTGGTGACCACGATCGAGTGATGGTTCTCAGTCGCCCTGCACGCGTGCGTGCAGATGCATGTCGTGCCAGCCGTCCCGGTGCAGGACGGCGCTGCGCCGGGTGCCCTCCAGGACGAAACCGGCCTTCGTCGCGACCCGGCAGGACGCCTCGTTGGCGGTGGCGTGCGTCAGCTCCAGGCGGTGGAAGCCGATCTCGTCGAGGGCCCAGCGGGCGAGCGCCGCCGTGGCGCGGCCCGCCGTGCCGCCGCCGCGGGCCTCCGGGGCGGTCCAGTACGCCACCTCGGCCGTCCCCTCGCCCAGCAGGATCTCCCGCAGTGCCACCCTCCCCCGCACCCGGTCGGTGCCCTCGTCGACGACGGCCCACTGGGCGTCCTTCTCCCCGGCCCAGGCCTGCTGCCACTCCTCGATCCAGCCGACGACCTCCTCCAGGGACTCGGCGGCCCGGAGCTGCCACTGGTGGATGAGCGGATCCTGGAAGACGGCGTGCACGGCGGGGGCGTCCTCGGTCCGCCACGGGCGCAGGACCAGTCCGTCCCCGGTGGCGAGGACGGGCTGCGGGGAGGCGGACAGGGTTCCGGCGGGCAGCACCGAGGCGGCGGTGTAGGGCATGGGGCGCATCCTGCCAACGACGCCCGCCCGGGCCAACGGATTTTCCGGTGCCCTCGTACCCTGGACCCCGATGAGACGCCGTACCCCTCCCCCGCCCTCCCCTCTGCCGCAGCGCGACGGGATCGACGCGGTGCGGGTGCGGTTGCCGGGTGAGGGCGGGTGGGCCACCGTGCGGGACCATCTGGTGGAGCGGCTCGGCGGGGCGGGCGCGGGGGTCGTCGACGGGATGCTGCGGGCCGGTCTCGTGGTCGGCGCCGACGGGACGGCGGTGGCGCCGGACGCCCCGTACGTACCGGGCATGTTCGTGTGGTTCCACCGGGAGCTGCCCGCCGAGGTGCCGGTGCCGTTCCCGCTGGAGGTCGTGCACCGCGACGAGCACATCGTCGTCGTGGACAAGCCGCACTTCCTGGCCACCACCCCGCGCGGCAGCCATGTCACCGAGACCGCGCTGGCCCGGCTCCGGCGGGAGCTCGGCATCCCCGCCCTGGGCGCGGCGCACCGTCTGGACCGGCTCACCGCCGGGCTCGTGCTGTTCACGGTCCGGCCCGAGGAGCGCGGCGCCTACCAGACGCTGTTCCGCGACCGCCGGGTGCGCAAGGTGTACGAGGCCGTCGCCCCGTACGACCCGGCGCGGGCCTGGCCGGTGACCGTGCGCAGCCGGATCGTGAAGGAGCGCGGCACGCTGGCCGCGTTCGAGGTGCCGGGGGAGCCGAACGCGGTCAGCGACATCGAGCCGGTCGAGCACCGGCCGGACGGGCTGGCCCGCTACCGGCTGATCCCCCACACCGGTCAGACCCATCAACTACGCGTCCACATGAACGCGTTGGGCGTCCCGATCCTCGGCGACCCCCTCTACCCGGAGGTGGCCCCGCCCGGCCCGGCCGGTGACTTCCGGCGCCCGCTGCAACTGCTGGCGCGGGAGCTGGAGTTCACCGATCCGGTCACCGGTGTCCGGCACCGGCTGCGCAGCGGCAGGGTGCTGGAGTCCTGGGTGTCGTACGCCCGTTGGGCCGGATAGCCGCCGGGCGGCGGCTCAGTAGCCCCGCCACCAGAGCAGGAACCGCTGCCAGGCGCCGGGGCGGCGGACCGGCTGCTGGGGGGCGGCCGGTTCGGGCTGCGGGGCGGCCATCGGCTCGGGGGCGGGGGGTGTCGGCCTGGGGTCGATGTGCAGCGGGCGGAAGGCGCGCTGCGGCGGCACGGAGGCCGCGTGGGTCGGCTTCAGCTTGACGTCCTGCTGGGGCTTGGGCTCGAAGTGCGCCGGCAGGGCCACCAGGTGCCGGGAGGCGATCGAGGTCGTCCAGCGCAGCTCGTCCTCCTCGCAGGCGAGCTGGATGTCCGGCAGCCGGGACAGCAGCGCGTCGACGCCGACGTCGGCGATGGCGCGCCCGATGTCCTGGCCGGGGCACTCGTGCGGGCCCCGGCCGAAGGCGAGGTGGGAGCGGTTGCCCCGCATGTGGGCGGAGAGGTCGGGGCGCACCCGGGGGTCGACGTTGGCGGGGGCGGGCGCGAAGAAGAGTCCGTCGCCCGCGCGGATGCGCTGGCCGCCCAGCTCGGTGTCCTGCTTGGCCATGTAGCCGAAGATGGTGCTGAACGGCGGTTCGTCCCACAGGGACTGCTCGACCGCCTCCGGCACGGTCATCTCGCCGCCGTTGAGCCGGGCGACGAAACGCGGGTCGGTCAGGACCATGCGCAGGACGTTGGACAGCAGGTTGACCGTGGCCTCGTAGGCGGCGAAGAGCACCAGGCGCAGATGCTCGCGGACCTCGTCGTCGCTCAGCCCGGCCGGGTGGGCGAGGAGATGGCTGGTGAAGTCCTCGGCGGGGGCGGCGCGGCGGCGCAGGGTCAGCCGGCTGAGCGCGTCGACGACGTACGCGTGGCTCTCCACGGCGGTCTCGCTGCCCTTGAGCGCGTCCCGGGCGCAGGCGACCATCTTGTCGTCGTACTCGTCGGGCATGCCGAGGAGCTGGCACATCACCGCCATCGGGAGGTGCTCGGCGAACTGGCCGACCAGGTCGGCCCGGCCCTCCTCGCAGAAGCGGTTGACCAGGGTCTGCGTGGCCCGGTAGATGTACCGGCGCACACTGCGCTCGTCGAGGGTCTCCATGGCGGCGGTGACCGCGCCGCGCAGCCGCTTGTGCTCGTCGCCCTCGGCGTGGGCGCAGATCGGCTGCCAGGCGATGTGCGGCATGTACGGGTGGTCGGGCCGGACCCGGCCCTCACGCAGCGGCGTCCAGACGCGGGTGTCCTTGGTGAACGTCGAGGGCGTCCGCAGCATCTGGAGGTTCTCGGCGTGGCCGAGCACCATCCACATCGGCAGGTCGTCGTGGAGCAGGACCGGGGCCACGGGGCCGTACTGCTCGCGCAGTTGCTCGTACAGGTCGCCGAGGTCCTCCGCGCCGGGGCCGTAGAGCCGGGTCAGTCCGCCGGTGCCGGTGGCGTGGGCGGGGCAGCCGGGCGGTGGGTCCAGGGCGAGGTCGTGGGGTCCGGTCGTCGTGGGGTGTTCAGGCGTCACAGGGGTCGCTCCGCAGCTGTGGGGGATTCGTTGTCGGGGGGTGGGAGAAAAAATGGGGGGCTCGGGGCTAGGTGAGGCTGCCTCTGAGCGAGAGGGTGTGCAGGAACCGCATCAGGGTCATCAGGACGTCCCGGCTGGAGGCGCGCCGGCGGGCGTCGCACTCCACGATCGGTACGTCCGGGGCCAGGTCGAGGGCGGCCCGGAGGTCCTCCAGGGGGTAACGGGGGCCGTCGGGGAAGGTGTTGACGGCCACGACGAAGGGCACTCCGCCCTCCTCCAGCCGGCCCATGACCTCGTAACTGACCTCCAGGCGGCGGGTGTCGACCAGGACGACCGCGCCGAGGGCGCCTTCGAACAGCCCGTTCCACAGGAACCAGAAGCGTTCCTGGCCGGGGGTGCCGAAGAGGTAGAGCACCACCTGGTCGGTGATGCGGATGCGCCCGAAGTCCATGGCCACGGTGGTGGCGGTCTTGGTGTCGGAGCCGAAGTCGTCGTCGACGCCGACGCCGGCCTGGGTCATGGTCTCCTCGGTGGTCAGCGGTTTGATCTCGCTGACGGCGCCGACCATGGTCGTCTTGCCGACGCCGAAGCCGCCCACGATGACGATCTTCGCCGCGGCCGTGGTGGTCTGCGGAAGCCGGTCCTCGGCCCGTGGGCCGGGGACCGTGTCAGAGCCTTTGAAGTCCATGCATCACCGCTTCGAGCAGGGATCGGTCGGGGAGCTTCTGGCGGACGATCGGGGCGCGTGCCTGGACCAGTTCGGCCGCCAGCATCTCGGTGAGCAGGACCGTCACCACGGTGAACGGCAGGCCGAGGTAGGCCGACACCTCGGCCACCGACAGGGGGGCGGCGCACATCCGCAGCACCACGGTCTGTTCCGGGGTGGCGGACGAGGGGGGGTCGGCACACGCCACGATTAACGTCACCAGGTCCAGCGGCGCCCGCTCGCCGTCGGGTCCCGTGAGCGTGTAGAGCCGGTCGGGCTGTTTCTCCCGGTCCACCGGGGATTCGGCGGGCGGGGCCGGTGCGGGGGGCGGGAGCGCCAGGGGCTGGCGCCGCCTGCGTTGCGGAGGCGTCATACGGTCTGCCCGTTGCGGCGGGGCGGGCTGGTCAGATGGGCTCCGATCCGGACGACGAGGTCGCGCATGGAGGCGCTCATCCGGCCGGGTTCGCAGCACACGTCGGACAGGACGGCGAGATAGGCGTTGGCGCCGGCGGACATCATGTAGAAGTAGCCGCCGTCCATCTCGATCATGATGAGGTTCATGTCGCCCTCGACGCACTCCATCTCCTGGGCGATGGCGGTGGCGAGGCTCTGCATGCCCGCGCAGGCGGCCGAGACGCGGTCGGCGGCGTCGGGTTCACCGGCGTAGCGGGCGATGCGCAGGCCGTCGGAGGAGAGCACGACGATCATCTCGATGCCGGGGACGCCGTCGTAGAGCTCCTTGAGCACCCAGTCGAAGTTCTGGCGCTGCTGGATCACGTGAGGTCCCCTTCGTCGTCGGCCTCGGGCGGCTTCGGCTTGTCCTGGATCAGGTGCAGGTATGCGGTGGGGTTGCGGGTGAAGTCGGTGGGGTGGACACCCGGCGGGGCGATCTTCTTCAGGCCCTCCCAGAAGGCCTCGAAGGCCACTCCGGGTTCCTGCTTCTTCTTCTTGGGCTTCGGCGGTTCGGGCTGCGCCTGCGCGAACGGGTCGGGCCTGCCCTCGCGTTCGGCGCGCTCGGCGGCCTCCTGGGCGGCGTACGCCTCGGCGTAGCGCTGGCTGATCGGGACGATGGCCTTGGAGCGGCGCTGCGGCAGGCCCTTGTCGGTCCACTCGGTGATCACCGGCACGTCGTCCTCGAGGGAGACGTTGGCCGGGATCTTCGGGTTGGTGGGCCGGCGCCGCTTGGGCGGGCGCTTGGGGCCCTCGAGGTTGCTCAGGTCGATCTGCGCGGAGGCGGCGCCGATGCCGTGGGCGTAGCCGGGTGCCGGGTCGGAGGTCATCATCTCGCGGGGCACGACGAGGACGGCGCGGACCCCGCCGTACGCCGACGTGCGCAGCGACACCTGGAGGTTGAAGGAGGTGCACAGCCGGCCGACGACGGCGAGGCCGAGGCGCGGGGCGCCGCCGAGGTCCTGCATGGTGACGCCGCGCATGGCGTCGTCGAGCATCTTCTCGGTCTTGGCGCGGGACTCCTCGCTGAGGCTGACGCCGGCGTCCTCGATCTCGATGGCGATGCCGGTCTGCACCTCGATGGCGTTGACCTGCACCTTGGAGTTCGGGGGTGAGAACCGGGTGGCGTTGTCGAGGAGTTCGGCGATCGCGTGGATGAGCGGTTCGACGGAGATGCCGCGGATGTTGACCTTGGCGATGGAGTTCAGCTTGATGCGGGGGTACTCCAGGATCCGGGACATGCCGCCGCGCAGCACGCTGTAGAGCGGGACCGGATTGGGCCAGCTGCGGCCCGGGCGGCCGCCGCCGAGGACGCCGATGGAGTCGGCGAGGCGGCCGATCATGGAGGTGCCGTGGTCGATGCGGAGCAGGTCGTCGAAGACCTCGGGGTTGCGGCCGTGGTCCTCCTCCATCTCCCGCAGTTCCGCGCACTGCTGATGGACGATCGCCTGGACGCGTCGGGCGACGTTGACGAAGGCGCGCTGGACGGAGTCGCGCAGGGCGTTCTCGTAGTCGATGGCGTCCAGGAACCGCTTGACGAGGGCGCGCTGTCCGTCGTCGATCTCGTGGAAGAACGGCTCGCGCTCCCCCAGGTGGTGCATCACCTCCTCGGGGGAATTCCCGCCGCGCAGCCACTCCACGGCGAGGGGGACGAGTTCCTTGGCGATGAACCTGTTCTCGTCCTGCTGGGCGGCGAGGCGCCGCTCCAGATGGGTGACGCGCTGCTCCGAAGCGGTGCGCAGTTCCCAGAGCCGGCGGCAGCGGCGCCGGGCGTCGGCCCCCGCCGCGGTGATGAGCAGGGTGGCCACCGCTCCGCAGACGCCGACGGCGAGCCGTGCCTGCCCCGCCACCAGGGCGACGGCGGCTCCGGTCACCGCGGCCATCAGTATCGCGGGCAGCAACAGCAGCCGGGCGAAGGAAAGTTCTCGGCGACCGGGTGGGGACTGAACACTCACCATGTGGGCACCCTCTGTAGGGATCTGTCGGTATCTTCGGAGCATTTGGGAACAGACGCACGAATACACCGCAACTCGGTGCGCCGCGGGCGAGCTTAGTCCGACCGGATCATCGCTGTGTCATATTCGGCGACCCTCTGAAACCGATCGCGTGAGTGGAGTAACCTCAGTCCCATTTGCACACTCGGGCACCACTCGAACACATACAGTGATCACGCAAGGGTGTACGAAAAGCGGCCCGCCCGGACGGGTGAGCCGGTCACTCCCAGGCGGTGCTCAGGCCCCGGTGATGCGCAGGGCCGCGTCGGCGGTGGCGCGGGCGAAGTCGGAGACGGGCCGCTCGGGGTCCGAGCGGTGGACCAGGATGACGCCCTCGATGAGGCCGAAGACGAGATCGGTCCGCAGATCCAGCTCACCCTTGGCGAGCCCGCCCCCCACCGCCGTCCCGGCGATCAACTGCCGGTAGGCGTCCTTGAGTTCGGCGCGCACCGCATGGAAACCGGCGAACCGCTCGGCGCGCACCTCGGGCAGCAGGTACAGCCCGCCGAGGTTGTGCGGCCCCCCGCACAGCAGCTCCACGTCGGTGCGGCACAGCTCCCACAGCCGCTCCTCGGCCGCCCGCCCGTCCTCGGCGAGCAGCGCGCGGGCGTACGTCAGCGACGGCGTGACGGTGGACTCCAGCAGGGCGGCGAGGAGTTCCTCCTTGCCGGAGACGTAGTGGTACATGGAGGCCTGGCGCATACCGGCCCGCTCGGCCACCGCCCGGGTGGTGGTGGCGGCGTAGCCGTTCGTGGTGAACAGCTCCGCGGCGGCGGCGAGCAGTTCGGCGCGCGGCTCCAGGCCGCTGTCCGGCCGCTGCGCGGCCCGCGGCCGGCCGACGCGCCGCCCGCCGGTCTCCCTGCTCGTCCCCATGCGTTCGATCCTCGCACACCGCGCCGGACGGCGATCTTCGCGAGAGCCGCCGGTGAGGGCTCGGTAACCGGGCGGCAACGGACGCGCAATGCCGGCGACCCGCCCCGGCCCTAATTTCTGTCACGCGACAGAAATTGCGCGACGGACGTCGCGCGACGGACATCCGGAGGTCCGCGATGGCGGCGACAGCGACCACGTACGGAGCACGCGACCACGCCCGCGCCCAGGAGGGCACCCGGGCCGAGGCCATGCCCGTCGTCCCGGCGGCCGACTGGCCGGCCCCGCCCTGCGAGGCGGGCCACCTGGTGTGGGCCGAGACCGTGGCGGGCGGCAACTACACCCACCGGGTCCTCGCCCGCGGCACCGAACTGCGCCTGACCGACCTGCACGGCGACGCCTGCGCCCATCTGCTGCTCCACGTGGACGGCCGCCCCTGGGAGCGGCTGAACGTCGCCGACACGGTCAAGGTCCAGTGGAACGCCTACCTCGGCGAGGGCGTGCTCCTCCTCTCCGACCAGGGCCGTGTCCTCGCCTCCCTGATCGCCGACACCTCCGGCCGGCACGACGCCCTCGCCGGCACCTCCACCCTGGCCCGCAACACCGCCCGCTACGGCGACGGCACCCCGCAGGGCCCCTCCCCCGCCGGCCGCGAGCTGTTCAAGCTGGCCGCCGCCAAGAACGGCCTGGAACCCCGCGACCTGCCCCCCTCCCTCTCCTTCTTCCAGGGCGTCGAGGTCCGCGAGGACGGCACCCTCGACTTCACCGGCTCGGCCGGCCCCGGCGGCAGCGTCACCCTGCGCGCCGAACAGGACCTCACCGTCCTGATCGCCAACGTGCCGCACCCGGCCGACCCCCGCCCGGACTACGTCAGCACCCCGCTGGAGGTCCTCGCCTGGCGCGCGGCCCCCACCCGGCCCGGCGACCCCCTGTGGGACGCCACCCCCGAAGGCCGCCGCGCCTTCCTCAACACCGCCGAATTCCTCACCGCGAGGGGGCTCGCATGAGCACGAAGACCGTCGTCCCGGCCCGCGCCGCCTGGTCCGCGATCGTCCGCGAGGGCGAGACGCTCACCATCACCGACCTGCACGGCAACCAGGCCGTCGACTTCCTCGTGTACGACGCCCACGACACGTCCGTGCGCTACAGCGCCCCCGACACGATCCACGCCCAGGGCGGCATCTTCCTCACCACGGGCAGTGTGCTGATGTCCGACGAGCACACCCCGCTGATGACGGTGACCGCCGACGCGGTGGGCCGCCACGACACCGTCGGCGGCGCCTGCTCCAAGGAGTCCAACACCCTGCGCTACGGCCACCACACGTACACCCAGCACGCGTGCGTGGACAACTTCCTCGCCGAGGGCGCGAAGTACGGCCTCGGCAAGCGGGACCTGGTCTCCAACATCAACTGGTACATGAACGTGCCCGTCGAGAAGGACGGCACCCTCGGCATCGTCGACGGCCTCTCCGCCCCCGGCCTCTCCCTCGCCCTGCGCGCCGAACGGGACGTCCTCGTCCTCGTCTCCAACTGCCCCCAGATCAACAACCCGTGCAACGGCTTCGAGCCGACGGCGGTGGAGATGACGATCACCGGGAGCGCCGGATGACCTTCTCCAAGCTCCTCGTCGCCAACCGGGGCGAGATAGCCGTCCGTATCCTGCGCACCGCCCGCGAACTCGGCCTGCGCACCGTCGCCGTGTACTCCGACCCCGACCGCTCGGCCCCCCATGTCCGGCTCGCCGACGAGGCGGTACGGCTCGGCCCGGCACCCGCGAAGGAGTCGTACCTCGACGCCGACCTCGTCCTGAAGGCCGCCAAGGACACCGGCGCGGGCGCGATCCACCCCGGCTACGGCTTCCTCTCCGAGGACGCGGCCTTCGCCCGCCGCTGCGCCGACGCCGGGATCGTCTTCGTCGGCCCGACACCCGAGCAGCTGGAGCTGTTCGGCACCAAGCACACCGCCCGCGCGGCGGCCGAGGCGGCCGGGGTGCCGCTGGCCCCGGGCACCGGACTCCTGGCGGACCTCCCCGAGGCCCTCGCACGGGCCGAGGACGTCGGCTACCCGGTCATGCTCAAGGCCACCGGCGGCGGCGGAGGCATCGGCATGTCCGCCTGCCGCTCCCCCGGGGAACTCACCGACGCCTGGGAACGCGTCCAGCGCGTCGCCGCCGCCTCCTTCTCCTCGGCCGGCGTCTTCCTGGAACGGCTCGTGGAACACGCCCGCCATGTCGAGGTGCAGGTCTTCGGCGACGGCGAGGGCCGGGTCGTCACCTTCGGCGACCGCGACTGCTCCCTCCAGCGCCGCAACCAGAAGGTCCTGGAGGAGGCCCCGGCCCCCGACCTGCCCGACCCCGTGCGACGGCAGCTCGCCGCCTCCGCCCGCGAGCTGTGCGCCTCCGTCGGCTACCGCTCCGCCGGCACGGTCGAGTTCGTCTACGACGCGGCCCGCGAGGAGGCCTGGTTCCTCGAGGTCAACACCCGCCTCCAGGTGGAGCATCCGGTCACCGAGGAGATCTACGGCGTCGACCTCGTCGCCTGGATGCTGCGCCTGGCCCGCGGCGAACGGGACGTCGTCCGCGACCCCGGCCCCCCGCGCGGACACGCCGTGGAGGCCCGGCTCTACGCCGAGGACCCGAGCCGCGACCACCGCCCCGGCGCCGGCCTGCTGACCCGGGTCGCGTTCCCCGACGGCGTCCGCGTCGACGGCTGGGTGGAGACCGGCACCGAGGTGACGACGTCGTACGACCCGATGCTCGCGAAGGTGATCGCCCACGGCGCGGACCGCGCCGACGCGCTGCGCCGCCTGGACGAGGCGCTGGAGCGCACCCGCGTCGACGGCATCGAGACCAACCTGGGGCTGGTGCGGGCCGCGCTCGCGGACCCGCGGTTCCGCACGGCGACCCACTCCACGGCCACCCTCGCCGAGGTGCACGACCCGACCCCGCGGATCGAGGTCGTCGCCGGCGGCACCCTCACCACCGTGCAGGACCGGCCCGGCCGCACCGGGCACTGGCAGGTCGGGGTCCCGCCGTCCGGCCCGATGGACGACCGCTCCTTCCGGCTCGGCAACCGGGCGCTCGGCAACCCCGAGGGCGCCCCCGGCCTCGAATGCACCCTCCAGGGGCCCTCGCTGCGGTTCACCCACCCCACGACCGTGTGCGTGACCGGCGCCCCCGCCCCGGTGACGGTCGACGGCGCCCCGGTGCCGCAGTGGGAGCCGGTGACGGTCCCGGCCGGGGCCCTGCTGGAGATCGGCGCGCCGACGGAACACGGCCTGCGCACCTACGTCCTGTTCGCGGGCGGCCTGGACGTCCCCTCCTTCCTCGGCAGCGCGAGCACCTTCACCCTGGGCCGGTTCGGCGGGCACGGCGGACGGGCCCTGCGCACCGGCGACGTCCTGCACGGCGGCGAGGTCACCGAGGGCACCCCGGTCACCGACCGCCCGTCCTTCGGCTCCGTCTGGCACCTCGGCGCCGTCGAAGGCCCGCACGCCGCACCGGAGTTCTTCACCGAGGACGACATCCACGACTTCTACGCCGCCGACTGGAAGGTCCACTTCAACTCGGCCCGCACCGGGGTGCGGCTGGTCGGCCCCAAGCCGCGCTGGGCCCGCACCGACGGCGGCGAGGCCGGACTGCACCCCTCCAACATCCACGACACCCCGTACTCCGTCGGCGCCGTCGACTACACCGGCGACATGCCGGTGCTGCTCGGCCCCGACGGCCCCTCCCTCGGCGGGTTCGTGTGCCCGGCGACCGTCCTCAGCTCCGAACGCTGGAAACTGGGCCAGCTCCGGCCCGGCGACACGGTCCGCTTCACCCCCGTCGACACACACGGCGCGGTCCGCCCCGCGATCGTCGACGGCGGGATCCTCGCCCGGGACGGCGATGTCACCTTCCGCCGCAGCGGCGACGACAACCTGCTGGTCGAGTTCGGGCCCATGCAGCTGGACCTGGCCCTGCGGATGCGGGTCCACGCCCTCATGGAGGCGGTCGCCGCGGCCGCCCTGCCGGGCGTCGGCGACCTCACCCCCGGCATCCGCTCCCTCCAGATCCGGACCGACCCGGCCCTGCTGCCCCTGCCCGAACTCCTCACGGCCGTACGGCGGATGGCGCGCGCCCTGCCGCCCACGGACGAGCTGGTCGTGCCCTCCCGCACCGTCCACCTCCCCCTGTCCTGGGACGACCCGGCGACCCGCGAGGCCATCGCCCGCTACATGGCCGGGGTCCGCGAGGACGCGCCCTGGTGCCCGTGGAACATCGAGTTCATCCGCCGCGTCAACGGTCTCCCCTCGGTCGCGGACGTCTACGACACGGTCTTCGCGGCGGAGTACCTGGTCCTCGGCCTCGGCGACGTCTACCTGGGCGCCCCCGTCGCCACCCCGCTCGACCCCCGCCACCGCCTGGTGACGACGAAGTACAACCCCGCCCGGACCTGGACGGCCGAGAACTCGGTCGGCATCGGCGGCGCCTACCTCTGCGTCTACGGCATGGAGGGCCCCGGCGGCTACCAGTTCGTGGGCCGTACGACCCAGGTGTGGTCGGCGTGGCAGCAGCGCGGCGCGTTCGAGCCGGGCTCCCCCTGGCTGCTGCGCTTCTTCGACCGGATCCGCTGGTACCCCGTCGAGGCCGACGAACTCCTCGACCTGCGCGCCGACCTCGCCTCCGGCCGGTTCGTGCCGCGGATCGAGGAGGGCACCTTCTCCCTGGCGGAGCACCAGGCCTTCCTCACCGAACACGCCGCGTCCATCGCGGAGTTCCGGCGGCGGCAGCAGACGGCGTTCACGGCCGAGCGCGACGCGTGGGAGGCGGCGGGCGAGTTCGCGCGCGCCGAGTCCGCGTCCGCACCGCCCGCCGCCCCGGCCGAGGTGAGCGTCCCGGCGGGCGGGCGGCTGATCGAGGCCGAGTTCGCCGCGTCGGTCTGGCAGGTGAACGTGTCGCCGGGCGACGCGGTGGCGGCGGGTCAGCCGCTGCTCGCGCTGGAGGCGATGAAGATGGAGTCCAGGGTGCACGCGCCGACGGCCGGCGTGGTGGCGGAGGTCCTGGCCCGCCCCGGCGACCAGGTGGAGGCGGGGACGGCGCTGCTCGTCCTGGCCCCGGCCGCGAACTGAGAGAGGTACCCGGCAATGCATCAGGCGAAGAACCAGGCGAAGGATCAGGCACCGGATCAGGCGCTGTCCACCGCGCTCTCCCGCGTCCGTGCCGCCTACGCCCGCATCGAGGCGGTCGACCGTCCGGAGATCTGGATCGACCTGCGCCCGCGGGACGAGGTCGAGACGGAGGCCCGCGCCCTCGACGACCGCGTCGCGCGGGGCGAGCGCCTCCCGCTGGCGGGCCGGCTGTTCGCGGCCAAGGGCAACATCGACGTGGCGGGCCTGCCCACCACGGCGGGCTGCCCCGCCTACGCCTACCGGCCCGCCGCCGACGCCCCCGTGGTCGCCTCGCTGCGGGCGGCGGGCGCCCTGCTGCTCGGCACGACGAACCTCGACCAGTTCGCGACGGGCCTGGTGGGCACCCGCTCCCCGCACGGGGCGGTACGAGGCGCCGTCGACCCCCTGCGCATCAGCGGCGGCTCCAGCTCCGGCTCGGCCGTCGCGGTGGCCCTCGGCCTCGTGGACCTCGCCCTCGGCACCGACACGGCGGGCTCGGGCCGGGTGCCCGCCGCCTTCAACGGCATCGTCGGCCTCAAGCCCACCCGTGGCCTGGTCCCCACCGAGGGCGTGGTCCCGGCCTGCGCCTCGCTCGACTGTGTGACGGTGTTCGCCCGCACCCTCCGGGAGGCGGAGGAGGCCCTGACCCACATGGCGACCGGCGCGGTGCCCGCGACCGTCCCGGCCCGCGCCCCCGGCCCCTGGCGCATCGCGGTCCCCCCGCGCGCCCAGCTCGGCGAACTGGACGAGGGCTGGGCGGAGGCCTACGAGGCCGCGGTACGGCACCTGGAGGCGTCCGGGGCCGAGCTCCGCCCCCTCGACCTCACCCCGTTCACCGAGGCTGCCGCGATGCTCTACGAGGGCGCCTTCGTCGCCGAGCGCTACACCGCCGTGGGCGCCTTTGTCGACAAGTTGATCGAGGACGGCGGTCAGGACGACGGGGGTCTCGATCCCACCGTCGCCGGCATCATCACCCGCGCCCGGGACATCCCGGCCCACCGTCTCTTCGCGGACCAGGACCGGCTGGCCGCCCTGCGCACCCGTGCGCTGGCCGAACTGGCCGACGCGGACGCCCTCCTCCTGCCCACCGCCCCCGGGCACCCCACCCTCGCCGAGGTCGCCGCCGACCCGCTGGGCGCCAACGCCCGGCTGGGCCGCTTCACCAACTCCACCAACCTCTTCGACCTGGCGGCGGTGGCCGTCCCGGCGGGCGAGGTGAACGGCCTCCCGTTCGGCGTGATGCTGATCGGCCCCGCCCACACGGACGAGCGCCTGGCGCGGATCGCCGGGCGGCTCACACCGGAGACCCGTCTCGCGGTGGTCGGCGCACACCTCACCGGCCAGCCCCTGAACCCCCAGCTCCTGTCCCTGGGCGCCCGGCTGGAACGTACGACGACCACGGCCCCCGTCTACCGCCTGCACGCCCTCGACACGACACCTCCGAAGCCGGGACTGGTGCGGGTGGAAGAGAACGGCGCCGGGATCGAGGCCGAGGTCTGGCGCCTGCCGGCCGAGGGCCTGGGGCGCCTCCTGTCGTCCCTCCCCCGCCCCATGACCCTGGGCAGGGTGGAACTGGCCGACGGCACCGCGGTCCCCGGATTCCTGTGCGAACCGGGCGCCCTGACGGACGCCGAGGACATCACACGGTACGGAGGCTGGCACTCGTATGTGAACCGGGGGTGATGCGCCAGGGGCGCGGGGAGCTGCGCGACCGGCCAGAGACTCCCCGCACCCGCGTCACACCGGATCACCCCACGGACGAGTAGGCGACCACTCCCCGCAGCACCTGCTCAACGGCCTTGCGCGCGGCCTTGGCCACGGTCGAGCCCTCCACGGGAGCCGCCGCGGAGATCTGCCCGAGCACGTCGATGACCTGCTTGCACCAGCGCACGAAGTCACCGGCCGGCATCTCCGCCTCGCGCAGCACCTCGTCGAGGCCCTTCCCGGACGCCCACATGTACGCGGCCCAGGCGAACCCGAGATCGGGCTCACGCTGCCCGACCCCCTCGGTCTGGTTGATCCGGAAGTCCTCCTCCAGAGCGTCCAGCCGCCCCCAGATCCGGACCATCTCGCCCAGCGCGGCCTTGGCCTTGCCGGACGGCAGCTTCGGGGCCATCGCGTCGTCCCCGACGCGCGCCTCGTACACCAGCGCGGAGACGCACGCGGCGAGTTCGGCGGGGGCCAGCCCCTCCCACACCCCGGCCCGCAGGCATTCGCTCGCCAGCAGATCCAGCTCGCCGTAGAGCCGTGCCAGCCGCTTGCCGTCGTCGGTGACCTCGTCGCCCCGCAGATAGTCGAGTTCGGTCAGCAGCGCCACGATCCGGTCGAACGTCCGGGCGATGGTGTTGGTGCGCCCCTCGATCCGGCGCTCCAGCTGCGAGGTGTCCCGCAGCAGCCGGTGGTAGCGCTCGGCCCACCGGGCGTGGTCCTCACGCTCGGCGCACCCGTGGCAGGAGTGCGCCCGGATCGCGGTGCGCAGCCGTGCGATCTCGCGGTCGTCGGCGGCCTGCGACCGCTTCTTGCGGGCCCGCTCCGGCGGGATGTGCCCGGCCTTGGTGCGCAGCGCGGACGCCAGGTCCCGACGGGACTGCGGGGAGCGCGGGTTGAAGGACTTGGGGATCCGCATCCGCTCCAACGCCTCGACCGGCACCGGGAAGTCCATCGACGCCAGCCGCTTGACCTGCCGCTCGGCCGTCAGCACCAGCGGGCGCGGCCCGTCGTGCTGCTCGAAGCCGCGGTGTCCGTTGGCCCGCCCGGCCGGCAGCCCGGGATCCAGGACCAGCGCCAGACCGGCGTACTTGCCCGTCGGCACATGGATGACGTCGCCCGGCTTGAGCTTCTCCAGGGCGACGGCCGCCTCGGCCCGGCGCTCGACCGCGCCCTGCCGGGCCAAATCGGTCTCCCGGTCCTTGAGTTCACGCCGCAGCCGCGCGTACTCCTCGAAGTCGCCGAGGTGGCAGGTCATGGAGGCCTTGTAGCCCTCCAGCCCCTCCTCGTTGCGCTGCACCTGCCGGGAGATCCCGACGACCGAGCGGTCCGCCTGGAACTGGGCGAAGGAGGTCTCCAGCAGCTCCCGCGAACGGTGCCGCCCGAACTGCTCGACCAGGTTGACCGCCATGTTGTACGACGGCTTGAAGCTGGAGCGCAGCGGGTACGTGCGCGTGCCGGCCAGTCCCGCGAGGTGGTCGGGGTTCATGGCGCGCTGCCACAGCACCACGGCATGGCCCTCGACGTCGATCCCGCGGCGCCCCGCACGACCCGTCAACTGGGTGTACTCGCCGGGGGTGATGTCGGCGTGCTGCTCGCCGTTCCACTTGACGAGCTTCTCCAGGACCACCGACCGGGCGGGCATGTTGATGCCGAGCGCGAGGGTCTCCGTCGCGAACACGGCCTTGACCAGACCGCGGACGAACAGTTCCTCGACGACCTCCTTGAACGTCGGCAGCATGCCCGCGTGGTGGGCGGCGATCCCGCGCTCCAGGCCCTCCAGCCACTCGTAGTAGCCGAGGACGTGCAGGTCCTCGCGGGGGATCGCGGCCGTGCGCTCCTCGACCAGGGCGCGCACCTCGGCGCGCGCGTCCTCGTCGTTGAGCCGCAGCCCCGCGTACAGGCACTGCTGGACGGCGGCCTCGCAGGCGGCGCGGCTGAAGATGAAGGTGATGGCGGGCAGCAGGCCCTCGGCGTCGAGCCGCTCGATGACCTCGGGCCGGCCCGGGGTCCACACTCGGGACCGCTGGCGCCGCTCCCGCTCCCGGTCGGCCTCGCGCATGGCTCTGCCGCGTCTGCGGTCCTGGTAGGAGGGCCGGCTGGCCTCCATCCTGGCCAGCCGGGTGAGGTCGGGGTTGACCGCCCTGCGCTGGCCCTCGCCCTCCTCGAACAGGTCGTACATCCGCCGCCCGGCCAGCACGTGCTGGAACAGCGGCACCGGCCGGTGCTCGGAGACGATCACCTCGGTGTCGCCGCGGACGGTGTCCAGCCAGTCGCCGAACTCCTCGGCGTTGGACACGGTCGCGGAGAGGGAGACCAGGGTGACCGACTCGGGGAGGTGGATGATCACCTCCTCCCACACGGCGCCCCGGAAGCGGTCGGAGAGGTAGTGCACCTCGTCCATCACCACGTACCCGAGGCCGAGGAGGGTCTGCGAGCCGGCGTACAGCATGTTCCGCAGGACCTCGGTGGTCATCACGACCACCGGGGCGTCGGAGTTGACGCTGTTGTCGCCGGTGAGCAGGCCGACCTTCTCGGCGCCGTAACGGCGGCACAGATCGGAGTACTTCTGGTTCGACAGCGCCTTGATGGGTGTCGTGTAGAAGCACTTCTTGCCCTGTTGCAGGGCGAGGTGGACGGCGAACTCGCCCACGATCGTCTTGCCGGAGCCGGTAGGAGCGGCCACCAGGACGCCCTTGCCCGCCTCGAGTGCCTGACATGCCTCGATCTGGAAGGGGTCGAGACCGAAGTCGTACATCTCGCGGAAGGAAGCGAGCGCGGTGGCCTGCTCGGCGGCACGACTGCGCGCCGCCGCGTACCGCTCGGCCGGGGAGAGGTCGTCTGTCATCGTGCTTTCGAGCGTACCGGGAGCCTGTGACAACAGGACGATCAATATCCGGATAGACGTCGGTGAAACCTGTGATCGCGCAGTTCAGGGGCCTACTGTGCGTACTGCCCCGGCCACGGCGCGCGCCGGGACGCGAAAGCGGCCGGTCGCGCAGGGTGTGCGCGCCGGCCGCTCGGGCGTCGGGGGATCAGGTGACGTCGTCGTATCCGTTGACGCGTTCCGGACCCGCCTGTTCGGGCAGGGCACGGCTCGCCGACACGGACTCGACCTCGCCGATCGCCTCGGGGGTGAGATCCAGCTCGGAGGCCTCGTCGTCGGCGGGACCCAGGGCGTCGCGCCGGCGCCTGCGACGGTCGTTCAGCAGCGAGAAGGCGGTCGCGCCGAAGTACAGGATCCAGATCGGACCGGCGAGGGCCAGCATCGAGATGGGGTCCGTGCTGGGGGTGGCCACGGCCGCGAAGACCGTGATGCCGATGATCATTCCGCGCCACCAGCCGAGCATGCGCGCACCGGTGACCATCCCGGTCATGTTGAGCATGACCAGCAGCAGCGGCAGCTCGAAGGAGAGACCGAAGACCACGACCATGCGCGTGACCAGCTGCAGCAGGTCGTCCAGCGGCAGCAGGTTGTTGACACCGCCCGGGGTGAAGTCGATCAGCACCTTCGCGGTGGTCGGCAGCACCCGGTACGCGAAGTAGCCGCCACCCAGGAACAGCGGGACACCGGTGCCGACGAACCCGTAGGCGTACTTGCGCTCGTGCTTGTGCAGGCCCGGCGCGATGAAGGCCCACAGCTGGTAGAGCCAGACCGGCGAGGCGAACACGATGCCGGCCATCAGGGAGACCTGAAGGGCCAGCGTGAACGGCGCGAGCAGACCGTTGATCGTGATGCTCGCGCACTTGTTGACGTCGTCGCCGTCCTTGAGCGCGGTCGCGATCTGCTCGAATGTCTTCCCACAGCCGACCGAGTCGAGGATCGGCTTGGTGAGGAAGTTGATGATGTCGTTGTAGAAGAAGGCGGCCACGACCGTCACGAGCACGATGGCCAGCATCGCCTTCGCGAGCCGGTTGCGCAGCTCACGAAGGTGATCCGCGAGGGGCATCCGCCCCTCGGGGTCCTTCTCCTCCTTGCGGGCAGACTTCAGCAACCCACGTTCCCATCTCGTGCGGCGGGCCGGAGGTCACCGGCCCTGCGTCAGCGCTTGGTCGTGTCCGTCGGCTCGGTGACCGGGCGGGAGCTGGTCACATCGCCGGGAGCGGCCTGGATGGTGCGCTGCGCGGGGGCCTCCTCGCCGGGGTTCGGCGGGCCCGCCGGGGTGGCGGTGCTGTTGCCCTCTTCCTTCATCGCCTTCGCCTCGCTCTTGAGGATGCGGGCGGACTTGCCGAGGGAGCGCGCCATGTCGGGAAGCTTCTTGGCGCCGAACAGCAGGATGACGACGACGAGGATGAGAATGATCTCGGGGGCGCCGAGCCTTCCGAACATAAGTCTTTACCTTCTCACCGAGGCGGCTGGGTGGGGGTGCTGTGCGACCGGTCGGACAGGTGTCCGAACGATCGTGCTGGCAGCGATCGTAACGCTCAGGGGTGAACGTGAGGCAATCCCCGTGCGTACTCCCGGTCCGCGGTCCAGGCCTCGTTCTCCGGGCCGCGATCTGCACACTACCCGCCCCCGGCGCCACGGCGGGAGGGCGAAGTGGCCCAAAACGCATTCGGCGCCCGACTCACAGAACCACCACAGCCCTACGCCAGGGTCAGCACAGCGCCACTCACAGCGCGTCCACAGCCCCGGCCGCGCTCACCGACGCCCGCTCGAGCTCCTCGGCGGCCCGGCTGATCCGGCGGGCGGACTCCGTGACCTGCCGGCCCAGCCGCCCCGCCTCCACGAAGACCCGGACGGCGAACCACGCGAGCACGGCGAGACCCACGAAACCCACGGCTACCGCGAACATCGGCCAGAACATGAGGCGAGCCTAGACCCTGCTACGGCGCCTGGAGCCGCAGGGTCCGCACCCCGCCGCCCAGGAGCAGCTCCACGATCCGCTCACCGGCCGGCTTGCGCACGGCCACACCGCAGTCGGGGCAGGTGAAGGAGTAGAACGTGGTGCGGCTGGTGGCGCCGATGGCCAGCCGCAGAGCGCCCGCCGCCAGCTCGAAATACCCGCGGCAGTCCGGGCAGCCCGCCCGGAACGTCACCGGGCCCACACTCCGCATGCCCGCGAACGCCGAAGCCACCGAGATGCCCCGCGCACCGGACGCCACCGACTCGCTCACCGCTGCTACCGCCCCTCGTACCGCGCGTCGGACCGGCTCTCGGTCCGCCCGTCGTACCGCACGCCGGCCGACGCCTCGGCCTCACCGCCGGCCGGGCCGCCGCGCCTCCCGTCGCCGGGGCCGGACGGCTCGCCGGCCGCTCCCCGCGTCGCGGCCCCGTCGGGCGCCGCCGCCCCGGCCGCACCGGCCGCACCGGGCGCCTCGAAGCCGTCGGCGGCCTCCCGCGCCTCGATGCCGTCGTACGCGGCCAGCGCGTCGCGGGCGGCGCGGCGGGCGCTGTCGGCGAGGTCCGGCGGCGAGACGATCCGGCCGTCGCGGCCGAGCCGCAGGGCCAGGCGCCTGAGCGAGGCCGGGTCGGGCGTGCGCAGAGTGATACGCAGCCCGCCGTCGGGAAGCTCATCGGCGCTGTCGTGCGGGTAGTACTCGGCGACCCAGCGGCCGCCCGGACCGACCTCGGCCACGACCTCCGGATCCTCGGCGGCCGGCTGCACCAGCGCCTCCGACAGATCCCGCAGCTCGATCTCCGGCGGCGCCGACGGCTCGTCGAGGATCTTGATCTCGGCGACCCGGTCCAGCCGGAACGTGCGCCGCGCCTCGGAGCGGCGGCACCAGGCCTCCACATACGTGTGCCCGACGCTGACCAGGCGGATGGGGTCGATCTCGCGCTCGCTCAGCTCGTCGCGCGCCGGCGAGTAGTAGCGGATCCACAGCCGGCGGCGCTCGGAGATCGCCCGGTCGACGTCCGCGAAGACCCCGCCCTCGGACTCGAACGTCACCGACAGCCGCGCGCTCGCGCCCGCCGCCTCACCGGCCGCCGCCTCCACCTTCGCCGTCGCCCGCAGCAGCGCCTGCCGGTCGCCCTCGCGCAGACCGGGCAGCGTCGCCACCGCGCGGGCGGCGACCAGCAGCGCGGTCGCCTCGTCGGCCGCCAGCCGCAGCGGTTCCGCGGCCTCCGCGCCCAGCGCCGCCGGGTTGTGCCACCAGATGCGCTCGCCGTCGGTGTCGATGTCGAGCAGATCGCCGCCGCGGAAGCTGGTGCCGCACATGGGCAGCACGTCGAGGTCCGAGACCAGCTCGTCCTCGGTGATGCCGAAGGCGCGCGCCACGTCCTCGATCCGGGCCCCCGGACGCTCCCTGAGATACGTCACCAGGGAGAGCATCCGACGGGTCTGGTCGATCGCGTTCGCCGGCCTGACCGGTTTGCCTGCCACTGTCTTGCTCCGCTCCCCCTCAGCCCTTGGCCACGGCCCGCAGCCGGTCCATGACGTCCGCCCGCAGCTCCGCGGGCTCCAGCACGACCACGTCCGGCCCGAACTCCACCAGCCAGGCGTCCAGCCCGTGTCCGTACGGAATCTCCAACTCGTCCCAGCCGTCCCCGAGTTCCCGGGCGGCCGTGGCCTTCGCCCGCAAGGGGTACCCGGCGCCCGTGCGCAGCCGGATCAGCGCGCTGCGGTCCGCGGTCTCCCCCGCCCAGCTCGCCACGGTCTCCCGGACCGTCACGACATCGGGGACGGGCGCGGTGAAACGCGCCCCGCGCGAACGGACCCGGCCGGTGATCCGCGACAGCCGGAACACCCGCTCGGCACCCCGGTCCCGGTCGAAGCCCGCCAGATACCAGTGCCCGCGCCAGCACTCCAGCGCCCACGGCTCCACATGGCGGGGCTCGGGACGGGCGGCGGTGGCCTTGCGGTAGTCGAACACCACCGGCCGGCGGTCCCGGCAGGCCAGCATCAGCGGCTCGAACGCCGCCTCGTGCACGGGGATCCTGGGCTCCAGCGCGCCGTGCGCCTCGTACGGATCGACGTCCTCGGGCAGACCGGCCGCGCGCAGCTTCTGGAGCGCGCCGCTGGCCGCGCCCGCGAGCCGGGCCTGCTGCCACACCTTCGCGGCCAGACCGAGAGCGGCGGCCTCCTCGGCGTCCAGGGTGATCGGCGGCAGCCGGTTGCTGTCCCGGCGCGCCAGATAGCCGATCTCGCCGTCCAGGCTCTCCACGGTCTCGATGACCAGGCCCAGCTCGCGCAGATCGTCCTTGTCCCGCTCGAACATCCGGTTGAAGGAGTCGTCGCTGGTCTCCGCCCTGGAGCCGGAGGCTTCGACGTAAGCCTCGATGGAGTCACGCAGCTCACGCTTGCTCAACGGCCTGCGCGTGCCCAGCAGACACAGCGCGAGGTTCATCAGCCGCTCGGCCTTGGCAATGGCCATCGACGCCCTTCGCCTCCCCTTTGGTACTTACGATCGTCGACCGTACCGCCCCGCGGTGCCCCGGCAAAAGCCGAGGGCCCATGCCCGCGCAGGCATGGGCCCCGGCCGGTCACGACCGGTCGGACGACCGCCGGACGACTGCCGGTCGACTCCGACGACTTCCGGACGACGTCAGACGGCGATCAGGTCCACGACGAAGATCAGCGTCTCACCCGGCTTGATCGCCGACGTGGGGCTCCGGTCGCCGTAGGCCAGGTGCGGCGGGATGGTCAGCCGGCGGCGGCCGCCGACCTTCATACCCTGCACACCCTGGTCCCAGCCCTTGATGACGCGGCCGCCACCCAGCGGGAAGCTGAACGGCGCGCCACGGTTCCAGCTGGCGTCGAACTCCTCGCCCGTGCTGAAGGAGACACCCACGTAGTGGACGGTGACGGTCTGACCGGCCTGCGCAACCTCGCCGTCGCCCTCCCAGATGTCCTTGATCTCGAGGTCCGCCGGGGGCTGGCCTTCGGGGAAGTCGATCTCGGGCTTCTCGTTGCTCACGTCACTGCTCCTGCTTGTCTACTGCTGGTCTGTGGAAAGGCACCACGCACAGTCTTTCATCCCGGACGGCGTCACGACGCCGCGAGGATGTCGACCACGAACACCATCGTGGAGTCCTTCTCGATACCGCTGCCACTCGGCGGGTTGTCCCCGTAGCCCAGCGACGGCGGAATCACGATCAGGACCCGGCTGCCCACCTTCTTGCCGGTCAGGCCCTGCGCCCACCCCTTGACGACCTGCTGGAGCGAGAACGAGGTGGGCGCGCTGCGGTCGTACGACGAGTCGAACTTCTTGCTCGTGTCCCAGACGAAGCCCTGGTACTGCACGACCACCGTGCTGTCGGCCGCGACCTTCTCGCCGTCGCCCTCGATCACATAGGTCGCCACCAGCTTCGTCGGCGGGTCCGTCTTGGGGATCTTCACGGACGGCGCGTCGCCGTCGGTGTTCGTCCCGACCGTCGGCAGCTTCGCGTCGTCCTGCGGGACGTCCGTGCCCTTGGCCGAGCTCTTGGCGTTGAAGGTGTCCTCCAGGTCCACCACGAACACCAGCGTGTCGGTGCCCTTGATGCCCGCCTGCGACTGGCCCTCCTTGCCGTAACCCCAGGTCGGAGGCACCGAGAACTCCACCCGGCTGCCCACCTTCTTGCCGGTCAGGGCATAGCGCCAGCCGTCGATGATGGAGCCCTCGGCGAGCTGGATGAACAGCGGGGTCTTGCGGTCGTAGGAGTTGTCGAACACCTTTCCGGTATCCCAGATCTGACCCAGGTAGTTGGCCCAGATGAAGTCCTTCTCCGCGACGGTCCGGCCACCGCCCGCGATCACCGTCTTCACCGCGAGCTGGTCCGAGGGCTCACCCGTGCCCTTGGCCACCGTCGGCTTCTCACCGAACTTCGTCCCCGCCGTGATGGCCGGCAGCGGACCGTCCACGATCTTCGGCGCCGGCGCGGCGGACGTCGCGGACGCCGAGGGCGACGCGTCCTCGCTCGCCTTGCTCGAGTCGGACTTGTCGTCACCACAGGCGGAGAGCGTGACCAGCCCTGCGGGAACGGCGGCAAGGAGCAGTGAGCGTCGGCGCACGATGAAGCCTCGTAATCGGTCGATCTTGGGAAGGGCGTGCGCGCAACTCTACGGCGTGAGAAGGGCGCCGTACGGGAAACGTACGGCGCCCGTGTTGCGTTCCGGCGCTCACATGCCGGCGATCAGCTTCTCCACCCGATCGTCCACCGAACGGAACGGGTCCTTGCACAACACGGTCCGCTGTGCCTGGTCGTTCAGCTTCAGATGCACCCAGTCCACCGTGAAGTCCCGGCGCTGTTCCTGCGCCCGCCGGATGAAGTCACCGCGCAACCGCGCCCGAGTGGTCTGCGGCGGCACCGACTTGCCCTCGAAGATCTTCAAGTCGTTGCAGATCCGCGTCGCTTGCCCCTTGCGCTCCAGCAGGTAGTACAGACCACGACGACGGTGGATGTCGTGGTAGGCGAGGTCTATCTGCGCCACCCGAGGATGCGACATCGTCATGTTGTGCTTGGCCCGGTACCGCTCGATGAGCTTGTACTTCATCACCCAGTCGATCTCGGTGCCGATCCGGTCCAGGTCCTCGGCCTCGATCGCGTCCAGCGTACGGCCCCACAGCTCCAGGACCTGCTCGACCGTGCCCGTACGGATCCCGCGGCGCTCGCAGAAGTCGACGGCCTTCTCGTAGTACTCGCGCTGCACCTCCAGCGCCGAGGCCTCACGCCCGCTCGCCAGCCGCACCTTGCGCCGGCCCGTGATGTCGTGGCTGACCTCGCGGATCGCCCGGATCGGGTTCTCCAGGGTCAGATCCCGCATCACCGTGCCCGCCTCGATCATGCGCAGCACCAGGTCCGTCGCGCCGACCTTCAGCAGCATCGTCGTCTCGGACATGTTCGAGTCGCCCACGATGACGTGCAGCCGGCGGTAACGCTCCGCGTCCGCGTGCGGCTCGTCGCGCGTGTTGATGATCGGCCGGGAACGCGTCGTCGCCGAGGAGACGCCCTCCCAGATGTGCTCCGCCCGCTGGCTGACGCAGTACACCGCCCCGCGGGGCGTCTGCAGCACCTTGCCCGCGCCGCACAGCAGCTGGCGGGTCACCAGGAACGGGATGAGGATGTCCGCGAGCCGGGAGAACTCCCCGTGCCGGGCCACCAGATAGTTCTCGTGACAACCATAGGAGTTGCCCGCCGAGTCCGTGTTGTTCTTGAAGAGGTAGACGTCGCCCGCGATTCCTTCCTCGTGCAGGCGTCGTTCCGCGTCCACCAGGAGTCCTTCGAGAATGCGCTCGCCGGCCTTGTCGTGGGTGACCAACTCGGTCACGTTGTCACATTCCGGTGTGGCGTATTCCGGATGCGAACCCACGTCGAGATACAGGCGGGCGCCGTTCCGCAGAAAGACATTGCTGCTACGGCCCCATGACACGACACGGCGGAAGAGGTACCGCGCCACCTCGTCAGGCGACAGGCGGCGCTGTCCCCTGAACGTGCACGTGACGCCGTACTCGTTCTCCAGCCCGAAAATGCGGCGGTCCATGACTGAACATTACGCCCGATCCTCGGAGCTGAAACGGGATTCGGCAGCACGGTTCGGATCATTTTCCGATGAAGACGCAACCACCGCGCTTACGGCCGGAGCTGCCAATACCCGCCCCGTGACCAGCAAAACCAGCAACGACACACCGCCCGCGACACCCGGCACCGCAAACCCCCAAACGGCGCCACCGGCCTCCACCACAGGGCCCGCCACACCCGTTCCGACGGACGCGCCCACCGTGAACATCGTCACCAGCCAGGAGAACGCCTCGGTCACCGTGCCCCGCGGCGCGTGCCGGTCCACGATCACGAACGCGCAGGCCAGCACCGGCGCCAGGAACACCCCCGCCAGCGTCGCCAGCGCCACCATGGCCACCGCGCCCGGCATCAGCATCAGCGGCACGTAACACACCGCCAGAAACGCCACCAGCACCCGCAGTCGCCGCTCCGGCACCCCCGCCCACTGACGCGCCCCGTACACCAGACCCCCCACGAGCGCCCCCAGCCCCAGCGCCGCCATCAGCCAGCCGTACACCGCGTCACCGCCGTGCGCGTCCGCGTACGGCACCGACGCCACCGTGATCGACCCCATCGCGATCCCCACGAACAGCAGCGCGCCCAGCAGCACCAGCAGCGCGGGCGACCGCAGCGCACCCAGCCAGTGCGCCTCGCGCGGCGCGGAGCGCCACGCGCGCGAGGGCGGCGACACCACCACCGACAGCGCCCCGAGCACCCCCACACCGTTCATCACCAGCAGGGCCGCCCGCTCCGACCACAGCGCGGCACACAACGTCACCAGCAGCGGCCCGACGGTGAACATCACCTCCTGCGCCACCGCGTCCATCGCGTACGCCGCCGGCACCTGCTCCTCACGGCGCAGCACCGACGGCCACAGGGCCCGCAGCCCGCCCTCCAGCGGCGGGGTGAAGAGCCCTCCGACCACCATGGCCGCGTAGGCGAGCACCAGCGGATCCGTACCGGAGAACGCGAACAGGGCCATCGCCAGGGCCGAGACCAGCGCGGCGGGCAGCTGGACGCGCGGCTGCCCGAAAAGATCCACCAGTCGGCCCAGCACGGGCTGCCCCACGGCGCTCGCGACGCCGTACACCGAGACCAGCGCGCCCGCCAGGCTGTACGTGGCGCCCTCGGCCCGCACGAACAGCACGATCGCGATCGCGGACGTGGCGTTCGGCAGCCGGCCGACCAGCGTGCCCACCAGCAGCCGGGCCGCGTGCCGCGCCCTGAGGATCTCCCCGTACCCCGTGGCCATCGTCCACCCGCCCGTCTGAGGTTTTACGTATAACGTCCTTCGTCATACGTACCATGTGCGCTGTTCACGAGTCCAGACGAAGGAGCAGGCGGACGGTGGCACAGCACAGCACCCGCCCCACGAGCCGCGACGTCGCCCAGGCCGCCGGCGTCTCCCAGGCCGCCGTCTCCCTGGTCCTCGGCGACAAATGGCGCGGCCGGGTCGCCGAGACCACCGCCGAACGCGTACGCCAGGCCGCACGCGACCTCGGCTACCGGCCCAACCTCGCCGCCCGCAACCTCCGCCTCGGCCGCACCCGCACCGTCCTCCTCGTGGTCCCCGCCCTCACCACCGAATTCTTCGCCGGCGTCTACACCGGCGCCGCCCGCGTCGCCGCCGACCACGGATTCGGCGTCGTCCTCTACCCCTCCCCCGAAGGCGTCGGCCCCGCCCGCGACCCCTTCGCCTCCGCCCAGGCCGCCCTGGACGGCGTCCTCGCCTCCTCCATGGCCGCCGACGCCCTCACCGCCATCCGCGGCGACCAGCTCCCCCTCGTCATGCTCGACAGCGACCCCGCCGTCAGCCTCGGCGCCGCCACCGTCAACCTCGACATCACCGACGGCGTCCGCCAGGTCACCGACCACCTCCTCGGCCTCGGCCACCGCCACTTCCTGCACCTCGCGGCCGACGTACCCTCCTGGACCTTCGAGGTACGCGCGCGGGAACTCGCCGCACGCCTCACGGACGCCCCCGGAACCTCCCTGCGGACCGCCCCGGCACCGATCTCCATCGAGGGCGCCGTGACCGCCACCGAGGCCGCCCTGCGCACCCCCGGCCTCCCACGCCCCACCGCCGTCGTCTGCGACGACGACAAACTCGCCGCCGGCGCCTACAAGGCCGCCCGCCGCCTCGGCCTGCGCATCCCCGACGACCTCTCCGTCACCGGCCTCGACGACCTCGCCCTCGCCACCGCCCTCGACCCCGAGCTCACCACCGTCCGCCTCGACGCCGAGCTCTTCGGGGAACGCGGCATGCACGCCCTCCTCGCCGTCCTGGACGGCCGCACACCCGACGCCGGGGACATCCCCGTCCACCTGGTCGTACGAGGCTCCACAGCGCCCCCTGGCGCCTCCTGAAACGCCCTGTGCCCCGGCGGTCGACCCGGCCGGGGCACAGAAGGGGTGAGGGAGCGCGCACGCCTCCACGGGCGGACTACTCCTCCCCGGAGTCCTCCTCCTCGGAGCTCTCCGCCTCGGTCGCCGCGCCGTCCGCCTCCAGCAGCCGCGCCAGCTGACGGCCCACGACCCGCTTGAACTTGCGCTGCTGCGGACGCGTACGGTCCAGCACCGCGACCTCCAGCCGCTCGGCCGGAATCTCCCGCTGCGTGCCGTTCGACTCACGGGACAGCGCCTGCACGGCCAGTTTGAGCGCCTCCGCCAGCGTCATCCCGTCCTGATGCCGCTGGTCGAGATAGTTGCTGATCAGCTCGGCGTTGCCGCCCACCGCGACCGAACCGTGCTCGTCCACGATCGACCCGTCGTGCGGCAGCCGGTAGATCTGGTCGCCGTCCGGGGTGTCACCGACCTCCGCGACCACCAGCTCCACCTCGTACGGCTTCTCACCCGCCGAGGAGAAGATCGTGCCCAGCGTCTGGGCGTACACGTTCGCCAGACCGCGCGCGGTCACGTCGTCACGGTCATAGGTGTACCCACGGAGATCGGCGTACCGCACACCGCCGATCCGCAGGTTCTCGTACTCGTTGTACTTGCCGGCCGCCGCGAAGCCGATCCGGTCATAGATCTCGCTGAACTTGTGCAGCGCACGGGACGGGTTCTCGCCGACGAACACGATGCCGTCGGCAAACTGCAGCACGACCAGGCTGCGGCCACGGGCGATGCCCTTGCGCGCGTACTCCGCGCGGTCCGCCATCGCCTGCTGGGGTGAGACATAGAACGGCGTCGACACCGGTTATCCGTCCCTTTCTGTCGAAGTCACTGGAGCACTCGCCACACGAACCGGACCGGCCGCTACAGCAGGGCGGCCCGCGGGCCGTCCGGCTCCTGCAGCCGGCGCTCGAGGATCGAACGGGCGATCTCCGAGGACTCGTCGTCGGTGAGCCTGCGGAAACCGTCCTCGGTGATCACGGTGACGATCGGATAGATCCGGCGCGCGACATCGGGACCACCGGTCGCCGAGTCGTCGTCGGCCGCGTCGTAGAGGGCCTGCACCACGAGGGTCGTGGCCTGGTCCTCGCTCAGGTCGTCACGGAACAGCTTCTTCATCGCGCCGCGCGCGAAGATCGAGCCGGAGCCCGTGGACGCGTAGTTGTGCTCCTCGGAACGGCCGCCGGTGACGTCGTACGAGAAGATGCGCCCCTTGCCGCGGTCCACGTCGAACCCGGCGAAGAGCGGCACGACGGCGAGGCCCTGCATCGCCATGCCCAGGTTGGAGCGGATCATGGTCGACAGCCGGTTCGCCTTGCCCTCCAGCGAGAGCTGGGCCCCCTCGACCTTCTCGAAGTGCTCCAGCTCCAGCTGGAACAGCTTCACCATCTCCACGGCCAGACCGGCGGTACCGGCGATACCGACGGCGGAGTACTCGTCGGCCGGGAACACCTTCTCGATGTCCCGCTGGGCGATGACGTTGCCCATGGTGGCCCGGCGGTCACCGGCGAGCACCACGCCCCCGGGGAACGTCACGCCCACGATGGTCGTCCCGTGCGGCGCCTCGATCACACCCTGCGTGGGCGGCAGCTGCCGGTTGCCCGGGAGCATCTCCGGCTGGTGCTCGGACAGGAAGTCCATGAAGGACGAGGACCCAGGCGTCAGGAAGGCAGCTGGTAGACGCCCGGTGCTACGAGTGTTGGCTTCCACGGAGTTCCTTCCAGGTAGGCGGCTGCCCGACGAACTGCGTCGGGATCGTCTCCCAACTTGCCGATGGCCGAATTGCAGTTGAAGCACAGTACGCCACGGACCCTACCCGTCTGATGGCAATGATCCACATGTACGGCGGGAGCTTTCAGGCAGATCACGCAGAGCCCCATTTGCGAGGCGACCATCGCGTCGCGCTCGGCTTCGGTGAGGCCGTAGTTTCGCTCCAGATGCCTCTGGCGCCCCTTCACCGCCTTGCACGACTTACAGAGCGTCGCCAGACCATCAGAAGCCGTTCGATTCCGCGTCCACTCACTGTGCGGTTTGATCTCGCCGCAGGTGCGGCAGTACTTGTGCCCTGGCGGCGCGTCCACTCGCGGACGAACATTGCGTCCCTTGGCGACTTGCCGCTGCTGGTGGTGCGCAGATGCGCACTCCCGGCAGTAGGCCTGCAGTCCGTCACGCATCGACTTGTTCTGCGCGAACGCCGCTCGCGGCTTGTGCTCCTTGCACCGCGAGCAGCGCTTCACGCCATCCTCGGTCCCCAACCTCGAATCCCCCGCCACCTTCGATTCGAAGGAGAAAGTCGCCTACTGCCCACCCTTCTGAACGAAGCTTCGAACGAAATCCTCTGCGTTCTCCTCCAAGACATCGTCGATTTCATCGAGGACGGAGTCCACGTCGTCGCTCAGCTTCTCGTGGCGCTCCTTGAGGTCGCCGGAAGCCTGCGCCTCTTCCGTCTGCTCCTCGACCTCCTCCGTGGAGCGCGTCGCCTTCTGCTGGCCGCCGCCGGTGTCCTTGGTCGCCATAACCCTCACCCCGCTCAGTTCGCCCGACATGTTCGGCAGGTCGGCTTCCTGCCGATCGGTGATGATCAGACCCTACAAGGAGGGTCCGACATCGGCCCCGTAGTTGCTCCAACGTACGAGGCCCACCTCGATGATTCCCTTGCGGCGGGGTTTCCACCCCGCCGCGGGAGAGCTTCCTCGGGCCCGCTCAGCCGCCCGACAGGACCTTGACCAGGTCTTCTGCCGTGCGGCAGCGGTCCAGGAGCTCCTTGACGTGATTTCGCGTTCCGCGAAGCGGTTCCAGGGTTGGGACGCGCTGGAGCGAGTCCCGGCCCGGGAGATCGAAGATGACCGAGTCCCAGGAGGCGGCGGCGACGTCGTCGGCGTACTGCTCGAGGCAGCGGCCGCGGAAGTACGCCCGGGTGTCCTCCGGGGGCTTGGCCTTGGCCCGCTCGACCTCCGGCTCGTCGAGGAGCCGCTTCATGCGCCCGCGGGCCGCGAGACGGTTGTAGAGGCCCTTCTCGGCCCGTACGTCGGCGTACTGGAGGTCCAGGAGGTGCAGCTTCGCCGCGTCCCAGTCGAGGCCGTCACGGCGGCGGTAGCCCTCCATGAGCTCCCGCTTGGCGACCCAGTCCAGCTCGCCGGCCAGGCTCATCGGGTCGTTCTCCAGGCGGGTGAGGGTGTCCTCCCAGCGGCCGAGGACGTCCTTGGTCTGGTCGTCGGCGTCCGCCCCGAACCGTTCCTCCACGTATTTGCGCGACAGCTCGTAGTACTCCATCTGGAGCTGCACCGCGGTGAGTGTGCGGCCGCTGCGGAGGGTGACCAGCCTCTTCAGCGTCGGGTCGTGGGAGACCTGGTGGAGGGTGCGTACGGGCTGGTCGACGGCCAGGTCGACCGCGATGAAGCCGTCCTCGATCATGGAGAGGACCAGGGCCGTCGTGCCCAGCTTCAGATAGGTCGAGATCTCCGAGAGGTTCGCGTCGCCGATGATCACGTGGAGGCGGCGGTACTTCTCGGCGTCGGCGTGGGGCTCGTCGCGGGTGTTGATGATGGGGCGCTTGAGGGTGGTCTCCAGGCCGACCTCGACCTCGAAGTAGTCCGCGCGCTGGCTGAGCTGGAAGCCGTGTTCGTGGCCGTCCTGGCCGATGCCGACGCGGCCGGCGCCGGTGACGACCTGGCGGGAGACGAAGAAGGGCGTGAGGTGGCGCACGATGTCGGAGAAGGCGGTTTCCCGCTTCATCAGGTAGTTCTCGTGCGTGCCGTAGGAGGCGCCCTTGTTGTCGGTGTTGTTCTTGTAGAGGTGGATGGGCTGGGCGCCGGGGAGCTGGGCCGCGCGTTCGGCGGCCTCGGCCATGATCCGTTCGCCGGCCTTGTCCCAGAGGACGGCGTCGCGGGGGTTGGTGACCTCGGGGGCGCTGTATTCGGGGTGGGCGTGGTCGACGTAGAGGCGGGCGCCGTTCGTGAGGATCACGTTGGCGAGGCCGATGTCCTCGTCGGTGAGCTGGCTGGAGTCGGCGGCCTCACGGGCGAGGTCGAAGCCTCGCGCGTCCCGCAGCGGATTCTCCTCCTCGAAGTCCCAGCGGGCCCGGCGGGCCCGGTGCATCGCCGCGGCGTAGGCGTTGACGATCTGGGACGAGGTGAGCATGGCATTGGCGTTGGGGTGGCCGGGGACGGAGATGCCGTACTCCGTCTCGATGCCCATTACTCGCCGTACGGTCATGCGGCCCTCCTTGCCCGGCGGCACCCTCGGTCGTGGGCGCCGCTCAGATACCGGTGGTGCTCCGGTGCGGGTGCGGTGCCCGTCCTCTCCGCACTGCGCAACCCGGCGGTAGGAAAGAGCCTAGAACGCCTCTGTGCCGGTGGGGAGATCATTTGCGTCATTGCCTTGCTCCAGCCGTGGCCTGAAAAACAGTCGGCTGCGGGTACCCGTGGTGGGCACCCGCAGCCGCCCTGTTCTTTACAGGTACTGTCCGGTGTTCGCCACCGTGTCGATGGAGCGTCCGGTGTCCGCGCCCTGCTTTCCGGTGATGAGGGTACGGATGTAGACGATCCGTTCGCCCTTCTTTCCGGAGATCCGGGCCCAGTCGTCGGGGTTGGTGGTGTTGGGCAGGTCCTCGTTCTCCTTGAACTCGTCCACGCAGGCCTGGAGGAGGTGGGAGACGCGGAGGCCCTTCTGGTTCTTTTCCAGGAAGTCCTTGATCGCCATCTTCTTGGCGCGGCCCACGATGTTCTCGATCATGGCGCCGGAGTTGAAGTCCTTGAAGTAGAGGACTTCCTTGTCGCCGTTGGCGTAGGTGACTTCCAGGAAGCGGTTTTCCTCGGATTCGGCGTACATGTGTTCCACGGCCGTCTGGATCATGCTCTGGACGGTGGTGGTCTTGTCGTTTCCGTGTTCGCCGACGTCGTCGGAGTGCAGCGGGAGCCGTTCCGTGAGGTACTTGCCGAAGATGTCCTTGGCCGCTTCGGCGTCCGGGCGCTCGATCTTGATCTTCACGTCGAGGCGGCCGGGGCGCAGGATGGCGGGGTCGATCATGTCCTCGCGGTTGGAGGCGCCGATGACGACCACGTTCTGCAGGCCCTCGACGCCGTCGATCTCGGCGAGGAGCTGGGGGACGATGGTGTTCTCCACGTCCGAGCTGACGCCGGAGCCGCGGGTGCGGAAGAGGGATTCCATCTCGTCGAAGAAGACGATGACGGGGGTGCCCTCGCTGGCCTTCTCGCGGGCTCGCTGGAAGACGAGGCGGATCTGGCGCTCGGTCTCGCCGACGTACTTGTTCAGGAGCTCGGGGCCCTTGATGTTGAGGAAGAAGCTCTTGCCGGCGGCCACTCCGGTCACCTCGGCGACCTTCTTGGCCAGCGAGTTGGCGACGGCCTTGGCGATGAGCGTCTTGCCGCATCCGGGGGGCCCGTAGAGGAGCACGCCCTTGGGCGGGCGCAGTTCGTGCTCCTTGAACAGGTCGGGGTAGAGGTACGGGAGCTCGACGGCGTCCCGGATGGCCTCGATCTGGCCGCCGAGGCCGCCGATCTGCTCGTACCCGATGTCGGGGACCTCTTCGAGGACGAGTTCCTCGACCTCGCTCTTGGGGACGATCTCGTAGACGTAGCCGGAGCGGGGTTCGAGCAGGAGGGCGTCGCCGGGGCGGATGGTGACGTCCAGCAGCGGCTCGGCGAGCCTGACCACCCGTTCCTCGTCGGTGTGCCCGATGACCAGGGCGCGCTCGCCGTCCTCGAGGATCTCCTTGAGGGTGACGATGTCCCCGACCCGCTCGAATTCCATGGCCTCGACCACGTTGAGCGCTTCGTTGAGCATCAGTTCCTGGCCGCGCCGGAGCTCGTCGAGCTCGACGCTGGGGCTGACGTTCACGCGGAGTTTGCGGCCTCCGGTGAAGATGTCGGCCGTGCCGTCCTCGTTCGCCGCGAGGAAGACACCGAAGCCGGCCGGGGGCTGTGCGAGCCGGTCGACCTCTTCCTTGAGGGCCACGATCTGGTCGCGGGCCTCACGGAGCGTGTTGGCGAGTCGCTCGTTCTGGGCGGACACGCCGGCCAGGTTGGTCTGCAGCTCGACGATCCGCTCTTCGAGAATCCTCGTGTGTCGCGGAGAGTCGGCGAGCTTGCGGCGCAGGACGGCGATCTCCTGCTCAAGGTAGGCAATCTGCCCGGACGGGTCGTCGGACCCTCGTCCCGGGCGGATGCCGCGGTTCATGTCGTCGTCGTGGGCTGCCACGGTCCTCACCTCCTCCAAGGGGAGCTGGACGCTTCCAGACCCTACCTGGGCGGGTGTCGATTGAAACCCCTAGATCACAAAGACTGTCGGGGTGTGTCCGATCTTCACCCTTGCGCTCTCCCTCACGCCAGGGGAATACCCACCGAACATGATTGGGAAGCGGGCGGGGGTAGGGTCGAAGTGTTCAACACCCGTCAGAGCCTGCATCGTTCCCGTACGGCTCGGCGTCAAACGGCAGGAGAGATGAGCGTGCAGCAGGAGGCCGGTGTCGGCGTGGAGACGCTGGAGGTCTGGATCGACCAGGATCTCTGTACCGGTGACGGCATCTGTGCGCAGTACGCGCCGGAGGTGTTCGAGCTGGACATCGACGGGCTGGCGTACGTGAAGAGTGCGCAGGACGAGCTTCTGCAGGCCAAGGGGGCGACGGTGCCGGTGCCGTTGCCGCTGTTGACGGATGTGGTGGACTCGGCGCGGGAGTGTCCCGGCGAGTGCATTCATGTACGTCGCGTTTCGGACAGGGTCGAGGTGTACGGCCCGGACGCGGAGTGACCGTTCAGGTACGGGCCGTGAGGGTTGTCTGATTTCTCACAGGGCGTGATGGCCTGATTCAGACGCTGTGGGCGGCGGCGGGTGTCGAGCGGATGAACCTGTCGTCCTTCCACTGCCACTTGACGCTGTCCTTGAGGTCGGGGCAGCAACTGGGCACGTCCGCCGACGAGTAGCCGAGGAGTGTGGCGAGGACGGCACCGTCGGTGACGGTGAGCGTGGTGACGTTGGTGCGGTCCTTGGGGTCGACGAGGGTGGCGACCACGCGCGCGTGGGTGCTGCCGGCGGCCTGGGCGAGGACGTAGACGCCGTCGGGCGGGGTGCCCATGGGGGCGTCGCAGTGGACGGCGGCGACGGTTTCGGGCCTGCCGTCGCCGTCGAGGTCTCCGTCGGCCTTCCGCATGACGATCGGCTTGACCGTGGGGCCGCAGTCGAGGGGGAAGTCGACGCCGGTGGTGGCGGGGGCGGTGGCCGAGGGGGCGGGAGCGGTGCTGCTGTGCGGCGGTGAGGCCTGGGCGGCCGTCGCGGGTCCGGGCTGGAGGATCGAGGAGAGGGCCACGACTCCGGCCACCGCGGTGGCGGTGGCGACCCAGTGGATGGGCCGGGTGTGGGTGTGTGCCAGTTCCGGGACGGCGGATTGCTGCACTAGGAGCGTCTCCTGGGATGGCTGAGCCGGTGGAGGTGGGGGGTGGCCAGCATCGTGCCACACGTCACAGGGCACGGGAACGGCGGGGTTCGGGTCGGTGCGGGATCTCGGACGGCGGTGGTGCGGGGTCAAGGTGAGGGCGCCGTGGCCGAGTTCCCCGAGGGCGGCCGCCACCGCCGCGACCGAGGTCAGTGCACGCTCGGTCTCCTCGTCGACGGCGTACCCGGTGAGGGAGCGCCAGATGGCGTCCAGG